>NZ_CP119802.1:0-330943 GCF_029338355.1 Halosegnis marinus
CGCCCAGCCCATCACGCTGCGGCTCCACCAGCTGAACCTCCTGCCGGGCATCGGGAAGAAGCTGCGCAACGACATCCTCGACGAGCGCAAGCGGAAGCCGTTCGAGTCGTTCGAGGAGCTGACGGAGCGCGTCTCCGGCCTCCACAAGCCGCGGGAGGTCCTCGCCGAACGCATCGCCGAGGAACTCCGCGAGGACGACCTGAAGTACCGCATCTTCGTCCGGGGCGAGTAGCCGTCCCGGGTCGTGAAGGCTTTTCATCGGGCGTGCCGAACGGCGGGTAGTGACTGCCTCGCGCGACCCCGACGCGCTCATCCGCCGCGCCAAGCGGGGGGACCCCGACTTCGACCAGCACTTCCTCGTGGACGACCGGGTGCTCGACCGTATCCCGTCGTACCTCCCCGAGGACGCCGACCGCGGCCACTTGCTGGAGATCGGCGGCGGCACCGGGGCGCTGACCGACCGCCTGCTCGCCGCCGGCGACGAGGTGACCGTCGTGGAGCGCGACCCCGAACTGGCCGCCTTCCTCCGCGAGGAGTTCGCCGCCGAGGTCGATGCCGGCCGGCTCACGGTCGTCGAGGGCGACGCGCTCGACGTGGACCTGCCCGACTTTACCGCCTGCGTCTCGAACCTCCCGTACGGCGTCTCCTCGGAGATAGCGTTCCGCCTGCTCCCCGAGAAGCGCCCGCTCGTGTTGATGTTTCAAAGGAGTTCGCCGACCGGATGGCCGCCGACCCCGGCACCGACGAGTACGGCCGCCTCTCCGTCACGGCGGGCCACTACGCCGCGGTCGAGGTCGTCGAGGACGTGCCGGCCGCGGCGTTCGACCCGCGGCCCCGCGTCGAGAGCGCCGTCGTCCGGTGTACGCCGCGGGACCCCGACTACACCGTGCCGGACGAGGCGTTCTTCCTCGACTTCGTGACGGCGTGTTTCACCCAGCGGCGCAAGACGATGCGTAACGCCGTCCGCAACACGGCCCACATCTCGGGGCTGGGCGACCCGGACGCCGTGGTCGATGCCGCGGACGAGGACCTCATGTCGAAGCGCGCGGGCACCGTCACGCCGGCCGAGTTCGCCGAACTCGCCGCGCTGGCGTGGGAGGTGGGCGAGCCGTGACGCTCGCACAGATCGGCGTCCGCGGCCTGCTCGACAGTCCTGGCGAGCAGTTCGCCGCCTCCGCGGTCGTCGTGGTGGCCTTCCTCGCCGCCGCGGGTATCGTGTACGCCTGCGGCGGCCTCCTGAAGGGTCGCCTCTCCGACGAGGCGGCCGAGGCCGTCCAGTCGGCGGTCGGGATGGCGCTCGGCATCGCCGCCGGCGCGGTTCTCGTCGACATCTGGAACCAGTGGGGACCCGTCGCGACGGCGTGGGGCGAGGTCCGACCCGGGCCAACGACCGGGGTGCGCGCGCTCATCGCGCTGCTGGCGCTCGGGGTGACCTACACCGTCACGCGCATCACGAAGCGGTTCGTCCGCGTCGGCGAGCGTCGGGACGCCATCTCGACCCACCAGCGCGAGATACTCCACCACGTCGTCCAGATAGCCCTGTTCGTGCCCGCGATACTGTTCACGTTCCTGCTGTTCGACGCAGGCGTCGGGAACGTGCTGCTGTCGGCCAGCGTCCTCGGTGTCGTGCTCGGTCTCGCGGCGCGCCAAACCCTCGGCGCCGTCCTCGCCGGCTTCGTCCTCCTCTTCTCCCGGCCGTTCAAGCTCGGCGACTGGGTCGAGATCGGCGACCACGAGGGCATCATCACGGACGTCTCCATCGTGAACACGGAGATACGGACGTTCGACGACGAGGTGGTGATGATACCGAACGACGAGATAACCAGCAGGGCGGTGCTCAATCGGTCGAAGAACGATCGCCTGCGCGTCACGGTCGACGTGGGCGTCGATTACGACACCGACGTGGCCCGGGCGATGGAGACGGCCGCCGACGCGATGGGGGGGCTCGACGACCTGAAGGAGTCGCCCGCGCCGGACGTGGTCGTCGAGTCGTTCGGCGACAGCGCCGTCGTGCTCACGCTCCGCTTCTACATCGACAACCCCACCATACAGCGGAAGTGGGCGGCCCAGAACGCCGTCATGGAGTCCGTGAAGACGGCCTTCGAGCGCGAGGGCATCGCCATCCCGTTCCCGCAGCGCGTCCTCTCCGGGCGCGAGCAGGACGGCGGACTCCGCGTCGCTGACGAGCGAGCGGTCGCGGCTGACGGGAACGAACCGAACGGCGAGGAGCGGTCGGACGGGGAGCCCGAGGCGGCCGTCGAACCCGCGACCGACGGCGGCGACACCGGGAGCGGGGACGACGACGGGGGCGCCGATGGGTAGCGACGACCTCGCCGCCCGCCGGGGGATGGAGACGGAGGTGTACGGGGCCGCCGAGGACTCGAAACTCCTCGCCGACACGGCCGTCGAGCGCGTCAAGCGCGACGAGCGCGTTCTGGAGGTCGGCACGGGCTCCGGCTACGTCGCCGCCCGCGTCGCGACCGAGACGGGCGCGGCCGTGACCGCGAGCGACGTGAACCCCCACGCCTGCCGGCGGGCCCGCGAGAACGCCCGCGAGGAGGGAGCCGACCTCCCCGTCGTCCGGGCGGACCTCGTCGCCCCCTTCCGGGCGGGCGCGTTCGACCGCGTGCTGTTCAATCCCCCGTACCTGCCGCGCGACGAGGCCGCAGAGCGCGACGACTGGATGGAGCGCGCGCTCACGGGCGGGGAAACCGGCCGCGAGGTCATCGAGGCGTTCCTCGACGGCGTGGCCCGGGTGCTCGCGCCCGACGGGAGCGTCCTGCTCCTGGTCTCGACGCTCACGGACATCGGGGCCGTCGCGTCGTACGCCGACGCGCGTGGTCTCGCCGCCGAGACGGCGGCGGAGGAGTCGTTCCCGTTCGAGCGGCTCGCGGTGCTTGAGATTACCACCAAGCATTAGATTGCTTCGGAAATATTAAGCGACGGCATGACGAACGGGGGAGTAATGACGGAGCTAGTCGCGACGACACCGGGGCTGTACCCCCTTCCCGACGACGCGAAGGTCGAGCTATCGGACCTGAAGGGCCACCAGAAGTCCGACCTCGTCTCGGGCGACGAGACGGGCGAACTCGCCGACGCGTACGACCGCGTCCGTGCCGAGCTCGTGGAGACGCAGGTCGAGGCGGGACTCGACCTGATAACCGAGGGACAGGGCCGCTGGGACGACATGCTCGCGCACCCGCTCGCCGTCCACGAGGGCGTGGAGACGCGCGGCATCGTCCGCTACTACGACAACAACAACTTCTACCGCGAGCCGGTCGTCACCGAGGACCTGACGCCGAGCGGCGACGTCGCCGCGGAGCTTGCGGCCGCGAGCGAACTCACCGACTCGCTGCAGGCCGTTCTCCCCGGCCCGTACACCCTCGCGGACCTCGCCACGGACGAGCACTACGGCGACGACCTGCTGGAGGCGGTCGGCGAGTTCCTCGCCGGCGAGGTCGCCGAGCCCCGACCACGAGACGCTGTTCCTGCTCGAACCCTCGCTGGTCGAGAACGCACCGGACGACGGCACGGACGAGCGCGCGAGCGAGGCCCTCGACGCGGTGGCCGCGGCGACCGACGCTGAGGTCGTCGTCCATCCGTTCTACGGCGCGCTGGAGGAGAAGACCTACGCGCACCTGATGGACGCCGACGTGGACGCTATCGGCTTCGACCTCGTGAGCGACCACGAGCAGAACGTCTACAACGTCCAGGAGTACGGCACGAAGGGGTCGGTGGCGCTCGGCGTCGTCGACGGGCAGAACACGCTCGTCGAGGAGCCGGCGACCGTCCGCGAGCGGTTCGACTGGTTCACGGAGCAGGTGCCCGCCCAGTCGTTCGAGCGGGCCTACCTCACCTCGAACACGGAGCTGTTCTACCTGCCCGTCAACAAGGCGGAGGCGAAGGCCGAGACGCTCGCGACCGCCGCCGACCTCGAGGAGGTGGAAGCATGAGCGACAACCGCGAGCAGTTCCGGCCCGCGGACCACCCGACCGACAGCTTCCTGCTGACGACCGTCGTCGGCTCGTACCCCAAGCCGAAGTGGCTCAACCGCGCCGAGGACGTCCACGAGGGCGACGAGTACGACTTCCCGGCGGAACACCTCCACGAGGCGCACGACGACGCGTGTCGCGTCATCACGAACGAACACGAGCGCGCGGGGCTGGACGCCGTCGTGGACGGCGAGATGCGCCGCAACGAGATGGTGGAGTTCTTCGCCCACCGAATCGACGGCTACGAGTTCAACGGCCCCGTGAAGGTGTGGGGCCACAACTACTTCGACAAGCCCTCGGTCACGGAGGAAGTCGCCTACGACGAGCCGTGGCTCGTCGACGAGTTCGAGTTCACGACCGGCGTCGCCGACCGCTCGGTGAAGGTGCCCATCACGGGGCCGTACACGCTGGCGAACTGGTCGTTCAACGAGGCGTACGACGACGAGGAGGAGCTCGCGTACGACCTCGCGGACCTCGTGAACGAGGAGGTCGAGAAGCTCGTCGAGGCCGGTGCGCGCTACATCCAGATCGACGAGCCGGCGCTCGCCACGACGCCGGACGACCACGCCATCGTCGGCGAGTGTCTCGAACACATCGTCGCCGGCATCCCCGACGACGTGCGTATCGGCCTCCACGTCTGCTACGGCGACTACTCGCGCGTCTACCCGGAGATAAACGAGTTCCCCATCGACGAGTTCGACGTGGAACTGTGTAACGGCGACTACGAGCAGATCGAGGTGTTCGCCGACGGCGACTTCGAGCCGGACCTCGCGCTCGGCGTGACGGACGCCCACGTCGCGGAGGTCGAGTCCGTCGAGGAGATCAAGGAGAACATCCGGAAGGGGTTCGAGGTCGTCCCGCCGGAGCGGCTCACCGTCAGCCCCGACTGCGGGCTGAAGCTCCTCCCGGGAGGTCGCCTACGGGAAGATGGAGAACATGGTACAGGCGGCCCGTGAAGTCGAGGCCGAACTCGACGCGGGCGAGATAGAGGTCGGTTACGCGGGCGCAGGCGCGCCCGCCGACGACTGACTTACTCCGGTTCGTCCTCCTCGGGCGGTTCCTCGCCACGCCGCTCCGCGAGCAGACCGACGACGCCGGCCAGCGCCAGCACCGCGCCCTCCGCGCGCACGGCGTTGACGTACCATTCGGACGGTTCCAGTTCCTCGGCGTTCTCGTAGCCGACGAGGACCAGCCGCTCCGCGAGACGGATGACGCGCCGCGGGACGGCGACCGCTACGGCTCCGTACACGACTGCGAGTGCGCTCGTGAACACGCGGTACGCTACGCGGCCGCGGGCCAAAAGAGCGGGGGCGCGGTCAGACGACGCTCCAGACCATCACCGCGAGGAACAGCGCGGTCGCGACGACGAGACTCGCGTTCGAGAGCGTCGTCTCCGTGCCGGTGCGGTCGGTCGTGCCGAAGAACACGTACGCGGTCCCGGCCACCGCGAGTCCGAGCATCGCCACGCTATACACGATATCGAGTGCTCCAGCCATACCCGATGCTCTCCGTGCGACTACTAAACAGTACCCCACAAGTCAAGTCGGTCGGTAGGTAACACCGGGTAATGCGAATCGAACTCCGGGTGTGCCAGCACTGTTACGACGGCGAGCACGGCAATCCGCAGAAGACCGAGATAACGAAGGACATGGTTCGGTGTGCGAAGCAGGTCCGCGAGTACAAGGACCTCATCGGCCTCGAATCGCTGTACATCGACATGGTCGAGGAGGGCGACCCCGGCGGCGCGGAAGCGCTGCCGGCCATCGTCGCGCGCATCGAGAACGACCAGGTCGCGCTCACGGACACCCAGCTCGTCATGGAGGACGACAACGGGAACATGCTCGTGTACCCGGAGCCGCGCGACATCCTCGAGGTGCTGACGCGCAACATCGACCAGATACAACAGCAGACCCGACAGGACGTGACGGTCGAACTCTCCACCGAGGGCGCGGAGCTGCTGTCGGCCTAGAGGCGAGGAAAACCGAAGGAGGAAGAACCGGAAGTCAGTCGTCGCTCGGCTCGCCGCCGTCCGCGGCGACGGTTTCGCCCTCCTCCTGGCGCTGTGCGAGCTCCTTCTCCCAGCGGACGCGGAGCACGTTCCCGTACATCGACAGCACGATGCCGACGAACAGCACGAAGACGCCGATGTTGATGCCGATGGTCATCAGCAGCGAGGTCGGTCCCCCGCCGATGACGAGTTCGCGCGGCACCGGATACCCCTCGTCGAAGATACTCCCGACGAGGAACGACACGATGCCGATGACGGTCAACACCCCCATCACGGTCGTGACCCAGTGCCACGACGGCGACAGTTCGAGCTTCTCGATGCCCCACTCGCCGTTGCCGGAGTGGTCCTCCGGAATCATGCTCCGGGGGATGAACGCCTTCGGCTCCAGCGGGTAGAACGCGGGGTGGAAGCCGTGCTCGAAGATGTGGAACATTATCCCCATCACCATGATGACGCCGAGCAGGCCGTGGAAGACGACGAACGCCATCGCGGCCGTCCGGGTGGCGTACACCTCCATCACGCCGGTCTTCGACCAGATGAGCAGCCCCGAGATGGACAGGAGCGTCAGCTCGACGCTGAAGATGTAGACGACGCCCTTCCCGATGTAGGTGAGCAGCGGGACCTCGTCGGCCTTCCCGCCCGCGAACTGCAGGGCGTTCGGGTGGCGCTCGTCGGCGCGCCCCAGCATGAACTTCACGTCCTGTATCATCGCCTCGATGTCCTCCCGGGTGAGGAGTATCTCCCGGAAGTTCGAGCGGCCGGTCGGGGTGATGACCATGAGCACGATCCAGAAGACGATGAGCGCGATGAGGCCCGCGCCGGCCACGCGGTGGACGGCGGCGACGCCCGCGGTGCCGCCCATCAGCTCGGCGAGCCACCACAGCTCGTCGTTGAACATGATGCCGTAGCCGGTGAAGAAGAGGATGAACACGTCCAGCCCCAGCAGGGCGTGGAACGTCGTCGTCATCCGGGTGAACTTCCCGTGGTCGAGGCTCGTCATCGGTCCTCACCTCCCTCGACCTCGCCGCCGTCGGCGACCACGTCGCCGGCGTCGGCCTGCTCGCCGGGCTGGCGCATCCGCGCCGCGATGCGGCGGAACGCCGACCAGTGGAGGAACACCATGAACAGGATGAACACGCCCATCAGGACGTCGGCCGCGTGAATGAGCGCGATGAGGAAGTCCAGTTCGGCGATGGTGTTGCCCTCGACCCAGTCCGTGCCGACGCCGCCGCCCGCGACGGTCGGGCCGACCCGGAACAGCGTCTCGTAGAACGGCCCGAAGCCGCTCGCCCACCAGATGCTCCCCAGCGCCGCGGCGACGCCGACGACGGCGGAGACGAGGATGGACAGGCCGCCGTAGCTACGGGTCTCGGGGAGTTCGCTCACGAGAACTCACCGGCCTCCTCGCCGAAGATTATCTCCATCGCCTGGTCGTTGAAGAACGGCGCGGAGCCGCGCTTCTCCATCTCGTCGGCGATCTCGGCCGCGTCGCCGACGAGGATAGCGTCGGTCGCGCACTCCTCGGCGCAGGCCGGCCCCTTGCCGACGTGCTGGCGCTCCTCGCACATCGTACACTTGTCCATCGTGCCGCCGGTGCCGAACACCTGTGCCGAGCCGTCGTTCGAGTCGGGGAACTGCGGCGCCCCGAACGGACACGCGGAGAGGCAGTACTGACAGCCGATACAGAGGTCGTCGCGGACCTCGACGAAGCCGTTCTCCTTCTTGATCAGCGAGTCCACCGGACACACCGAGACGCACGGCGCGTTCTCGCAGTGGTAACACTGCATCGGAATGGACGTCTCGCCCGGGCTCGCACCCTCCGCGAGCGCCTGTGAGCTCCGGTGGTTGAACCCCTCGTCCGCCTCCTGTCCCTCCAGCATCGTCGAGATGCTGATGCGCTGTTCCTGCGGGCCGACGTCCCACGTCCGCTTGCACGCCACGACACAGCCGCCGCAGTCGATGCACGCTTCCACGTCGGGGAAGATACGCGCTCCCTCCCCGACGTTCATGACGCCCTGGCCCAGGACCTCTCTGTTTTGTTCGTTTGTAGACATTATTGCACCGTCTCGGAGTCACGGACATCGAAGTCCTTCTGGAGACCGATGCCGTCCCGGTCCTGCGGGAAGTCGATGACCTCCATGTTCAGTTCCTCCATGCGCTGTTCCGTGGCCGGCTCCAGCCGGACCATCGATACCTTCGTCTCCTGCATCTGCGTCTCCACGTCGTAGCCGCGCGACGTGATGGCGTTCACGGAGTCGCCGATGGCGTACGGGACCGTCCCCTCGGGGTAGCGGTCCTCCAGGCTCTGTCCCTTGAAGACGCCGCCCCAGTGGAAGGGGAGGAACGTCTCGCTGTCGTTCGGGCGGTCCGTCACCCGCGCCTTCACGAGGATGGACCCGCGGTCCGTCGACGACACGATGAGCATGTCGCCGCCGTCCACGTCGAGGTCCTCGGCCGTCGCCGGCGTTATCTCCGCGTACATGTGCGGCTGGAGGTCGGCGGTCATCTCGTTCGACCGCGTCTCCGAGCCGCCGCCCTGGTGTTCCACCTGCCGGCCGGTGGTCATGATGGTGTTGAGCCCCTGGTCGGCCACCTTCTGCATCGCGTCCTCCTGGGTGACCGAGTTGTTCTGGTCGAACCGGTAGAAGTTCTTCTGCTGGCCGTTCGCGGGCCACTGCTCCACCAGGTCCGGCCGCGGGCTCTCGATGGGTTCGCGGTGGACGGGGACGGTGTCGATGAAGTTCCACACCGTCGCCCGCGCCCGGCCGCGCCCCGTCGGCGCGTCGGGCTGTTTGTAGTCGTACTGTTCCCACCACTCCAGCGACTCCTCGACGTTCATGCCGGGCTGGACCACGTGCTCCTCCATCCCCCGGCTGACGAGTTCCTGCGCCAGCGTGTACACGGACTCGTTCGGGTCGAGCGCGTACTGGTAGGGGAGCGAGAGCGCGTCCGGGTTGGTGAGGTCCTCGGGGAGGACCGTCTTCCAGCCGGGGTACTCCGGGACGCCGTTGATGACGCCCTGGTAGTCGCTCTCCCAGTTCTCCGGGACGAGTTCGTCGCGCAGGAGGTTCGTCCCCTCCTCGACGCCCTTCGCGTCGACGGTGTCCTGCATCGGGTACGGCTTGTCCGTGTTCATGCCGTCCCAGTCGTCCGGGGTCGGGGCCTGCGTGCCCCAGCGTGCGCGGAAGTCCTGCCCGCCGTTGCGCGGGTCCATGTCGTCGTTCCAGATGATGGGCGTGCCGGGATGGCCCTCGCCCCAGCAGGGCCACGGCAGCCCCCAGAACTCGTCGGACACCGGCAAGCCCTGTTCCTCGGCCTTCAGCGTCTCCGTCGAGAACGCGTAGTCGTAGTCGAGGTGCTGTTGGAGCCGTTCGGGGCTCTGGATGTAGCCGATGGTCCGCAGGCCGATGTTTATCTCGCGGATGACCTCCTCGTAGGTGGACTTCCCGTTGTGGATGTTCGGGCCGGAGCCCCAGTCGAAGTGGGCGCCGAGGCCGTCCCAGTAGTCATACTCGCCGAGTTTCGCGGCGAGTTCCTGGATGATCCGCAGGTCGGGCCGGGAGTTGTGCGACGGCGGCCGCACCGGCTCCGACCACTGGATGGAGCGGTGCGAGTTCGTCAGCGAGCGGTAGTGCTCGTACTGGCTCGACGCCGGCAGGATGATGACGCCGTCGTCGCGGTCCGGCAGCACGGACGCGACGGACGGGAACACGTCCACGACGACCAGCAGGTCGAGGTTCTGCATCGCCTGCTGCATCTTCCCCATCTCGGAGATGGAGTTCGCGGAGTGGCCCCAGAAGAACGCCGCACGGAGGTCGTTCTCCTGGTACAGCGGCGTCTCGTTGAGCCGCTCGGACTGCGGGAGCGCTCCTCGAACCAGCGGGCGACCGTGAGCCCGTTCTGGAACATGAGCGAGCGGTCCATCGCGCTCGCGTCGGCGGCCCCGCCCTGTTCCGTCCAGACGTCCTGGGGCATCGTCGAGAAGCGGTCGTACAGCGTGTCGAAGTCCGTCGACCCGCTCGTGAACGGGCTCTGGTTCCACACGTCGGCCCAGTACTCCCACGAGCCGCGCGAGCCGACGCCGTAGTAGCCGGGCAGGATGTGGCTCGCGACCGCGAGGTCGGTCGCCCCCTGGACGTTGGCGTGGCCGCGCATGACCTGCAGGCCGCCGCCCGAGCGCGCCGCGGAGCCGCTACCGAGCGACAGCGCCGCGTACGAGCGGATGTTCTGCGTCCCGTTGTTGTGCTGGGTGCCGCCCATCGCCCACTCGATCTGGACGCTGGGCTTGGCCTCGATTATCATGTCCCCGAGCTGCTGGATCTCCTCGACGCTCATCCAGGTGATGTCGGCGACGGTATCGAGGTCGTAGCGGTCCAGCTCGGAGGCGAGGTCCTCCCACGCGAAGACGCGCTCGTCGAGCATCTCGCGGTCGAGCTCGTCCTGCTCGCGCAGGTAGCGGATGAGCCCCATCATGAGGGCCACGTCCGTCCCCGGGCGCATGCGGAAGAACTCGTCCGCGTGGGCCGCGGTCTTGGTGAACCGCGGGTCCACGCAGGCGATCTTCCCGCCGCGCTTCTGGCCCTCCAGGATGTGCTGCATCGCGATGGGGTGGGCTTCGGCCGGGTTCTGCCCGATGATGACGTTGAGGTCGAAGTTCCGGTAGTCGTTGATGGTGTTCGTCATCGCGCCGTAACCCCACGTGTTGGCGAGGCCGGCGACCGTCGTGGAGTGGCAGATACGCGCCTGGTGGTCCACGTTGTTGGTGCCGAACATCGAGGCGAACTTCCGGAACGCGTACGCCTCCTCGTTGGAGTGGTGGGCGCTGCCGAGCCACATCGTCGCGTCGGGGCCGTCCTCCTCGACGATGGTGTTCAGCTCCGAGGCGATGTGGTCGTACGCCTCGTTCCACGAGATCTTCCGCCACTCCCCGTCCACCTTCTGGAGCGGGTGCTTCAGCCGGCGTTCGGAGTGTTCGGACGAGAAGATGCCCGCCCCCTTCGAGCAGAGCGAGCCGTTGTTTATCGGGTTCTCGTGCCACGGCTCCTGGCCGACGAACGCGTTGCCCTCGCGTTCGCCGCGGAAGCCGCAGCCGACCGCACAGTAGTTACAGACTGTCTTCGTCAGTTCCCCTTCGTCGTCGGTGCCGTCGGTCTCGCCGTCGCTCTGGGCCAGCGCGTGGCCTGCCGTCCCCCCGCCGAGGGCCAGCCCGCCCGCCAGTGCGCTCGCCTTCATGAACGAACGTCGGTCGAGATCGAGTGAGACCGGTTCCGCGCTCATTGTGTTTCCATGGTTTCCCTGACCGTTCTTCGTAGACGGTTCTAGTTGGTGTGATACCAACTCACAAAAAGTTGTACCCCATCTTAAAGAATAATTACATAAATACATTTAACCAGACCTGTTCGGGAGGACGCGATGGGCCGGTGGCCCCGAAACCGATATGGGGGGCCCGCCGATTCGACGGGTATGAACATCGGCGCGTTTGCGTGCTCCTGTGGCGGGTCGTGCGACATCGACCTCGAACGGGCGCGGGACGGGGTGCGCGACGTGGACGTCGTCGCCAGTTCGAGCCTCCTGTGTCAGGACGGCCTCGACGCGATGGAACACGTCATCGACCAGTACGACCTCGACCAGGTGGTCGCGACCGCCACGGACGACGGCTGTAAGAGCCGTATCCGCGAGCGGGCGACCGAGGCGGGGCTCCACCCGGACGCCACCGCGTTCGTCGACCACCGGGAGGGGAGCGCGTGGGTCCACGACCGCGACGAGGCGACGGACAAGACGGCCCGTGTCATCAACGCGACGGCCGCGGGCGTCCGTGAGGCGAGCGGGGAGCGGCGCGTCTCCGGGAGGCCGGCGACCGCGTCGCCGTCGTCGGCGACCCCGAGACGGCCGCCGCGCTCGCGGACACCGCCGACGTGACGCTCGTCGCGAACGGCCGGGAGTTCGCCGGCGCGGACCTCGACCTCGACGACGTGACGCTCCGCCGGGGCGGCGTCGCCTCCGTCGAGGGCGAGTACGGCGAGTTCACGCTCTCGCTCCGGTCGCGCGTCACCGCCGACTGCATCTCGTGTATGGAGTGCGTCGAGCGCGGCCCCGACGACATGGTCACCGCCCGCCCGGTGGACATCCACCCCGAGGCCCCGCGCGGCGAATGGACCGACTGCTGTCCCACCGACGCCATCGACATGGACGGCGAGACGACGACGCTCGACGCCGACCAGGTCGTGTGGCCCGGCGCGGACCGTCGCGAACGCGGCGGCCGGATTGGCTTCTACACCACCTCGGACGCCGGAACCGTCGCGGCCGTCGAGTCGCTGCTCGGCGGCGTCGAGAAGCCGCGGTTCATCGACCTGGAGATGGACGTGTGCGCGTCGGGCGCGTCGAGCCAGCAGGGGTGTACGGAGTGTTCGGACGCGTGCCCGCACGGCGCGGTCGCGCGGCCGGCCGTGGACGAGGTGGAGATAGACCCCGTGGCGTGTCAGAACTGCGGCGCGTGTACGAGCGCCTGCCCGACCGGCGCGGTGTCGCTCCGCGAGCCCTCGAACCGACGGCTCGCCCGCGAGGTCGAGGCGCTCGTGGACGAGGACACCGACGACGGCGGTTCGTGGTTCGGCCGCGGCGACGACGGCATCGAGACCCCCGTGGTCGCCTTCACCTGCTCCGAGCGGGCGCGCGACCGCCTCCGCGAGTACGGCCGCGCCGCGGCCGCGGGTGCCGAGGGCGGCTACCCGCCGATACTCCCGGTGTCGGTCAACTGCACGGACACGGTCGGCTCCGCGCACGTCCTCCACGCGCTCGCGGCGGGCGCGGAGGGGTCGCCATCGTCGGCTGCGGCGAGTCGTGTCTCCACTCCGGGCCGGACCCGAAGGCCGCGCTCGTCGAGCGGCTGAACCGCGCGACCCGCGACCTCGGCCTCGGCGACCGGACGACGTTCCTCGCGCCCGGTCCCGACCCCGCGCGCTTCCGCGAGGAGCTGGAGACGTTCGTCGGCGGCCTCGACCCCTCGCCGGTGCCGCGCGGCGAGCACGAGGCCACGGGCCGTATCGAGGCCGAGCGGCCGAACCCCGACTTCGACACCCACGGTTGGGCGCTCGAGTCGGTGCGGGCCATCGTCCAACACGCCGAGCCCGAGCGCGACGTGATACGCGGGCTGACGGCGTTCGGCCGGATGGAGGTGAGCGAGGCCTGTAACCTCACGCCGACCTGTTCGAACCTCTGTCCGACCGACGCCATCCGCCGGACGACGGACGCGGACCTGGAGTTCAACCACGAGCAGTGCGTCAACTGCGGCCTCTGCGAGCAGGGGTGTCCCGAAACGGCCATCACGATGAAGGACGGCCTCGACCTCTCGCTGCTGCCCGAGCGCAACGACGGCGAGGCGTGGCACACGGTCCACGACGGCGAGATGCAGGAGTGCGTCCGCTGCGGCAAGGCGTTCGCCTCGGCGGGCACCATCGAGAAGGTGCGCGGCGAGGTGGGCGACCGCGTGACCGGCATCGCGCCCGAGGCCGACCACGACATCTTCGAGTACTGCGGCGACTGTCGCACTACCCTGCTGTTCGGGGGTGGGAACTGATGGACGAACTCGCCGTGTACGACGCCCGACTCACGCTCGTGGACTTCCCCATCGAGGCGTTCCAGGACGTGCCCGACGAGGCGTTCGTCGAGCGCCTGCTCGGCGGGGAACTCGCCTTCCCCGACGACCCCGTGAACGACCGGCTCGACACCGGCTTCGAGTACCTCCGGGAGTTCGTCGCGGAGAACGAGGGGCGCGACCCCGCGACGGTGGCAGAGGAACTCGCCACCGAGTACAGCCGGCTGTTCACCGCGCCGCGGCCGCCCGTCCTCCCGCACGAGACCCACTACCGCGAGGACACGGAGTTCATCGGGCAGGGGCTGGCGGACGTGGAGGCCTCGTACTCGGCCGCGGGCTGGAAGCCCTCCGAGGAGTTCCCCGAGGAGAACGACTTCGTCGCCGTCGAACTCGCGTTCATCCGCCAACTCATCGACCGGCAGCGCGCCGGCCAGGAGGAGACGTTCGGCTTCGAGCGCGTCTTCCTCGACGAGCACCTGCTCGTCTGGTACGAGGACCTGCTGGAGGCGCTCGTCGCGGAGACGGACGACCCCTTCTACCTCGCCGCGGCCCACGTCTTCGCGGGGTTCGTGGAGTTCGAGGACGAACTGGTCGCACAGATGGTCGCGGACCGCCAGCGGCCCGGGCGACGACGAGGAAGGCCGCGGCGACCCCGACACCCGCCAGCGCGAGGACGATATCGACGCTCCGGCGGGTGAATCGCTCGAAGGCCAGCAGGCTCTCCCACGAGCCGTTCAGTTCGGCGGCGACGCCCGCGGCGCCCACCGCGCCGACGGCGACGACGAGCAGCACGAAGACCGCCAGCGCGACGGTCTCGAACCTACCCACGGACCCACCACCGGCCGACGACCGAGACGGCGAACAGCGGCACCAGCGCCGCGAGCAGGTACGAGACGAAGACGGCCATGTAGCTCACGGTCGACTGGAGGTGTATCTGCCAGTGCCACGTCCCCTTCAGCGCCGCGATGACCGCCACGGTCCCGACGACGAGCAGCGAGAGGACGACGAGCGCGGTCAACACGTAGACGGCGGTGTGGACGCGGGAGAGCACCGACTCGCCGTCCACGCGCGCGGCGACGTCGGCGACGCTCACCCGAACACCTCCCGGCGGTACACGTCGTAACAGACCGCGAGCACCGCGAGGGTCGCCAGCCCCAGTACGAGCCACGACTCCCCCAGCGGCAGGGGGAGGTTCGGCCCGGCGTGCAGCGCGAGAGTCACACCTTGGTACTAGTGAACGTTCCGCTAAACAGTTACCCTTCCTGTCAGCGTCCGTTGAAGAACGCTTTTCGCCGGTGCTTCCCATGTGCCGGTATGGCAAGCCGGAGACGGCTCCTCTCGCGCGTCGCGGCGGCCGTCGGCATCTCCAGTCTCGCGGGCTGTACGGGCTCCGAGCCCTCGCTCGACCTGCCGCCGAACCCGCGGGCCGACTCGCTTCCGGCGCTCCAACACGACTGGGTCGGGGGCATGCGCACCGACGAACACGGCAACCCCCTGTTACCCCGCTTTCACCGCGTCCTCATGCTGGACGCGACGGCCCCGATAGACGACGCGCTCCGCGAGCGCGTCGAGCGCGCCTGCCGCGCGCTGGAGGCGGCCTACGACTGGTCGAGCGCGGACCTCCTGCACACGTGGGCGTGGGGGACGGGCTACTTCGAGAAGCAGGGGTCGCTCGGGCGCGCGCCGATCCGTCGGCCGCGCGTGCTGTCGCGGACGGACGACCCCGACCTCCGGTCGTTCGACGCGGCGCTCGTCCTCGCCAGCGACACCGAGTCGCACCTGACGGCGACGGAGGCCGCGCTGTTCGGCGACCGCGACACGCTCGGTGGCGCCCCCGTCGAGGCGCCGCTGGGCGACCTGTTCGACCGGCGGCGACGGGTCACCGGCTTCATGGGCGAGGGACTGCCCGCCGCCCACGCGGACGCGGAGGGCATCCCCGAGGGCGCCCCGCTCGACGGCGCGCCGGGGTTCATGGGCTTCCGCTCCGGGCGGGTCCGCACCCAGGCGAGTCTCGACCGCGTGACGAAGTCCGGCGGCCGGTGGGACGGCGGCACGACCATGCACCTCTCGCACCTCACGTTCTCGCTCGACGGCTGGTACGCGATGGACATGCCCGACCGGGTCGCGCGGATGTTCTCGCCGGACGTGACGCCCGAGGAGGCGGAGACCTACGACACGGACGTGCCGTTCGCGGACGCCGTACGCGAACACGCCCGGGACTACGGCGTCGTCGGCCACACGGAGAAGATGGCGCGTGCCCGCGAGAACGGCGAGCCGATCCTGTTGCGCCGCGACTTCAACACCGTCGACGGCGGCCGTGCCGGCCTCCACTTCCTCTCGTACCAGCGGTCGCTCGCGGACTTCGAGACGGCGCGCGACGCGATGAACGGCTGGTGGCTGCGCGACGACCACCCGTCGATAACGGACCGGCAGAACAACGGGCTGTTGAACTTCGTCACCGTTCGGTCGCGCGCGAACTTCTACGTGCCGCCGCGCGCCCGGCGGGCGACGCCCTGACTACTCCTCGGCGAGCGGCTCGGACTCCTCGCCCGTCTTGCCGTCGGCACGCTCCTCGGCGGTGAGGATGGACACCTCGCCGTCAACCTCGCCCGGGTTCAGTTCGTGGGGACCGTGCTCGAAGTCCCACACCTCGTGGCCGTTGTAGGAGTCCGTCGCGCCCGTGGGCCGCCACCCGCTGTCATCGTTCGACATGCTCACACGTCCCGGGTGTGAGGACATAAAACTTCACCCGAGGTCGAGGTCGGTCGGCGGCGCGTTGGCCGGCCGCTCGTCGTCGTCGCTCACGAAGACGCGGGCACACAGGTCCACGTACATCACGAGCACCTCGTCGGGGCCGATTCCGGCCTCGTCGGCCTGTTCGGAGAGGAGCCGCGACAGCTCCCGCGACGGCTCGAAGCGTATCTCGTCGCCGTCGAGTTCGAACTCGACGTCCGTGGCGCCGCTCGCGAGGTGTTCGACCTCCAGCAGCGCCTGTTCTACCTTCGTTTCGAGCGCCTCGTCGGCGCTCTGGAGTCGCTGTTCGCCCCAGTCGGACGCGGCCTCGCGGAGGCGGTCGGAGACGGGGACGCGCACTCAGTAGCTCACCCCGTCGCCCGCGAACGCCAGCTCCCAGCGCGTCTGCTGCTCGCAGACCGGGCACGGCTCCATCCGGTCGTTGCCGGTCGTGTCGAGCAGGTCCATGGTCGTGCCGCAGTCGCTACACGCGTAGCGGGTCATTCCTCCGGGGGGAACGTCTCCGGCGCCGGCGTGTTCGACTCCAGTTCGCCGTAGAGGACGAGCATGAGCGCGAACAGCCCGCCGATGACGAGCAGGCCGACGATGCCGCTCGTCGCGGTCTGACCCACGTAGCCGGCGGACCAGTCGATGCCGTTCCAGACGCGCAGCGCGGTGAGCACCGTCCACACGCCCGCGAGCGCGACGGCGAAGGTGACGAGCTTGTTCTGTGATAGCGCGTTTCGCATGGCCATACTCGGGCTTCCGGCCCCCGGACCAAAAAGCTACGCTCGCCTCACGCCAGCGCCCAGCCGGCCTTCTCCGCGGCCTCCTCAAGCGGCCGGAACTCCCACCCCTCGGGCTCCATCCCCGCCTCGTCTGCGAGTCCCACGAGCACCATCCGCTCGGCGTAGAACATCGAGGAGGGGCCGATCTCCGCCAGCCGCTCCGTCGGCCGGGTGCCCGACCCGTTGAAGAAGTCGAGGTCGATGACGTGCTCGCGCTGGAACTTGTTGAGGACGTGCGTCGGGACGTCCCCGACGATGCCCACCCAGTCGGACCACCGCGCGGCGTCCGTCGTCGCGGCCGCGGGGTCGGCGAGCGCCTTCGCCGCCCGGTAGGTGAACGCGAGCGTCATCTCGTCGGCGTCGCCGCCGTGCGGCCCGCTCGTGGCGTCGGCGCCCGCGCCGACCGGGCCCGAGACGGTTCCCTCGTCGCCGCCCTCCGGCACGCCCGGCGTCGCGTCGCCGGCACCGCCGGCGGCGGACGACTCCGCCCCCGCGCCCGCGCCGCCCCCCTCCTTCGGGATGCCGACCGGCTTCCCGTCCGTGTCGCGGGGCACCCGCGGCGTCGCGTCGCCGATGTCCGCGCCCGTGAGGCCCGCCTCGCCGTCCTCGGGTTCCTCGTCCGGGTCGCCGTCCCCCTTCCAGAGCCAGTCGCCGGGGTTGGCCTCCGGCTCCTCGTCGTCGTCCTGTACGTCGATGTCGTCGAGGTCGATGCTGTCGGTCATGGTCGCAGGTGGTCGAGGTCCAGCCGTTCGAGCGTCGCGGCCGTCGGGACGCCCTCGTCGTCCCAGCCGCGCGCGTCGTAGTACGCGTCGAGCAGCGCCTCGAAGTCCGTGTCGAGGCTGTCGGGGTCGATCGGCGCGGGCAGGGTGTCGTCGGCCCGTGTGAACCCCTCGCGGACGTTGAACAGCCGCACGAGGTTCCAGACGCGCTCGCCGGCCTCGGCCAGCCCCTCGTGGGGCGCGCCGACGGCGTCGAGCCACTCCGCGCCGTCGTCCGCCAGCGTCTCGCCCGTGAAGTCGTCGGCGACGAGGCTCCACCGCACCGCGCGGGTGTCCTGTGCGTCGATGACGGCGCTCGCCGCCTCCGCGGGGGTGAAGGGCCCCTCGAAGGGCTCGCGCTCGACGGGCCGCGCGCGCCGGTGACAGCCGCCCCGGTCGGAGGTGGCGTACGCGAGCGCCATCGAGGCCGCGCCGCGGGGGTCGTAGGCCGGCAGTTCCATCCCCTTCACGGTCGGGACGAGCCCCTCGCCCCCGAGCCGTTCCGCGGCGTCGGCCACCCCGTCGGCGAGCGCGTCGCCCAGGTCGCCGACGCGGGCCGCGATGTCCGCGAGCAGCGCGCGCGCGCCGTCCGGGTCGCCGAAGGCGTACCCGTCCTCGATGACGCCCTCCTCGCTCGCGCGGGCGGCCCACGCCACGGCGTTGCCCGCGGAGATGAGGTCGATGCCGAGGCGGTTGCACACCTCGCCGAGTTCCGCGACCGCGTCGAAGTCGTCGATGGCGAGGCCCGCGCCGAGCGTCATCGCCGTCGCGCCGCGCGGGACGGTGTCGCCCGCGTCGGTCCGCACGCGGAAGCCGCCCGCGACGGCGTCGTCCGCTCGCTCGCGGCCGTGCGAGGCGGCGCGCGCGGCCTCGATACCCACGTCGTCGGCGCCGGCGAAGCCCCGCTCCGTCCAGCCGCGCGAGGCGAGCACGCCCGCCTCGTCGGCGAAGTCCACGGTTTCGAGCGTCTCGCTCGTCGCGAGCCACCGGCCCGTCGCGTCCTCGGCGTAGCGCTCCGCGTAGGACTCGCGCAGGTCGGCGAACCCCTCAGGCGGGTCGCCGCGCGCGACGACCGCCTTCAGCCGCTTGGCGCCCATCACGGTGCCCGCGCCGCCCCGACCCGCGTGGTGGTCGGCGTTCGGCCCGGAGGCGATGGTAGCGTACGCGACCCCGGCCTCGCCGGCGGGGCCGATACACGCGACTGCCCCCTCGTGGGCCGTGCAGGTCTCGGCGGCGTCCGCGCCCCACGTCGTCGCCGGCTCGATGCGCGCGTCGCCGTCCGCGACCACGAGGCGGACGGGTTCGTCCGCCACCCCGGTCACGACGAGCAGGAGGTGGTCGTCGAGCGCGCCCGCGAGCGCCCCGGGGAAGTCGCCGCCCGCGTACGAGTCGAGGAACGCGCCCGTCAGGGGCGACTTCGTCACCGCGGCGTAGCGCGACTCCCCCGGGAGGAGTCGGAGAGCGGCCCGAGCGCGAAGCACAGCACGTTCTCCGGGCCGAGCGGGTCCGCCCCTGCGGGCAGTTCCTCGTGGAGGTAGCGCGCGCCGAGGCCCTTCCCGCCGATGTAGCGCCGGCGCCACCGCTCGGGGACCCGCTCGCTCGTCACCGACCCCTCGGAGAGGTCCACCCGCAACACGCGGTCCGGCGGCGTCGTCATTCGTCGGGTCAACGGCGAAGCCGGCTAAAGCGTTTCCGCCGCGGAACCCCTCGCGGCACCCTTTGCCCGCGACCGTCGTCGCGGGAACATGGTCCGAGCCCCGAGCACGAACCTCCGACGCGGCACGGCCGCGGACCACCCCTACGTCGGCTACGGCGACGGTCCGCCCCTGCTCGTGCTCCCGGGCGTGAACGACCCCCTGCTCCGGGCCGGCGAGCGGGCGTGGTTCGACCTCGTGCTGGCCGCGTACTGTCGCCGCCAGGCCCGAGCCTGTGCCGCGGCCGGCGCGCCCCGGACGGTGTACTACCTCTCGCGGCCGCCCGGGGTGCCCGACACGGTCGCGGGAATGGGCGACCGCTACCGCGCCGCGCTGGACGCGTTCGGGCCGTGTGACCTCGTCGGCGTCTCGATGGGCGGCTTCCTCGCGCTCGACCTCGCGCGCCGCGACGACCGCGTCCGCTCCGTGACGCTCGCGCTCTCGGCCGCGCGGCTCTCCCGCCACGGCCGCGAGTCGCTCCGGGCGTGGACCCGCTGGGCCGACGCCGGCGAGTGGCTCCGGGTGTATCGCGCCGGCGTCCGCGCGGTCGTCACCGGGGCGCGCCGCCGACTCGGCGCGCTCGCGGTCCGGGGCTTCGACGCCGTGCGGTCGCCGCCCGCCGACGACATCCGGCGGACGTTCCGCGCGGCGCTCGCCTTCGACGCACGGCCGTGGCTCGGGGAGGTGGGCGTTCCCGCGCTCGTCGTCGGGGGAACCGCCGACCCCTTCTTCACCGACGCGGCGTTCGCGGGCACGGCCGACGGTCTCGGCGCGCGACACGAGCGGCTGGACGGGTGGGGCCACGACGCGATGATAGAGGGCGGTCGGCTGGTGGACGGGGCGGTCGCGGGCTTTCTCAGGTAGCGCGGGCGACGGTCAACACGACCGTGGACCCGTCGTCCTCGAAGGCGATGGTCCCGCCGAGCGTCGTACAGACGTGGCGGACGAGCCACAGGCCGAGCCCGCGGCTGTGGTCGAGCTGGGTGATGTCCACCTCGCCCGTGACCACGGCGCGCTCGCGCTCGGGGACGCCCGGCCCGTCGTCGCTCACGCGGAGGGTCACCTCGTCGTCGGTCGCCGTCGCCGTGACGCGCACCGCGGGGGTCTCGCCGACGTGGATGACGGCGTTCTCGAGCACCTCGCGGACGGCGGTGGCGAACAGGTCGCGGTCCCGGACGGCGACGGAGGGAACCTCGACGTCGAAGGCGGCGTCGGGGTGGCTCTCGCGGACCTCGGCGACGGCGTCGGCGACCACGCCCCCGAGGTCGCCGGACGACCCCTCGCCGCCGCCGAGCGCGTGCTCGATGTCCCGGAGCTTGCCGGCTATCTCCGTGATGCGGTCGGCGGCGTCGAGCGCGTTGCGCGCGTACGCCGCGTCGTCGCCGTCCAGCCGCTCGGCGAGTATCTCCAGATACCCCTGCACGACGCCGTTCGTGTTGGCGATGTTGTGGCGGAAGACGCGGTTGAGCATCTCGATGAGCCGCTGGTCCTCCTTCCGGTCGGTGATGTCGGTGTAGATGCCGAAGACGAGCGGGCCGTCGTCGGTGACGCCGTACCGCACCGCGCGGAACAGGAACGTGCGGCGCCCGTTGGCCGTCTCGCGCTCCACCTCGACGGGGCCGACGAGGTGGTCCTCCGCGTCGGCGAGGTCCACGGTGTCCTCGTCGTTTGGGACGACCATGTCGTCGAGCGCGGTACCCGAGGCGGTGTCGCGGTCGATACCGAACGTCTCCGCGAAGGTGCCGTTCACGCGGCGGATGACCGGGCCGTCGTCCGTGACCACGGCGTCGACGACGGCGTCCGGCAGCCGGTCGAACAGCCCGGCGAAACGGCTCCGCTCGGCCTCCAGCTGCGAGCGGTCGCGGACGATGCCGACGCTCCCCTCGATGCCGGCGCTCTCGGGGAACCGTGACAGCTCTATCTCGACCGGAACCTCGTCGCCGTCGGCGGTCGTGAGCGTGGTCTCGTAGCTCCGGCTCTCCGTCGGCGGCTCGTCGTCGAGTTCGGCCAACAGCGCCGCGCCCCGGCGCGTGGCCCCCTCGCCGAGGAACGTCGAGACGTGCCGGCCGATGACGTCGGACTCGTCGTAGCCGAGTTCCGACAGGAGGCGGTCAGTGGTGAGGACGATGCGGCCCTCCTCGTCGAGGACGTACACGCGCTGTTCGACCGCCTCGTGGACGGCGCGGTACCGCTCCAGGCGCGTCTCGCGGGCCGCGCGGTCCATCGCGGCCGTCGCGTTCGCCGCGAGGACCGAGGCGAGCGCCCGCTCCCCCTCGTCGAGCCCCTCGGGGTCGTAGCTGCCGATGGAGAGGACGCCGTGCTCGCCCAGCGGCACCGCGTACGCCGACTCGATGGCGCCGTAGGCGTCGGGTATCTCGCCGTCCAACTCCTCGAAGGCGACCGGCTCGCCGCGCACGAACGCCGTCCCGGACAGGCCCTCCCCCGGCGGGTGGAGCGGCACGTCCCCCACCTCGCGGCGGGCCGACTCGCTGAACGTCGCCGGGACGAGGAGGTCGCGCTCCTCGTCGTACAGCCGGACGGTGTTGAAGCCGAGGTCCAGCACCTCCGCCGCGGCGTGCGCGACCACCTCGGCGATGCGCTCGCGGTCGCCCGCCGCCATCAGCTCCTCGGTGGTCGAGAGGAGGCCGTCGAGCGCCCGCTCGCGTGCCTTACGCTCCGTCGCGTCCGCGAGGAACACGGACAGCCCCTCCTCGGCGGGGTACGCCCGGACCTCGAACCACGCGTCCAGCGGCTCGAACCGATGCTCGAAGGTCACCGCCTCCCCGGTGTCGAGCGCCTCGCGGAGCCGTCCCTCGAAGCCCGTGTCCGCGAGCGCGGGGCGACGTCCCAGAGCCGCCGCCCCTCGAACCGCCCGTCGTCGCACCCGGCCGCGGCGACGACCTCGCGCCCGCCGTCGTTGAGGTACGTCAGCTCCCAGTCGGCGTCGAGGCCGACGAAGCCGTCGCCGATGCGGTCGAGCGTCCGCCGGACCTCGTTGCGGGCCGCCCGGACCTCCCGCTCGGCCGCCGCGCGGTCGAGTTCGTACCCCGTCCAGCTGACGAGCAGCTCGACGAACTCCCGTTCGGCCTCCGTGTAGCCGCCGGGGCGCGGCTCGGCGCTCGCGAAACAGAGCAGGCCGAACGGCTCGCCCTCCACCCGCACCGTCGCGCCGATGGACGAACACAGCCCCGCCGCATCGGGAGGGGCGTCGCCCGACACGACGACGCCGTCGCCGTCGAGCGCCGCCGCGAACCGCGAGTCGGGGTCGAGCGACTGCCCGACCAGCGGCGCGGCCTCCCCGACGGCGGCGTTGACACGGAGATCATCGCCGTCGTCCGCGAACTCCGCCGAGACGCCCACGTCGAGGCCGAGGTAGGTACACCCCACCCGCAACAGTTCGTCCAGTTTCGAGGCGAGGTCCGTGTCGAGCGTCGCTATCTCGTGGAGGTCGCGCAGCGCGCCCCGGTCGCGACCGTCGGAGACGGCCGACGGGGCGTCGAGCGCCGCCGCGACGCGTTCGGCGAGGGTCTCGCCCGTCGCGGCCAACGCGTCCTCGGCCGCGTACTCGACCCCGAGCCGCGAGGCCCGCGCCGCGTCGGCCGGGCCGGCCTCGCCGACGAGCAGCACGGGTACCGCCGGGACGCGCTCGCGCAGCGTCGCGACGGCCTCCGGCCACCCGTCCCGGGCCGGGAGGAGGACGCACTCGACGGCGGCGTCCACGTCGGCCGGGTCCCGCACGTGTGTCGCGTCGAGTCCACCGAGGTCGTACCCGTCCGCGGCGTCCGAGGACGGGTGTACGACTACGACGGGAGCGGTCATCGAACGGAGTTATGCCTGCCCGAACATAAGCGGACTGTCGTCCGTCGGTCTCGCCGGAAAGCCCCCCGCCCCGCGGGACCGCGACCCTTTAGCCGCGCCCGCGACACGACGGGGTATGAGCGACGCGTGGTTCGCCGGACTCGACCCCGACGACACGGAGAGCGCGGCCGCGCGGGTCCGCGAGGGACGCGCCGACGCGCCCGACGACTGGCCCGGGCGGGCCGTCGATGCGGGCTTCGCCGGCGACACGGACGACTACTACGACCGGCTGAAGGCGGCGACGACGGCCGCCGCCGAGGCCGCCGTGCGCGAGGCCGAGCGGGCGGGCGACCGACAGCTGATACACGCGGTCCGCGCGATGGACGACTGCGACCGCACCGCGAACGAACTCGCCGAGCGCGTCGGCGAGTGGGCCGGGAGCCTCTTCGAGGGGCCGGGACCGGCGTCGAGGGCGCGCGCGCCGTCGCGGAGCGGGACCCGGACGAGCCCACGGAGCGGCGGGTCGTCTCGCTGGCCGAGCGCGTCGTCGACCTCGACGACGAGGCCGCGGACCTGCGGGCGTACATCGAACGGACCGCCCCGGAGGTGGCCCCGAACCTCTCGGCGCTGGCCGGCCCCGTCCTCGCGGCGCGGCTCGTCGCGCTGGCGGGCGGGCTGGAGTCGCTGGCGAAGAAGCCGTCGGGGACGATACAGGTCCTCGGGGCCGAGGACGCGCTGTTCGCCCACCTCCGTGGCCGAGCGCCCTCGCCGAAGCACGGCGTCATCTTCACCCACGAGTACGTCCGCGGCACCCGGCCCGACGACCGCGGGAGCGCGGCCCGCGCGCTCGCCGGGAAGCTCGCCATCGCGGCCCGGGGCGACCACTACACGGGCGAGTACAACCCCGAGATAGAGCGCCAACTGGACGAGCGCATGGCGACCATCCGCGCCCGCGCCGAGGGTGAGGACGATGAGTGAGCTCCCCGCGGGCGTCGAGCGCCGGCGGTTCGACGGCGAGGAGCGGCTGGCGACCGAGGGCGAACCGGTGTACGGCGAGCCCACGGCGGACGGCTGGCGCGCGTGGGACGCCCGCCGGTCGAAGCTCGGCGCGATGCTGGAAACGGGGATGGACACCGGGCTCGCGGGCGGCGAGACGGTGTTGTATCTCGGCGCGGCGGCGGGCACCACCGTCTCGCACGTCGCGGACTTCGCCGGGGCGACGTACGCCGTCGAGTTCGCGGCCCGGCCGACGCGCGACCTGCTCGACGCCGCCGAGTCGCGCCCCCGGCTGTTCCCCCTGTTAAAGGACGCGCGCAAGCCCGAGACGTACGCGCACGTGGTCGAGCCGGCGGACGTGGTCGTCCAGGACGTGGCGACGCGCGGGCAGGCCCGCGTGGCGAACGCGAACGCCCGCTTCCTCGACACGGGCGGCCTCCTGCTCGCGGCCATCAAGGCCCGCTCGGAGGACGTCGTCGCGGACCCGAGCGAGGTGTTCGAGCGCGAGCTCGACACGCTCTCGGAGTCCTACGAGCTGGTCGAGACGGCGCGACTGGAGCCGTTCCACGAGGACCACCTCGGCGTCGTCGCCCGGAAGCGGTAACGCCGCGAACGGAACCGCTTTACCGGCGGCGGGCGGACGGCGTGACGATGGAACTCGGGTCGGCCGACGCCTTCGACACGTCCGGAACGCTCGGCATCGAGGAGGAGTTCTTCGTCGTCGACGAGCGCGGCCGCCCGACCGCCGGCACCGACGAACTCGTCTATGACTCCGAGCCCCCCGAACTCCTGGAGGGTCGGCTCGACCACGAGCTGTTCAAGTGCGTCGTGGAGACGCAGACGCCGACCTGTGAGTCGCTCGCCGAGGCGGGCGAACAGCTCTCGGCGGTCCGCGAGGCGCTCGCCGACCACGCCGCCGCACAGGGGTTCGAGATAGCCGCCGCGGGGCTGCATCCGCTGGCGACGTGGCGCGAACTCGACCACGCGGAGAAGCCGCGCTACCGCGCGCAGTTGGAGCGCATCCAGTACCCCCAACACCGGAACACGACGGCCGGCCTCCACGTCCACGTCGGCGTGGACGACGCGGACAAGGCGACGTGGATCGCGAACGAACTCCGGTGGCACCTCCCCGTGATGCTCGCGCTGTCGGCGAACTCCCCGTTCTGGAACGGCTACGACACCGGGCTGGCCTCCGCGCGGGCGACGGTGTTCGAGAACCTCCCGAACACCGGGATGCCGACGGCGTTCGACTCCTTCGAGGAGTACGCGGCCTTCGAGCGGACGATGGTGGAGACGGACGGCATCAACGACCGCGGGGAACTGTGGTACGACGTGCGGCCGCACTCCGGCCACGGCACCGTCGAGGTGCGCACGCCGGACGGGCAGTCGGACCCGGAGCGCGTGCTGGCGTTCGTCGAGTACACCGAGGCGCTGGTCGCGGACCTCGCCGCGCGCTACGAGGACGGCGAGTCGGGGAGCGACCACCGCCGGGAACTGCTCGACGAGAACAAGTGGCGCGCGATACGCCACGGCCACGACGCGGCGCTGCTGGACCGCGAGTTCGCGGAGAGCGTCCCGCTGGGCGAACTGGTCGAGCGGGAGGCCGACCGACTCGGCGTCTCCGGCATCGTGGACCTCTACGACGCAGAGTCGGGGGCGGAGCGCCAGCGCCGACTCCGGGCCGACGAGGGCGTCGACGCGCTCTGTGAGTCGCTGAAAATCCGGTAGTCCCGCCCGGTTGCGACGAGTTTTTTCTGACGCCGGCATTATGTCTACGCAGAGGCAACACATGTCTTCCGACGACTCCCCGTCCGGCGACGACGTCCGAGAACGGATAGAGCAGGAGGCGGAGGAACTCGACCAGCGGCTGGTGGACCTGCTGCGTGGGTGCTCGACACGGAGACGCGGGCGCGCATCTACATCGAACTCCGCCAGCACCCCGGCCGGACGAGCGAGGAGATAGCCGAGGGGACGGGGCTGTATCCGAGCACCGTCCGCGAGGCGCTCGCCGCGCTCCACGACGACGGGACGGTGACGCGCGAGAAGCGCAAGGCCGCGGGCGCGGGCAACAACCCCTACGAGTACGAGGCCATCGCGCCCGCCGACCTCGTGGGCGAGGTGGTCGAGGAGGTCCAGGAGGAACTGAACACCGTGTTCAACCTCGACGCGGTGCTCGGCGACGACGAGGACGACACCGATACCGGCCCCGTGACGGTCTCCGTCACGGAGGAGGACGACGCGTAGGCGAACGGAACCACTTTACCGGGCGCCGACCACGCGCAGGGTATGCAGGTCGTGCTCGGCGGCACCTTCGACCCGGTCCACGACGGCCACCGGGCGCTGTTCTCTCGCGCCTTCGAACTGGGCGACCTCACCGTCGGCCTGACCAGCGACGACCTCGCCCCCGAGACGAGAAACGAGGAGCGCTACGTCCGCCCGTTCGACGAGCGCAAGCGCGACCTCGAAGCCGTCCTCGCCGACCTCGCCGACGAGTACGACCGGGCGTTCGAGGTACGCGAACTGACGGAGCCGACGGGCATCGCGGACGAACCGGGCTTCGACGTGCTCGTCGTCTCCCCCGAGACGAAGGACGGCGGCGAGGTCGTCAACGAGGTCCGCGCCGAGCGGGGGCTCGACCCGCTCGACGTGGAGGTCGTCGACCACGTCCGCGCGGAGGACGGCGGCATCATCTCCTCGACGCGCGTCGTCAACGGCGAGATAGACGTCCACGGGAACGTGACGCCCGAGCGGGAGGGCCGCGAGGGCGAGCGAAGCGAGCCCTCGAACTGAGCGAACCGCGTCACCACGACGGGGGTTCGAGCCCCGCCTCCTCCATCAGCCCCTTCCAGCGCTGTTGGACGGAGAGCCGCGACACGCCGACGGCGTCGGCCACCTCGCCCTGTGACCGGCCCTCGCCGGTGGCGAGCGTGGCGACGTAGACGGCGGCGGCGAGCGCCGGGCGCTTCGAGCGCTCGCCCTCCGGCACTGTCGAGAGGAACAGGTCGGCGGCCCGCGAGCGCGTCCCGCTGGGGAGGTCGAGCCGCTCGGCGGCGCTGTCGAGCGCGGCCAGCCACTCCTCGTTCGCCACCTCGTCGGACGCGCGGTACACGGTCGGCGTTGTGCCCGGCGCGGCTTAACCGTTGCACCCCTCGAAGCCGAGGTCGACGGAGGTGACGCAGCCGACCTCGTAGGGACCGAACTCGAACGTGTACGTCCCCTCGCCGTCGAGTTCCCGGCGGACCTCCTCGGGCCCGTCACAGCCGACGATGCGACCGACCAGTGCGGGAGGGTCCGCAGCCTCGGACTCGACCACGGCGACGACGTACTCCTCGTCGGGTCCGTCGTCGGTCCCCGGCGTGGCCGCCCGGAAGTCGAGTTCGCTCACCGTCACCTCGTCGCAGACGGGCGGCTCCGTCGGCGTCGGCTCCTCGGTCGCGGTCGGGGACGGCGTCGGGGTGGGTGTCGGCATCTCGTAGGCACAGCCGGCGGCGAGGCTCGCCCCGGCCGCGGCGAGCAGGGCGCGTCGTGAGGGCATCGCCCGGGTGTGGGCGGCCGGCCCGTAAGTGTCTTCAGGAACACGGTTATGCCGGCCGTCCGCGTTCGCTCCCCATGGACGGCCGCGTGGAGGCGATATGGACGACTCCGGAGGAGAGCGCGCCGATGGAACCGGCCGAGAAGGTGCGCGCGCTCCCCGGCGGCCTCGACGGCGACCGCTACCGCCGCGGCACGGGCTACTACTCCCCGTTCGACGTGTGCGAGGTCACCTTCGTCGCGGCGGAGGCGCTCGATGCCATCGCGTCCGAGGCCGGCATCGACCTCTCGGGCGGCGAACACCGCCGGAACGTCGTCACGCGCGGCGTCGACCTCTCCGCGCTGTTGGAGACGCGCTTCTCCGTCGGAGGGGCCGTGTTCGAGGGCACCCGGCCGCGCCCGCCGTGCCGCCACGTCGAGCAGGTCGCCGGCCTCGACGGGCTGATGGACGCGCTCCGCGACCGCGGCGGCATCTGTGCGGACGTGGTCGAACCCGGCGAGTTCGCCGTCGGGGACGCCGTCGAGGTCGGGGAGGACCTGTCCTTCGACGGCGAGGGGCTGGCCGCGGCCATCGCGGAGCGGGCCGAGGGGCCACAAGACCCGTAACCGAACCCCCGGAACGCCGGGTATGCACGGTCCCTCCGCGCGCGACGCGCTCGACTTCGCGGCCGACGACGGGAGCTACCCCCTCTACGGCGTCGTGCTGGTCGGCTGGCTGTTCGGCTTCACCGGCGTCCCGGACGGCGTCCTCTACTCGCTCGCGAACCTGCTCCCCGGCTACGGCTTCCGCGCGCTCGCGGACCTGTTCGCGCTCCTGTTCGAGGTGGCCGGCGTCGCCCTGCTGGTCGCGGGCGCGACGGCGCTCGTCTACCGGGCGTCCGCGGCCGCTCCGTGACCGAGAGCGATAGACTCTTTCCGGGGAGCGCGGTACCACAGGGCGCGCGCGGGTAGCCAAGCCAGGCCAACGGCGCAGCGCTTAGGACGCTGTCGTGTAGACGTCCGCCGGTTCGAATCCGGTCCCGCGCATGAGCGAACGACGCGAGCGAGCACGCCTCGCTCCGGGTCGAATCCGGTTTCGGGAATCCGTGTAAAAGCGACTACGCCGCCCGCAGTTCTTCGAGCGTCTCGCGGACGTTCTCCACGGCGCTCTCCTTCTTCGCGGGGTAGGCTTCCACCTTCGCGCGAAGGGTGATGCCGTCGCCCCGTTTCACCTCGCCGCGGAACGCCGCCTGCTTGTCGAGCGTCAGGAAGAAGGTGCAGTCCTCGTCGACGCGCTGGTCGAGTTCCTCGATGACCGTCTCGATGTCGTCGAGGTCGGTCAGTTTCGAGAGGACGTGGCGCATCTCGTCGGCGCGTTCGAGCCGCGCCGAGAGGACGAGGATGCGGTCGCCGTGAAAGCCCTCCGTCTCGTCGCGGGCGAGCGGCGGCTCCTCCTCGTCCGTGTCGGGCAGGAACGTCGAGAGCGCGTCCGCGACGCGCTTCTCGTCCTCGGTGGCGTAGCAGAAGGCCCGCAGGTCGACGTAGTGGAACGGGACCCCGCTCGCCATCGGCTTACTCCTCGTCGTCCTCGGCGTCGGCCTCGTCGGCCTCGGTGAGCGCGTCCTCGGAGATGCCGGCCTCCTGACCGCCCTCGAAGGAGATGACGTACTGCTCGTCGCCGAACATCGTCTCCGAGACGGTCTCGACGGTGCCGACCTCGCCGTCGAAGTCGCTGTGCTCGTCGTGCAGGACGACCTTGTCGCCTTCCTCGAAGCTCATGCCAGCCCGTTCCCGTGAGCGAGCCAAAAGGTCGTCGTTTCCGGGCGCCCGCCTACCACTCGACGCCGTCGCGCGCCTCGGCGTCCATCCGGCGGAGCGCGGCGGTGGCGTTCGCGGAGTCGTAGCCGAACAGGACGCTCTCGCCGTACTCGGCGGCCACCTCCGTCGCGTGGACGAGCGCGTCCACGTCCACGTCGACGGCGTACAGTTCGACGGACAGGGGCGTCGAGAGCCGGTCGGCGAACCCCGACGCGATGGTTTCGAGCCAGTAGGTCGTCCCGTAGTGGGTGTCGTACAGCGGGACGACGAACTCGTCCACGAGCGGTTCGAGCGCGTCGAGGTCGAGCCCCGCCCGCTCGTAGAGGTGGTCGCCGTAGGGGTCCGGATAGAGGGTGAAGTACACCGTTCCCGGGATGCGTTCGACGGCCGCCTCGACGAACTCGGTGATGACGGACGCGCGCCACGCGTAGCGGTCCTCGACGCCCGTCTCCGCGGGCGGCGGTCCCTCGCCGCGCTCGTGGCGCGCCTCCACCCACGCCTCGAACCGCTCGTTACAGCGGTCGCAGTAGCAGTACTCGGCGCGGGGAAAACCCACGTCGTCGAGGCGCACGTCGCCGTTCACCGCGGCGCAGTCCTCGATGATCTCGAGGAGGCCGCGCTTGTACTCCTCGTGGGTCGGGCAGACGTACGCCCAGTCGAAGTAGGTGCGGTCGCGCGTCGCCTCCTGTCCCTCGGGGTTGACGGGAACGAGGTCGGCGTTCTCCGACGCGGCGGCGTTGTCGCCGAAACAGGAGACCATGCTCACCGCGTGTTCGAGCGGTTCGTTCGACCGCCCGGACACGTCCTTCACCTCGTAGAACGCGCGGTCGAACGCCGGCGACTCCGTGTCCTCGGCGTTGCGCGTGACGACCCCGTACATGTCGCCGGATAGCCGACGCTCGTGGGTAAGTCGTTCGGAAAAAGCGGGGGAGGGCTGTTTACCGACGCGCGAGGAACGCGGCGACGGCGACCAGTGCGACGACTGCGACGAGTGCTTTCTTCGACATCGTATGACACGACGACGCGCGGGATGAAAGCTCTTGTCCTACGCGGGGTCGATGAGCGCCGCGATGTCCTCGCGGACGATGGTGTCGCAGTAGCCACACCGGACCCCGTCGTCCAGCACGTCGAACGTCGAGTCCACCGGCTCGCCGGCCGTGGAGATGCAGTTCGCGTTGGGACACGAGAGGACGCCGACGACGCGCTCGGGCCGCGAGACCCGGAGCTTCTCGGAGACGGCGTAGTCGCGCACGATGTTGATGGTGGCGTGCGGGGCGATGAGCGAGAGGACGTCGACCTCGGCGCCGCTGAGTTCGCGGTCCTCGACCTTCACGACGTCCTTGCGGCCGAGCCGGTTCGAGGGGACGTTCATCCCGACGCTGACCTCCTCGCCGCCGGAGCCGTCGATGTCGAGGATGGCGAGGACGTTCAGCGCCTGCCCGCCGGGGATGTGGTCGATGACGGTGCCGTTCTCGATCTTCGAGACGCGGAGTTCGGTGTCTGTATCGGAGTCGGTCATAGCATGGAGTCGAGCAGCGCCATCCTGACGGGCACGCCGTTGTGCGCCTGCTCGAAGTAGTGGGCGTGGTCCGTTCGGTCCACGTCGGGGGCGATCTCGTCCACCCGCGGGAGCGGGTGCATGACGGTCAGGTCGTCGCGCGCGTCGGCGAGGAGCTCCGCGTCGATGCGGTACTCGCCCGCGACGGCGCGGTACTCGTTCTCGTCGGGGAACCGCTCGCGCTGGATGCGGGTGACGTACAGCACGTCGAGGTCGGCGAGCACCGCGTCGAGGTCGGTGTGTTCCTTCACCACCGCGCCCGACTCGTGGAGGTCGAACCGGACGTTCCGCGGCAGCCGGAGCGACTCGGGGCTGACGAAGTGCATCCGGGCGTCGAACGTCGTCAGCGCCTCGGCGAGCGAGTGGACCGTCCGGCCGTACTTCAGGTCGCCCATGATGCCGACGGTGAGGTCGTCCAGCCCCGACGCCTCCCGCATCGTGTAGAGGTCGAGCAGCGTCTGGCTCGGGTGCTGGCCCGCGCCGTCGCCCGCGTTGATGACGGGCACGTCCACGAAGTCGGCCGCGAGCTTCGCCGCCCTCGCTCGGGTGTCGGAGGACGATGGCGTCGGTGTAGCCCGCGATGACGCGCATCGTGTCGGCGAGCGACTCGCCCTTCTTCACCGACGAGGACTCGACGGGCCCCATATCGACGGAGTCCCCGCCGAGCCGCTTTATCGCCGTGTCGAAGCTCATCTTCGTCCGCGTGCTCGGCTCGAAGAAACACAGGCCCAACAGCGCGTCGGGGTGGGCGTCCGCGAACGCCGCCGGGTCGGCGTCGAAGTCGGCGGCGCGGTCCAACACCGCCTCGATGTCCGCCCGCGAGAGCTGCTTCGCGCCGATGAGGTGGTCGTGGCGCATCTACCTGACCGGCGTCGCGTCGCGCCTTCAATCCCCCGAAGCGTTCAGGCGTCCGCCCGCTCCAGCCGGAGGACGACGCTGTTGGCGCGGCCGTCGCCGTCGCGCTCCGCGAACCCGAGGTCGCCGCCCACCGACTCCGTCAGCCACTTCGAGAGCCAGAGGCCGAGCCCCTGCGAGTGCGACAGCTGCGTCACGGGCTCCTCGCGGCCGACGACCGCCTGCTCCATCTCCGGGACGCCCGGCCCGTCGTCGCCGACGGCCAGCGCGACCCGGCCCCCCTCGACGGTCGCGGAGACGGTGACGGTCGGCGCGTCGCCCGCGTGGACGGCGGCGTTCTCGACCAGTTCGCGGACGACCCGCTCCAGCCGCTCGTCGCCCGCGACCGACACGCCGTCGGGGACGGCCGTCTCGAACGTCGCGTCGGGGTGGCGCTCGCGCACCGTCGAGACGACGCCCGCGACGAGCGCGGAGAGGTCGCGCGCCTCGCCGTCGGACGGCTCGTCGAGCAGGCGCTGGAGCTCCCGCGCCTTGTCGTTGAGGTCGCCCAGCCGGTCGCCGACGGCCTCGATGCGCTCGCGCGTCTCGGCGTCCTCGACGGCGCCGGCGAGGCCGAGCAGGAGCTGTGCCTCGTTACGGAGGTTGTGGCGCAACAGGGTGTTGACCACGGAGAGCCGCTCGCGCTCGCGGGCGAGTTCGCCCGCGCGGATACGCAACACGTCGTGGACCCCGATGACGAGGTGGGCGAAGGAACTGACGGCGAGGACGCTCGCGACGAGGAACAGCGGGACGGCGGCGTCGATGGTGCTGCGCGACAGCAGGAGCACCGCGCCGAGCACGACCAGCCCGAGGAGGTTCCACGCCGCGACGCGGGCGACGTTGCGCGTCGAGATGTCGGCGCGGTACAGCACCGCGCTCGCGGCGACGACGACCAGCCCGAGGGCGGTGCCCAGGGAGGCCACCGCCGTCCCCGCGAGGGGCTGCCCCGCGGCGAGCGCGAGCGCGTTCGGAACGACGACGAGCAGACCGGTTGCCGCGAGGCTGCCGGCGGCGAGGAGCCGTCCGACCCCGGTCGAAACGCGGCGGAGATTCACAGGGGGACGACGACGGCCCGGGAAATAAACGGATACGGAGACGTGTCAACGCCCGCCACCCCGGGCTTAGGTACGAGGGCGCGCCACCCGACCCGTGTTGGCCATCACGGGCGGCAAGGGCGGCGTCGGGAAGACCACCACCGCACTCGGGCTCGCGGCCGCGGCGGCGCGGGCCGGCGACCGTCCGGTCGTCGTCGACGCGGACCGGGACTGTCCGAACCTCGCCGTCGCGGCCGGAACCGACGGAAAGGGGCTGGGACGGCTCGCCGCGGGCGACCCGCTCCGCGTCGCCGGGACGCGCGTCGCCGGTGTCACCGTCCTCGGCGCCCGTCCGGGCGAAGACGCCTTCCCCGAGGCCGCCGACCGCCTCGCCGCAGCCGACCGTCCCGTGGTGCTCGACTGTCCGGCCGGGGCGGGCGAGCCGACGGCGGCCCCGCTCGCCGCTGCCGACCGCTCGGTCGTCGTCGCGCGGCGGACCCGGCGCGCGCTCGCAGACGGCCGGAAGGCCGCGGCGATGGCCCGACGGCTCGGGGCTACCCCCGCGGGCGTCGTGCTGTCGCGCGCCGAGCGCGTCGGCCGCGCCGAGCGCGTGTTCGAGACCACGGTACTCGAGCGGGTGCCGCGGACGGACGGCCCCGCGCCCTGGCGCCGCCACCGACCGGTGTACGACCGGCTCTACCGGTCGTTACGCCGACAGAATCCTTAACATCGGGTAGCGACATAGTGAACGCAATGGCGGAACGGCTCCGGACGGGGATAGACGTCCTCGACCGCAAACTCGACGGGGGGATTCCGGCGGGGAGCATCGTCTCCCTGCAGGCGGCCCCCGCGAGCCAGGCGGAGCTGTTCCTCTACGAACTCACGGCGACGCGTGGCACGCTGTACCTGAGCCTCGACCGCTCGGAGGACGCGGTGGCGGCGAGCGTCCGCGGCTCCACCACCCGGACCGGCGAGCCCACGGTGCGCCACGTCAACGGCGACGCCCCGCTTGACAACGCCACGAAGCTCGTCTCCGCGCTCCCCGACGCCTCGAACCTCATCATCGACCCCGTGGACGTGCTGGAACAACAGGAGGCGCCGCGCTACCGGAACTTCCTCAACGAGCTCCAGAACCACATCTACAACACGGGGTCGCTCGCCGTCCTCCACGGCCTGAACGGCCGCGAGGTCGCGCCGCTGCGCGACACGACGCTCCACATGTCCGACGTGGTCTTCGACCTCGAAACCGAGGTGAACGGCGACCGCATCGAGAACCGCCTCACCGTGCCGAAGTTCCGCGGCGGCGTCGCCGTCCCCGAGGTCATCAAGCTCGAACTGGGCGAGGGCGTCGCCATCGACACCTCCCGCGACATCGCCTAACGCTCCCGGCGGACCCGGTCGCTCGTCCGGACCTCGATGCTCGTTTTATCGGTGCCGCGTATCCAGTCGAGGTAGTCCGCCATCCGGTCGGCCGCGCGCAGCCGCTCCGCGGTGTGGTACTCCTCGATGAGCTCCTCGTTCGTGAACAGCGCGTGGAGCTGGTCGTGACACGGCGAGCACACCGTGACGACCGGCGACTCCTTTCGGTGTTCGGGGACGAGGTGGTGGCGCTCCATGGGGAGCGCGTCCCCGTAGCGACCACACAGCGCGCACGGGTCGGGGTCGGCCACGACGGTGCTCGGGCCGCGACGGACTAAAGCTCGGCTCCGTCGCCGTCCGCGACCGGAACGGTGAACCGGAGCGTCGTCCCGCCGTCGGTGCTCACGAGCGAGAGGTCGCCCCCGGCCAGCTCCGCGCTCCACCGCGCCAGCCACAGCCCGAGCCCGCAGCTGTGGAGCAGTTGCGTCTCCTCCGTCGCGTCGAGCACCGCGGCTTCCCGGGCGGGATTCCCGGCCCGTCGTCCGCGACGGTCACCGTCACGGAGCCGTCCGCGACGGCGACGGTCACCGTCACGGTCGCCTCGCCGGGGTGGTGGACGACCGCGTTCTCGACCACCTGTTCCAGCCCGAGTTCGAGGACGCGCGGGACCGGCGCGGAGCCCTCGATATCGACCCGGATGTCGGCCCCGGGCGCGAGCCCCTCCCGGCGTGCGGCCACCTCCCGGGCGAGTGCCGCGGCGTCCCGCGGCGGCAGGGCGTCCGCCGTCCCGAGGAGCCGCTCGAACGAGCGCGCCGTGTCACAGACGGCGACGAGGTCCGCGGTCGCCCGCTCGACGGCCCGCGCCGAGTCCGCGCGGTCGCCGTCCGCCTCCTCGACGAGCCGCTGGGTGTGCCCCTCGATGACGTTCACGTGGTTGCGCACGTCGTGGCGCAACACCCTGTTGAGGACGCTCAGCCGCTGTCGGGCACGCTCCGCGTCGCGTCGGGCGTCCGTGGTCGCGGCCGTCGCCCGGTTCCGCCGCACGTCGTAGACGCTCACGAGCAGGCCGATGACGGCGCCGCCCATCGTCCACACGGCGAGCAGATAGACGGGGTGGGCGAGCGGCGTCCCGTTGAACGCCGCGTGGAGGACGGTCAGGGCACCGGCCGCACCGACGGAAACCCCGCCGAGGAGCGCCCAGCCGAACTGGCGGCGGGTCTCCCCGACCGTCCACCGCTCGTGACGCCACAGCCACGCGGTCCCGACGACGCCGACCGACAGGCTGGCCGCGGGGACCAGCCCCGCGACCCGGTCGAAGGACGTCAACGAGAGCGTGACGAGGAGCCATCCCTCGGCGGCGACGAGGCCGACGCCGAGCGCGGCCGTCGCGCAGCCCCAGGGAACCCACCCGCGGCGCCGCTCGCTGTCGGACGCCTCGGCCCGCGCCGCGGCGACGCCTGCGGGAGGAGTGGTCACTGGCCGTTGGTGGCGGGGCGCGTCGCAAAAACGTGGCGGCGGCGTGTTACTCCTCGATCTCGTCGACGATCTCGTCCGCGTCGATGTCCGCGTCCTCCAGCGCCTCCTCGATGTCCGCGCCGCCGGCGCCGCCGGCGCCGCCGGCGCCGCCCATGCCCATGCCGCCGCCCATCATGCCGGGCATGCCCATGCCGCCCGAGCCGTCGATGACCTCCTGGATGACGATGCGGTCGATGCCCGTGAGGTCCATGACCTGCTGGCCCATCTGCTGCTTCTGGAACATCCACTGCTGGTTCATCGAGAGCTGCGGGGTCGCCTCGATGTAGAGGGAGGTCTTCTCGACCGTCTCGGTGACGGTCTCGGGCTCGCCGCCCTCCTCGTCCGGCTCCTCGACGCTCGTCTCCTCGACCTCGTCCTCCTGGATGTACATCTCCAGGTCGAGGTCGAGGAACATGTCGAACAGCCCCTGTGCGCGTTCGAGCTGGTCGGTGACCTCCTCGAGTATCTCGTAGTCGTACTCGATGTCCTCGCCGGCCAGCGGGTGGTTGAAGTCGACGCGGGCGCGGCCGCCGACGATGGTCTCCAGGTAGCCCTGCTCGCCGTCGATCTGGACCTGCGCGCCGGGGCGCATCGAGTCGTCGGGGATCTTGTTCGCCGAGACGGTGCGGACCTCGCTCTCGTCGTACTCGCCGAACGCCTCGGCGGCCTCGATGACGACGGAGCCGGAGTCGCCGACCTCGCCGCCGATGATGGCCTCCTCGACGGCCTCGAACAGGTGGCCCTCGCCGAGCACGATGGTGCGCGGCTCGAAGGTGCCCTGGTCGGCGACGCCCTCCTCCTCCGCGACCTCCTCGTCCGTCGTGTCGACCAGCTGGTCGGTCTCGACGGTGCGGGCGGTGTAGGCGATGCGGATGAAGTCGCCGGCCTGCAGGCCGGTCGCCTCCTCCGTCTCCTCGACCTCGTCGGTCGCCTCGGTCTCCTGTTCTGCCGTCTCCTCGGCCTCCGCGGCCTCCTCGGCTTCGTCACTCATACCGTTACGGACTGCCGTCCTACCCTTAACAATCACGTTTCGTCGGCCGTCGGACGCGGCCTTTTTGCCCGGCGCACGCCGAGGCTCGCGGGTGTACGAGGTCGAACTCAAGCTGCCGGCGGACCACGACGCCGTGCGCGAGCGGCTGGCCGCGCTCGGCGCCCGGGAGGTCCGGACGGCGACGCAGCGCGACACCTACTACGACGCCCCCCACCGCGACTTCGCGGCGACGGACGAGGCGTTCCGGCTCCGCGAGGAGACCGACGACGGCGGCACCGTCTCGAAGCTGACCTACAAGGGGCCGCTCGTGGACGCGGAGTCGAAGACCCGCGAGGAACACGAGACGGCGGTCGCGGACGGTGACGCGGCCCGCGCCATCGCCGAGGGACTGGGCTTCGAGCCCGCCGCCGTCGTCGAGAAGGAGCGCGTCTTCTACGAGACGGACGGGTTCGTCGTCACGCTCGACACCGTCACGGGGCTCGGAACGTTCGTGGAGGCGGAGACGGAGGTCGGAACCGAGGCCGAGGTGCCCGCGGCCCGCGACCGCGCCCGCGAACTGCTCGCCGACCTCGGCCTCGACCCCGAGGAGAACGTCCGCACGTCGTATCTCGGCCTGCTGTTCGAGGCCGGCGCCGCGACCGCCGCCGAGACGGATGCTTCGGAGTAATCTTTTCGTGCCGAGGTGTTTCCGTAAGTTATAGAACCGCCGCTTCGGTACGTCGTGCAATGACTGAGCGCAATATTCGCGTCGAGCCCGCCGTCGGGCGTGCGGTGGAGGAGGAGGAGGTCGAGATCGTCGAGCGCAAGGGTATCGGTCACCCCGACTCCATCTGCGACGGCGTCGCGGAGCACGTCTCGCGGGCGCTCGCCCGGGCGTACCTCGACCGCGTCGGCCGCGTCCTCCACTTCAACACGGACGAGACACAGCTGGTCGCCGGCACGGCCGCCCCCGCCTTCGGCGGCGGCGAGGTCGTCGACCCCATCTACCTGCTCGTGGTCGGCCGCGCGACGAAGGAGTTCGTGACCGAGGAGGGCGACGTGGTTCGCATCCCCACCGAGTCCATCGCGCTGGAGGCCGCCCGCGACTACCTCCGCGAGCACTTCCCCGAACTCGACCTCGAAACCGACGTCGTCGTGGACGTGAAGCTCGGCGAGGGCTCCGGCGACCTCCAGACGGTGTTCGGCGAGGAGGGCGCGGAGGTGCCGATGGCGAACGACACCTCTTTCGGCGTCGGCCACGCGCCGCTCACGGAGACGGAACGCATCGTCCGCGAGGTGGAGCGACGGCTGGTCGAGTCGTACCCCGAGCCCCACCTCGGACAGGACGTGAAGGTGATGGGGAAGCGCGAGGGCGACGAGATAGACGTGACCGTCGCGGCCGCGATGGTGGACGCCCACCTCGACGACATCGACGCGTACGCGGCCGCCGTCGAGTCCGTCCGCGAGTACGTCGCCGGGGTCGCGGCCGAGTACACCGACCGCGACGTGAGCGTGCAGGTGAACACGGCCGACGACATCGAGCACGGCTCCGTCTACCTCACCACGACGGGCACCTCCGCCGAGCAGGGGGACGACGGCTCCGTGGGCCGCGGCAACCGCGCCAACGGCCTCATCACCCCGAACCGCTCCATGTCGATGGAGGCCACGTCGGGGAAGAACCCCGTCAACCACATCGGGAAGATATACAACCTCCTCTCGACCGAGATAGCCGAGGCGGTCGTCGCCGAGGTCGAGGGCATCGAGGAGATACGCGTCCGCCTGCTGTCGCAGATCGGCCAGCCCATCGACGCCCCGCACGTCGCGGACGCCGCGCTCGTCACCGAAGAGGGCGTCGCCGTCGGCGATATCGAGGCGGAGGTCGCGGCCGTCATCGACCGCGAACTGGCGGACGTGACGGCCATCACCCAGCGCGTCATCGACGGCGAGCTCTCGACGTTTTAGCGAAACGGATTTTTCCCCTCCCCACTCGGTCGGCGCATGACGCGGGTCTGTCTCGTCGGGAGCGACGACGTGAACCTCCGGTACGAGCTCGTCTCCCGGGAGACGGCCCGCGACGCGCTCGCCACCTACGACCTCGCGGAGCCGTACGCGAACACGGTCGCGCTCGAAACCATCAGCCTCGGCTCCGCGGTCTCGCTGTTGAACGACCTGAACTGGTACCTCGTCCGCTTCGCCGACGCCGCGCTCGTCCTCGAACCCTCCGTCAGCGACGAGGAGTGGCTCGCGGGAACTCGCCGCCGCGGTCCGCGACGACGAGGTGTCGGCCGAGGCGTCCGCGCGCTACCTGAAGGTGTACGGCGTGACGGCCGAGAACGAACTGGTCGAGCCGATGTTCGTGACCCGGACCGGCCACGAGCTCCCCGACTACGACCTCCGCGAGGTCGAGGACACCCTCCGCGTGCGCGTCACGGAGTCGGAGTTCGGGGCGTGATCGGACACAAGGGCTTAGACGGGGACGGCCGACGCCTCCGAGCGTGCCCTCCCTCACGAACCTGCTCTCGGACGCCGCCGACCGCCTCGACGGGGTCTGGTGGCTCGCCGCGGTTCCCGCCCTGCTCGCGTTCACGAACGTCGGCGCCTTCGCGCGGACCGGCCGCGTCGACACCCACGTCGGCGTCTCGTTCCCCCCGCCGCTCCCCGTGACCGACGCGTGGAGCTTTCTCAGCCTCCCGACCGACGGGGTCCGACTGGGCGTCGCGGGCGCGCCGGCCACGGCGGCCGCCTTCACCCTCGGCGGCGCGCTGCTCTCCGGGGTTCTCAGTGCCGGGTATCTCGGGACCGTCGACCGCCGCTGGGACCGCCGAACCGGCGAGTTCCTCGCCGACGTGCGCGCCCACGCCGTGCCGCTGGCCGGCTTCCACCTGCTCGTCGCCGTCGGCGCGTTCGCGGCGTTCGCGCTCGTGGAGGCAGTGCCGGCCCTGCTCCTGTTCGTCGTCCCCCTCCTCCTGCTCGGCGCGTACCTGCTGTACCCCGCGCCGTACCTCGTCGTGACCGGGGACCGGGGACTCGTTCCCGCGCTCCGGCGCGCGTACGCGCTGACCGTGCCGGGCGGCGCGCCGCTGTCGTACTTCGCCCGGTACGTCCTCGCGGGGGCGGTCGTCTCCGTGCCCGCGACGCTGGTGTTCGTCAACCTCGGCGCGCTGGGGGCGACGCTCGGCGTCGTCGCGCTCGCGCCGGTCGCGCTGCTGTTCGACGCGGCCACGATGGGCTTCCTGAAGGAGGAGGCGGAGCCGGACGGCGGGGCGCCAACGACGTACGAACCCGCGATACGCCCGGTCGACTAGTCGAACATCCCGGTCGACATGTAGCGCTCGCCCGAGTCCCAGAACACCGTGACGACGAGCGGACAGTCCTCGGGGAGGTCCGTCTCGGGCGCGGTCGGCTCGCCGTGCAGGAGGTCCGTCGTCGCGTCCGGGCCGGGGCAGTCGGCCTCGTCCGCGAGCCGCTCGGCCACGCGCTTCGCCGCGAGGTTCGACGCGCCCGACGACTGGCCCACCAGAATCCCCTCCTCGCGGGCGAGGCGGCGACACTCGGCCTCCGCCGCCTCGATGCCGACCGTCTCCACCGAGTCGACGAGGTCGATGTCGAGGTTCGGGGAGACGAAACCCGGCCCCATCCCCTGAAAGGAGTCGTTCTCCGGCTCCTTCCCGGAGAGGACGGCGCTGTCCTCGGGCTCGACGGCGACGATTTCCACCTCGGGGAACGCCTCCCGCAGGCGGCGACCGATGCCTGAGAGCGTTCCCCCGGTTCCGACCCCGGCGACGAGCGCGTCCACCTCGCGGTCGCCCACCTGGTGGAGAATCTCCCTCCCGGTCGTCTCGTAGTGGGCGCGGGGGTTCGCCTCGTTCTCGAACTGCCGCAGTTGGACGGCGCCCGCCTCTTGCTCTATCTCGTCGGCGCGGTCCTTCGCGTCGGAGATGTCCCCCTCCACGAGTTCGAGGGTCGCACCGTACGCGCGCATCACGCGCTGGCGCTCGGGGGACTTCGAGGCCGGCATCACGATGGTGGCGTCGTACCCCTTCGCGGCGGCGACCATCGCGATGCCGATGCCGGTGTTGCCCGAGGTGGGTTCCACGATGGTGTCGCCCGGGTCGAGCGCGCCGTCGCGCTCCGCGGCCTCGACCATCGCGAGGGCGGGCCGGTCCTTCGCGCTCCCGCCGGGGTTCTTCGACTCCAATTTCGCGGCGACGACGCTGCCGGGCGGCGAGGCCACCTGCACGAGCGGCGAGCCGACGGTCCCCAGCACGCTTCGGTCCATTACCCGACCGTTGCCGCCGACGGGTAAGGGGTCTGCGGACACCGGCATGGTCTGCCGTCCGCTTTCGGTCGCCTGCCGCGGGCGCGGACGTTAAGCGACCGCGGGAGATAGAGAGGCCATGCAACTGGAGACGATGCGGCCGAACCCAGCGTGGGACGAGGCCTCCTACGAGGACGCCGTCGCGGCGTTCGCCGCGGTCGCCGACGAGATAACGGTGCGCGTGTGGGGCGGGGACTGGTGTAAGGACTGCCGGGCGCAACTGCCCGACTTCGGCGCGGCACTCGACGCCGCGGGCGTCCCCGAGGACCGCGTCCACCACTACCCGGTGGAGAAGAACGACGACGGCTCGAAGTCGGGCGAACTCGTCGACGAGTACGGCGTCGAACTGATTCCGACGGTCGTCGTGGAGCGCGACGGCGAGGAAGTGGCGCGGTTCGTCGAGGACGAACCCGTCCCCATCGTCGTCTACCTCGCCGACCGGCTCTGACGCCGCGCTACTTGTACCAGCAGTCTGCCCCGACCACGTCCCCTTCGACCCGCCCCGCGAACAGGTCGTAGAGCGCGCCGTCGAGCGTGACCTCCACCTCGCCGTCGGCGTCCGCGACCGTCACGACGGTCGTTCCCGCCCGCTCCGTCACGTTCCGGACGGTCGCCGCCGTCCACACCTCGGCGTCCGTGGCCGGGGGCTTCGCGCGGAGGCGGTCGTGCATTCGGACCCTCAGACCCGCTCGAACAGCGGGCCGGGGTGGCCGTCGTCGCCCTCGACGACGCCGGCGAGCGCCACCTCGTCGCCGATGGCGGCGTGTTCGTCGCCGAACCGACCCATCACCCTCGCGTCGCCGAGTTCGACGACGCCGACCTGGTAGCCGCGCTCCGCGACGCCGGCGGGCGGCACCTGTATCGTCGTCTCCGTGTGGACGACGCCCGTCATCGGGAGTTCGACCCGTTCGAGGTCGCGGTTCCCGCAGTGCGGGCACGCGCCCGTCGGGGTGCCGTTCGTGTGGCCGCAGGAGCACGCGAGGCCGAGCAGGCGGTCCTCGCGCAGGGCCTCGGTCCACTCCGCGTACGTCAGGGTCACGCGCGACCCTCCAGCACGCTGACGACGGTCGTAGCGGAGTCCCCGCCGAGGTTGTGTGCGACGCCGGTGTCGGCGCCGGCGACCTGCCGCTCGCCGACCGTGCCGCGTATCTGTTCCGTGAGTTCGACGATCTGGGCCGTGCCCGTCGCGCCGATGGGGTGGCCCTTCGCCTTCAGGCCGCCCGAGGGGTTGATGGGCCGGTCGCCGTCCAACGAGGTCCGACCCTCGGCCGCGTACGCGCCGCCCTCGCCGTCGGGGGCGAAGCCGATGGCCTCGCTCGCCAGCACCTCCGCGCCCGTGAAGCAGTCGTGGACCTCCGCGAAGTCCGCGTCGTCGGCCGTGATGCCGGCCTGTTCGTAGGCGCTCTCCGCGGCGTCGCGCGCGGCTTGCGTCGCGGTCAGGTTGGCTTTATCGCCGATGGGGACCACGTCCGTCGCGTGACCGACGCCGGTCACGTCGACCGGCGCGTCGTACGAGTCCGCGAGGTCGTCGCTCACGACGACCACGGCGCTTGCCCCGTCGGAGAACGGACAGCAGTCCATCAGCCGGAAGGGGTCGGCGACGACCGGTCCCTCCAGTACCTCCTCGACGGTCGTCTCCTTCCCGAAGTGGGCGCGGGGGTTCAGCCTGCCGTGCGCGTGGTTCTTCACCGCGACGGCGGCGAGCTGTTCCTCCGTCGTCCCGTACTCGTGCATGTGCCGCTTCGTGAGCAGGGCGAAGACGCCGGGGAAGGTGAGCCCCGTCGGCTGTTCGTACTGCCGGTGGGAGGCGGAGGCGAAGATGCGCGTCATCTCGGGGGTGTCCTTCCCGGTCTCGGGGGTACACCGCTCGACGCCGCCGACGAGGACGGCGTCGTGGACGCCGGCGTCGACGGCCTGCACGGCGTTCTTGAACGCGTTCGCCGAGGTGGCGCAGGCGTCCTCGAACCGCTGGACCTCCATGCCCGCTGCGCCGATGTGGCTCGCCATCCGCGGGCCGAGGTGCGTCTCGTTCTCCGCCTGGCCGCTCATCGCGTTGCCGAAGTAGAGCGCGTCGAGGTCGCGCGCCGCGACCCCGGCGTCGTCGAGCGCCGCGAACGCGGCCTCGCCGAACAGCTCCTGTAGGGGTGTGTCGTGGACGCCGAACTTCGTCATGCCGGCGCCGACGACGGCTGCACGTGCCATGCCACTACTCGTGTATCGGCGTTTATCAAGCAACCGCTTGCGACCGTCGGGCGCGTCCTACCGCCCGAACCGGCCCTCGCGCTTCGCGGACTCCCGGGACGTGCCGCCGTCGCCGGGGAACACGAACCAGACGAGCGCCGCGCCGACGACGGCCCCGCCGGCGAGCGCTCCCGCGAGGACGGGGAGCGTCGCCCCGGCCTGCACGGCGATGAGGCCCGCCGACACCGCGACCAGCGCCGTCGCGGCGAGCTTCACCTTCAGCGCGAACGACGCGCGCTCCTCGTTCGAGACGGGGTCCACCATCAGCGGTTCACCTCGGTCGACACGTGCATTCCCGTGAACAGCCACTCGTCGTCCTCGCGCAGCAGCGACCCGGACCACCGCGTGTCGAACTCGTAGCGGATGCCCGCCTCGGTGTCGTTCCACCCCATGTACACGTCGTCGGCGAACCACGCCGCCGGCCCTTCGCTCCCGACGCGGAGGTCCCGGGACTCCACTTCCCACCCGGTCGTGGTCGCCGTCTGGTCGCGCAGGCCCGCCGCGACGGCCTCGTACCCCGACAGCTCCTCGCCGACGCCGAACTTCACCGTCGTCTCGTCCTCGCGGAAGAACGGGTGAAGGGGGTCGCCGGCGCGCAACGCGTCGTAGTAGTCGCGTATCCTCGCGGCCGCGTTCATGCTCGTCGTGTGGGGAGCCGGCGACTTACCCCCACCGATGCGTCGGGCCGTCGGCGAGGCGAGAACGTACGTTTCATTAGCGCGTCCCCGGAACGTCGCGTATGAACGCCGCCGAGCGGGCCGCGTTGGTGACGCGGTACACCGAGGAGGCCGTGACGGAGGAGGAGATAGCGGACATCCTCGCGGAGCGCGACGACCCGCACGCCTACATCGGCTACGCCCCGACCGGCGAGATGCACATCGGCCACTTCACGACGATGCGGAAGCTGGCCGACTTCCTCGCCGCCGACGTGGAGGTGACGGTGCTGGTCGCGGACCTCCACGCCCACCTCGACGACGAGAAGTCGCCGTTCGAACTGCTCGACGCCCGCTCCGACTACTACGAGGCGGCCATCCGCGGGATGATCGAGGCCGCGGGCGCCGACCCGTCCGACGTGAACTTCGTCCGCGGGACGGAGTACCAGCTCGAGGAGCCGTACACGCTCGACCTCTACCGGCTCATCGCGGACACGACCATCTCGCGCGCCCAGCGGGCCGGCTCCGAGGTCGTCCGGCAGTCGGACAACCCCAAGCTCGGCGGGCTCGTCTACACCCTGATGCAGAGCCTCGACGTGGCGGCGCTCGACGCCGACATCGCCTACGGCGGCATCGACCAGCGCGGCATCTACATGCTCGCCCGCGAGGCGCTCCCCGGACAGGGGTACGACAAACCGGCCTGTGTGTTCGCGCCGCTGCTGTCGGGGCTGACCGGCGGGAAGATGTCGGCCTCGGACGCCGGCTCGAAGGTGAACCTCACCGACTCGCCCGAGGCGGTCGAGGAGAAGATACAGGGCGCCTACTGCCCGCAGGGCGAGGTCGAGGACAACGGCGTCCTCGGGTACCTGAAGTACCTCGTCTTCCCCGTGTTCGACGAGCGCGGCGAGGAGCTCGTCGTCGAGCGGCCCGACGAGTACGGCGGCGACCTCGTCTACGGCGACTACGACGCGCTCGAAGCCGACTACGTCTCCGGGGAGCTCCACCCGGCGGACCTCAAGCCCGGCGCGGCCGCGGCCATCTCCGACGTCATCGACCCGGTTCGCGAGCGGCTGAACGCCGAGCCGGAACTGCTCGCCGCGGCCTACCCCGAGAAGTACGACTAGTCCTCCTGTCGCGGCAGGCGCACGGTGAACGCGGCGCCGCCCATCCCGCTCTCGCCGATGTCGAGCGACCCGCCGTAGCTGTCGACGATCTCCCGACACAGGTAGAGCCCCAGCCCCGTCCCGTCGCTCGCCTCGCCCTGCTCGCCCTTCTCCAGCACGCGCGAGCGCATCCCCTCGGGGATGCCGGGACCGTTGTCGGCGACGACGACCTCGACCGCGTCCGGGCCGGGCTCCGCCGAGACGCGCACGACCGGCTCGGCCGCGTCGTTGTGGGTGACGGCGTTCGTCAGGAGGTTGTGGAACAGCTCCGAGACGAGGTCGTCGGCGAGCACCTTCACGGGCGGGAAGACGCCGCCCTCCACCTCGAACGTCGCCCCGGGGTGGCCGTCCCGTGCCGACTCGATGGCCGCCGTGAGCGCGTCGTCGAGCGCCACCGGTTCGAGTTCGTGCTCGCCCCCCTCGAGGACCGTCTTCATGAACGACCGCATCGTGTTGATGAGCTCCGTCATCGAGTCCACGCGGTCGATGACGGTATCGACCCGCTCCAGCACCGCCTCGTCGTCCGTCTCGGATTCGAGCAGCTGGCCCTGCATCCGGACGACGTTCATCCCGTTGAGCAGGTCGTGGCGGAGCACGCGGTTGAGGAACTCCATCTGCTCGCGCTCGTGGCGGATGGTCTCCTCGCGGTCGAGCCGCCGCAGCGTCTCGCGGAGGTGGGTGGCGAGCAGTTCGACCGCGTCCGTCCGGCTCTCGTCGAGCGCGCCCGGGCGCGCGCCGAGCTGGAGCACGCCGCGGCCGCCGACCGGCACCGTCACGACCGGGCCGGCGTCGGTGTCGGTGACCATCGCGCCCCCGTCGGTCTCCACGAGCGGCCGGGACTCGCCGCCGGCCTCGTCCGCCGCCGCCGCGTCGAGCGGCCCGTCCGCGTTCCGGGTGCGTACGGTCTCCCCGTCCACGGACAGACACGCCCGGTCGTAGGGGACGACCCGCTCGGCCGCGCTCATCGTGAGGTCGTAGGCCGCGTCGGCGTCGGGCGCGTTCGCCATCTCCGAGGCGACCGTGTGGAGGTGTTCGATGCGGCTACGCGCGACCCGCTCGCGGGCGAGTTCCTTCTGTTCGGTCACGTCCGTGAGGACGAGGAACAGCTCCGCGGCGTCCCCGTCGGCCTCGTAGGGGACGATCTGCGCGATGAACTCCCGACGCTCGCCGCGGTCGTCGAGTTCGACCTCGACCTCGAAGGGGTCGCCGTCGGCGACCGCCCGGACGAACGCCGCACGGGAGTCGGTGTCGGCGGCGTCGATGACCCGCGAGAGCACGGCGGGCGCGCGGTCGAAGTTGGCGTCGAACGCGGCGTTGGTGGCGAGCGTCTCGACGCCGTCGGAGGCGAGCCGGAGCGTCGCCACGTCGTCGTCGGTGTTGTCGAACAGCGCGCTCGTGCGAGCCCGGGCGTGTTCGGTCTCGCGGCGCTGGCGGCGCCGGCGCACGTCGTAGAAGCCGACGGCGACGGCGACGAGACCGCCGATGAGTACCGCGTCCATGGCGATGACGAGCGGCTTCAGGTCGCCCTGGACGAACCCCTGGATGCCGATGACCCACGCGAAGACGACGCCGAAGCCGAGCGAGACGGCGTAGGTCCACTTCGTCACGGCGAGGGCGTCGCGGGCGGGCCACGGGCGGGTCGCGAGCCACACGCCCGTCACGACGAGCACCAGCGCGAGGCCGAGCGGAACGGCGTTCTCGACGGTCGTCGAGAGCAGCGACTTGTGCGGGGGACGGCCACGTCCTGCCACATGTCGAACAGGGGGACGAGAAGGAGGAGGGCCCCGAGCAGGAGACGGCCCCGCCCGCGACGGCACGTCGCCCCCGTTCCGAGAGAGTCATGTCCGGCGTACTCCCGAACCGCGGAAAAAAGGGGAGGGGGCCCGAAACCCTGAACGCCCGTTCGTGAGACGAAGCGGCACGATTACGTCGGTGTCACCCGGTGACGGCGGAGTCCGCGAACGGCTATAAGGAAGCCTCGTGTACGGAGTGTCGTGATGCAATCGACTTACCGAAGCGAAGCGAGTTGCCAGGTGATAGCATGATTCCGCTCCAGACCGACGTGTTCGCGGCGACCGGCGCGGCGGAGATATTCCTCCTCGCGCGTATCGTGTTCGGCGTGACGCTGGCGTTCATGGGACTGAACCACTTCCTGAACCTCGAGGAGATGACCGGCTACGCCCAGTTCAAGGGCCTCCCCGCGCCGGGCTTCAGCGTCGTCGCCTCCGGCGCGACGCTCGTTCTCGGCGGCCTCGGCCTCGTCGTCGGGGCCTTCCCCGTCCTCGCCGCGGGCGCGCTGGCGACGTTCCTGCTCGTCTCGGCCGTCACGATGCACGACTTCTGGTCGATAGACGACCCGGAGGAGAAGCAGAACGAGATGATCTCGTTCCAGAAGAACGTGTACGGCGCGGGCGCGGCGCTCGCCTTCCTCGTCGTCGGCGGCGTCGAGTGGACGTACGCGGTCGGCATCGGCCTGTTCTGAACGGTTGAAGTAGCCCCCCTTCCTCCCTCCCGTATGCACCGCCGCACCGCGGAGGGGGTCGTGTGGAGATAGACGCGCGCGAGAAGCCGTCGCTGTACCGCCTGCTGGCCGGCGCGGTCGTGCCCCGACCCATCGGCTGGATATCGACGCGCGGCCCCGAGCGCGACAACCTCGCGCCGTACTCGTTTTTCAACGTGGCGACGCCGTCGCCGCCGACGCTCGCGTTCTCCGCGGGGGACACCCGCGACGGGCTGAAGGACACCGCGCGCAACGCCGTCGAGTCGGGCGCGTTCGCCCACAACGTCGTCACCGCGGACCTCGCCGAGGCGATGAACGCCACCGCGACCGGCGACGAGGTGGACGAGTTCGAGCGCGCCGGCCTCGCGAAGGCCGAGTGCGAGACGGTGGACGCGCCGTACGTCGCCGACGCGAAGGTCGTCTTCGAGTGCGAGACGGTCGAGACAGTGGATTTCGGCGTCTCGACGCTCGTTCTCGGGCGCGTACGGTACGTCCACATCGACGACGCGGTAACCACGGACGGGAAGCTCGACACGACGAAACTCGACGTCGTCGGGCGGATGACCGGGTCGGAGTACACCCGGACGCGCGACCGCTTCGCGATGGAGCGTCCGGAGTAAAAAGCGGCGAGTTAGCACGTAACACGCACGTATCCGTCCGATACACCCAAGAGCCGACTCCGCCAAGCGCGCGTATGAGCCACGTCTGTCCGGAGTGCAACCGAACGTTCGGAACCGAACTCGCGCTGGCGCTCCACCGCGACACGTGCGGCCGCGACGAGATGCAGTGTACGGAGTGCGGCGCGCGGTTCGCGGAGGCGCGGGCGACGCGCGACGGCTGGCACTACGAGTGTCCGACGGAGGGGTGTGACGGCGCGGGCGTCGGCGAACAGCTGTACGCGCTCAATCGGTAGCCTCGGCCAGTTCGCGGAGGCGCCGGAGGCCGCGCTCGCAGACGGGCGCGTACGCGGCCCCGGGCAGCGGTATCTCGATGACCGCCGTACAGCCGCCGGCGCGCGCCTCGACGCGGTGGCCAGTCGCGGGGAGCTTCGCGACGTTCCACGTCCAGCGGTAGTCCGCGCAGGTGCGCACGGCGAAGGGGAGCCACAGCCCCGCGACGGTGCGCACGCGACCCTCCGTCCCGGCGGCGACGTAGCGGTCGGGGGACTCCACCTCGCGCACGGACGGGCCCCACTCGGCCCACGTCTCCGTGTCGCGGAACAGCTCCCACACGCGGTCGCGGGGGGCGGCGACCGGCTCGTGGACCTCGACGCGGCGGCCGTCCGGGGTACTCGCGAGGCGGGGCATTCGACCGTCGTTCGGCGGGCACCGGCATAAGTCCCCGAGGCCGGGGGGCGGCGTAGCTTTTTGTCCCGACGCGGCGACGCCGCGGTATGGAGTACACCACGCTCGGGAACACGGGCATCGAGGTGTCGCGCATCTGTCTGGGCTGTATGAGCTTCGGCGACCCGGACTGGCGCGCGTGGGTGAAGGGCGAGGAGTTCGGCACCGAACTCGTCGAGCGCGCCATCGACCTCGGTATCAACTTCTTCGACACGGCGAACATGTACTCGCGCGGCGAGAGCGAGCGCGTGCTCGGAAAGGCGCTGGAGGGGTACGACCGCGACGCGCAGGTCGTCGCGACGAAGGTGTTCTTCCAGATGCGCGACGACGACCCGAACTCCGGGGGGCTGTCGCGCAAGACCATCGAGCAGGAACTCGACGCCTCGCTCGACCGCCTCGGGACCGACACCATCGACCTCTACCAGACCCACCGCTGGGACTACGACACGCCCGTCGAGACGACGATGAGCGCGCTCACCGACGCCGTGCGCCGCGGCAAGGTGCGCCACCTCGGCGCGTCCTCGATGTGGGCCTACCAGCTCGCGACGGCCCAGCACACGGCCGACCGACAGGGGTTGGAGCGGTTCGCGACGATGCAGAACCACTACAACCTCGCCTACCGCGAGGAGGAGCGCGAGACGCTCCCCTTCTGCGAGCAGGAGGGGATGGGGGTCATTCCGTGGTCGCCGCTCGCGCGCGGCTACCTCACCCGCCCCCACGAGGAGTACATGTCCACGAAGCGCGCCGAGACGGACGACTACGCGCAGGAGCACCCCTACGCGGACCGCGGCGGCAGGGAGATAAACGCCCGCGTCGAGGAACTCGCGGCCGAGTACGACGCCGAGATGGCCCAGATAGCACTCGCGTGGGTGCTCGCGAAGGACGTCGTCACCGCGCCCATCGTCGGGGCCTCCTCGATAGAACACCTCGAATCGGCGGTCGAGGCGCTGGAGATCGACCTCTCGGACTCCGACGTCGCGTACCTGGAGGAACCGTACGAGGCGGTCGGGGTCTCCGGACACGCCTGAGGGCGTGCGGAACGCTTAGGTGTCGGTCCGCCGACGGGCTACGCGATGACCGAGCGCGAGGTCGAGTTCGACCCGATACTGGACGACGGCGTCGTCGAGACGGTGAGGGGCGCCGCCGACGGCCCCCTGTTCGCGCTCGTCGAGTTCACCCCCACGGAGTTCCGCATCGCCTACGTCTCCTCCGCCACCCGCGCGCTGTACGGCGTCGAGGGGGACGACGACGAGGCGATGTACGACTACTTCGCCACCGTCCACGAGTACGTCAACCTCGACCTCGCGGAGATCGACCTGTTCACGGAGAGCCTCTTCCCGATGGCCGACGACGTGCGCTACATCACTACGGCGCTCGACATGGGAAAGATGGTCCGCGTCTACCTCACCGACGACCGCGGGGTGTTCGTCGCGATGCCGAGCGACGCGCCCGTCGAGTCCGTCGTGACCGCGCTGCGCGACGCGACCGAAGCGTAGCCGAGTTATCGTCGCCGGGTCCGCGCGACGGCGACCCCCACGACCGCGAGCGGCACGCCGAACGCGAGCAGGTACGGGAGCGCGTACGCGACGGTGACGCCGAGCGTCTTCACGGCCGTCACGACGCCGTCTATCGAGGCGGCGAACGCCTGCCCGAGGCCGGTGTCGGCGTAGCCGGGCTCGGGCGTCGGCGTCGGCTCATCGGGCCGCTCCTCGCCGAGGGCGACCGTGAGGGTGGAGTAGGCGACCCGGTTCTCCAGCGAGCGCTGTCGGGCCGTCAACCGCTCCATCTCCGTCTGGACCTCGCTCAGTTCCTCGGAGACGCGCAGGACGGTGTCGGTGTCGTTGGCGTCCTCGTAGAGGTCGCGCAGGCGGTCGCGCTCGGCGCGGAGCGTTTCGAGGCGCGCCTCGATATCGACCAACCGGTCGGTCACGTCGGTCGTGTCCGAGGTGGCCTCGCGCACCTCGCCGTAGGTCTGAAGCGCGTCGAACGTCGCCCCGAACGACTCGGCGGGGACCCGTATCGTGACGGAGCCGGTCGTCCACGTCGTGTTCCCCGCGCCGTTGACCGAGCGGGTGGAGGCCGCGACGTAGCCCCCGCGGTCCCGGGCGAGTTCGGTCACGCGGGCGCTGGCGTTCGCGTACGAGTCCACGGTCAGCGAGACGGTGCCGGTGCGTATCACCGCGCGGTCGGCGCGCGCGGCGTCGCCGGCCGTCGACTCGGTGTCGGCGGCGGCGGTGGCCGTCCCGGCCGGCGCGTCGGCCGCCTCGGCGCCGCCGTCGCCGCCGGACTGTGCGAACGAGCCGTCGTCGTTCGGGCCGGACGACCCGCCGGAACAGCCGGCGAGCGCGAGCAGGAGGACGAGCGCGAGGACCGCGGCGGTTCGGCGCATAGCGGGGGGTCGGCCCGCCCCGATAAACGGGTGTGGTACTCTCAAACACGCGTTTGACCCACCGCGAGCGTCAGGCCCAAACCGCCCGCGGCCCTATGTTCGGTCATGACCGACACCGCCCGGACGATGGCCGAACCGGCGGTCCTGTCGATGGTGTGGCGCGACGCGCTGTTCGCCCACTGGCCCGTCGAGCCGTCGCTCGTGGCCGAGCGCCTCCCCGACCGGCTCTCCGTGGACACCCACGACGGCGAGGCGTACCTGGGGGTCGTCCCGTTCGTGATGGAGGACATCAGCCCGCGGGGCGTCCCGTTCGGGCTCTCGTTCGGGGAGATAAACCTCCGGACCTACGTCCGCGGCCCGGACGGCACGCCGGGCATCTACTTCTTCAACCTCGACGCGGACGACCGACTGGGGGTGTTCGTCGCCTGGTCGCTGTTCGAACTCCCCTACTACCGCGCCGAGATAACGGTGGAGCGGGGCGACCGCGAGGTGCGGTTCCGGTCGCGCCGCGTCGGGGACGCGGAGCCGGCGGCGTTCGACGCCACCTACAGCCCCGTCGGCGAGCGGTTCGAGGCCGAGCCGGGGTCGCTCCCGCACTTCCTCACGGAGCGGTACCGCTTCTACACGGAGGGGCGCGACCGGCTCTACTACGGCGACATCGACCACGAGCCGTGGGCGCTCTCCGAGGCGCGCGCCGAGATACGCGAGAACGACCTGTTCCGGGTGAACGGCTTCGCGGAGCCGGACGGCGACCCCCTGCTCCACTACGCGCCGCGGCTGGACGTGACCGCCGGCCGCGTCCACCGGGTGTGATTTGTACCTCCGGCGAGTGGGGCCGCCAATGAGCGACGACGCGGTCGAACCCGCGATACGGCGGGTCGGAGCGGACGACGGCGCGGGCGACGACACGCCGCCCGTCGCCGACCTGACCGGACCGGAGCGGAAACTGCATCCCGACGTGCGGTACGTGTGGGCGCTCGGCGCGCTCGTCTCGGCGCTCGTGGTCGGCGTAGTCGCGGCCGTCGCGGGCTTCCTCCTGCTCGACAACCCCGTCGTCCCGGGTGTCGGCGTGTTCGCCCTGTTCCTCGTCGTCGGGCTCGTCCTCGTCGTGTTCCGCTACCGGGTGTGGCGCTACGAGGTGCGCGAGGACTCGCTGTTCCTCGAACGCGGCGTGTTCACCCGCGTCCGGACCGTGGTTCCGTACGTCCGCATCCAGCACGTCGACGTGTCGCGCGGCCCGCTGGAACGCGGCCTCGGGCTCGCGTCGGTCGTCGTTTACACCGCCGGGTCGCGCGGCGCCGACGTGACGATACCGGGAGTGGCGCTCGACCGCGCCGACGACCTGCAGGCCCGGCTGAAGCAGCTCGCCATCGTCGCGGAGGGCGAGGACGCGGTATGAAGCTCCACCCGCTGTCGGTGCCGTACCGGACCGGCTCGGCGGTGGCCCGCTTCGCGTGGGTGCTCGTCATCGGGACCGTCTCCACCTCCCAGCTGGACGGGTTCGGAGCGCTCGCGGCCGGCGCGCTCGTCGTCGCCCTGCTCGGCGTGCTCGCCTATCAGGTGGCCTACGTCCGGCGGTTCGACTACGAGCTCACCGACGACACCTTCGACCTCGCCTCGGGGGTCGTCTCCCGGCGCACCCGCGAGATACCGTACCGGCGCGTCCAGAACGTGGACGTGTCGCGCAACGTCGTCCAGCGCGCCCTCGGCCTCGCGGAGGTGCGCATCGAGACGGCCGGGGGCGGCGAGACGGAGGCGCAGCTCCGCTACGTGAGCCACGACGAGGCCGAACGCCTCCAGCGCGAGATCGGGCGACGAAAGCGCGGCGACGGCGAGACGGCGACGGACCCCGACGGGACGGCCCCGCCCGTCGAGGACGCGGGCGAGCGGCTCTTCGCCGTCACGAACCGCGAACTGCTCCTGCTGGGCGTCGTCCAGGTGGACCTCCGGCTGCTCTCGTTCGTGACGGTGCTGCTCCCGGTCGTGCTCCCCTCGGTGTCGCAGTCGTTCCCGCTGCTCGACCTGTTGCGCGCCGCGCCGTTCGTCCTCGCGGGGCTCGTCGCCGTCGCCGTCGTCGTCTCCTCGGTCGCGGCCGTGACCGCCTACTACGGCTTCGAACTCCGGCGCGCCGAGGGGGAACTCCGCTACCGGCGCGGCCTGCTCCAGGAGTACAGCGGCACCATCCCGCTCGACAAGGTGCAGTCCGTCTCGCTGACGGAGAACGTCATCGCCCGGCGGCTGGGCTACGCCGCCGTCGAGGTGGAGACGGCCGGCTACGCGCCCGGGGCGGGCGACGGCTCCGGCTCGCAGTCGGCCGTCCCGCTCGCGGACCGCGAGCGCGCCCTCTCGCTCGCGCGCGAGGTGGAGCCGTTCGGCGAGGTCGAGTTCGAGCGGCCGCCGAAGCGCGCGCGGACCCGCTACGTCGTCCGGTACGCCCTCGTCGTCGCGTTCCTGACCGCCGTCTCCCTCGCCGTCGTCCGCTTCACCGGCGTCACGCCGCCGGTCCCCCCGTACTCGCCGCTCGCGCTGCTCGTCGTCGTGCCGGTCGCGGCCCACCTCAAGTGGGCGAACCTCGGCTACGCGCTCGGCGAGGACCACTTCGTCGCCCGCGAGGGGTTCTGGACCCGGCGCACCCGCGTCGTCCCGTACTACCGCGTCCAGACGCTCGTCGGGAGCGCGACCGTGTTCCAGCGCCGCCGGCACCTCGCCACGCTCGTCGTCGATACCGCCGGCTCGCAGGGGTTCGGCGCGACCGACGCCCGCGCGCTCGACATCGACGCCGACCGCGCCGACCGGCTCCGCGAGGAGGTGGAGGCGCGGTTCCGCACCTCGCTCGCGGAGACGCGGACGGCGCGCCGGAACCGGCGTTCGGGGCGGGACGCGGCGGCCGCGGACTGAACGCTTATGTCGGGCGGCTCACACTCCAGCCCTGTGAACACGACACAGCGCTCCGTCGCCGTCGGGGCCGCCGGTATCGCGGTCTCGTTCGTCGCCATCCTCGCCGCCACCGCGACGGCCCCGTGGTTCTCGTGGGCCGACAACGCCCTCTCGGACCTCGGCGTCAGCGACGCCCCGGAGGTGTGGCTGTTCAACCTCGGGCTCATCGCCGCCGGCCTGCTCGGGCTGGGCTTCCTCCCCGCGCTACGGGACCTCGCGGCGAACCGCGTCCAGCTGGCCGCACTCGTCCCGTTCGGCGTCGCCATGGTCGGGGTCGCGGGCGTCGGCGTCTTCCCCTCGGGACAGCCCACCCCGCACGCCGCCTCGGCGATAACCGCGTACCTCGGCTTCATGCTCGCGCCGGTGCTGTGGGGCGTCGGCGACGCGCTCCGCGGGGCGACGCGGAACGGCCTCCTCTCGGTCGCGGACGGCGTCCTCCACCTCGGCTTCTGGCTCCTGTGGGCCTTCGCGCTCACGGACGCGATTCCCGGCCTCGCGGTGCCGGAGTTCGTCGGCTCCACGCTGTTCAACGCCTGGGCGCTGTGGGTCGGCTACCGCGCGTGGACCGCTTGAGGGGTTACTCGAAACACTGCACCTCGACGGTGCGGCCCTCCGGGTCCTCGGCGAAGAACTGGTAGATGTCGTACGTCCCGTTGAGCCGCGGCTCGCCGTCGGCCACGTCCGCGAGCCGTTCGTGGTCGGCGTCCACGCCCGCGCGGTCGTCGTGGAGGAAGGTGAGACACCCCTCCGTCTCCGGCGGGTCGCGGGCGCAGAACCCCAGCGCGTAGCCGCCGCGTCGGAGGATGGTGCAGTCCGGCTGTTCGCGCCACACCTCGCAGCCGAGCCGGTCCCGGTAGAAGGCGACCACGTCGTCGCGCGCGCCGGTGCGGAAGAACGTGATACCGTCGAACGGTTCGTCCATACGCGGCGGACGGGCCCGGGAGCCAAAACACCACGGCGGCGCGGAACCGTTTTGCCGCGGACGCCCGCACGGCCGGTATGAACACGTGGCTCCGGCGGACCGCGCTCTACTCCGTCGGTCTCGTCGGCGTCATGGTCGCCTACGCGCTCGCCTACGACTACGGGATGACCGCGTTCGAGACGGAGCCGGTGACGCGGCTCCACTCGCTGCAGGTCGTCGTCGAGACGTTCACGACCACGGGGTACGGCTCCGACTCGCCGTGGCTCTCGCCGGAGATGAACGTCCTCGTCATCCTGATGGACCTCACGGGGGTGGTGCTCATCTTCCTCGCGCTCCCGGTCTTCGTCTTCCCGCTCCTGCAGGACGCGCTCTCGACGACGGTGCCGACGAGCGTCGAGGAGCTCTCCGACCACGTCGTCATCTGCGGCTACAACGCGCGGACGGACACGCTCATCGACGAGATGAGTTCGTGGGACGTGGAGTACGTCGTCGTGGAGCCGAACCGGGCGCGCGCGACCGACCTCTACGAGGACGGCTACTCCGTCATCCTCGCGGACCCCGACTCCATCGAGGGGCTGGAGGCGGCGCGGGTCGCGGACGCGCGGGCCGTCGTCGCGGACCTCTCCGACGAGGTGGACACCAGCATCGTCCTCACGGCCAAGGAGATAGCCGAGGACGTCCGCGTCGTCAGCGTCGTGGAGGAACCCGACCGCGCGACGTACCACGAACTCGCGGGAGCCGACGAGGTGCTCTCGCCCCGCTCCCTGCTCGGGGAGAGCCTCGCGCGGAAGGTGACGACGGCCGTCTCGACGGAGCTCGGCGACGCCATCGAACTCGGGGAGGACTTCGACGTGGTGGAGCTCCCCGTGCGTCGGGGGAGCGACCTCGTCGGGACGACGCTCGCCGAGAGCGGCCTGCGCGAGCGGGCCGGGGTCAACGTCATCGGCGCGTGGTTCGAGGGGGAGTTCGAGAGCCCCCCGGACCCGAACGCCGTCCTCGACGGCGGCACCGTCCTGCTCGTCACGGGCCGCGAGAGCCAGCTCGAACGGCTCAAGGAGCTGACGCTCGGGGACGTGCGGACGTTCGGCACCGGGAAGACGGTCGTCGTCGGCTACGGCGAGGTCGGCCGCCGGGTGACGGACGCGCTCGACAGCGACGGCCTGCCGAACACGGTCGTTGACCGCCGGGACGCGGAGGGGGTGGACGTGGTCGGCGACGCGACTGACCCGGGGACGCTCGAACGCGCCGACCTCTCGGACGCGAACTCCGTCGTGCTCGCGCTGCCCGACGACACGACGGCGGAGTTCGCCACGCTCGTCGTCCGCGACCTCGCGCCGACCGTCGAGGTCATCGCCCGCGCCGAGGAGACGGAGGCGGTGAAGAAGATGTACCGGGCCGGCGCGGACTACGTCCTCTCGCTCGCGGCCATCACCGGCCGGATGGCCGCCTCGGCCGTGCTGGAGGACGAGGACGTGCTCTCGCTCGACAGCCAGGTGGACGTGGTCCGGACCCGGGCCCCGAAGCTCGCGGGCAAGACCCTCGCGGAGGCCGACGTGCGCGCCCGAACCGGCTGTACCGTCGTCGCCGTCGAGCGGGACGGCGAGGTGGTCACCGACCTCGGGCCGGAGTTCCGCATCCGGCGCGGCGACGGCGTCATCGTCGCCGGCACGGACGAGGGCGTCAACCGCTTCACGGAACTGCTCGGCTGAGAGATACGTTTTTGTCGCCCCGGCCGCCCGGTGGGGTATGGATTCCCTCCGAGGCGCGGCGGTTTCCGTCGTCGCGCTCGCGATACTCGTCTCCGCGGCCGTCGGGGGCGGCGGCTACCTCTCGCTGGCCGCGCCCGCCAGCGGCGACGCGTGGGCCCCCGCCTACGGCGCGAACGACGGGAGCGTGGGCGAACAGGCGACCCGCGCCGTCGCCGGGGCACGGACCGTCGAGTCCCCCTACGGCCCGGCGACCGTCCGCATCGACGACGACGGCGTACCCCACATCGAGGCCGAGAGCGAGGGCGCGCTCTACTACGCCGTCGGCTACGTCCAGGCGCGCGACAGGCTGTTCCAGATGGACATCCAGCGCCGGCTGATGCGCGGGCAGACGGCCGAGATAGCCGGCGAGGCGGCCGTCGAGTCCGACCGCTTCTACCGGCAGATGGGCTTCGCCGACGCCGCCGAGGCGTCGTGGGACGAGGTCGAGGGGACGGCCGCTGGCGACGCCGTCGAGGCGTACACCGCGGGCGTGAACACCTACATCGACACGGGCGAGCTCCCGACGGAGTTCCGGCTCAACGACTACGAGCCCGACGAGTGGACCCCGACCGACTCGCTGCTGGTGGGCAAACTCATCGCGTGGCAGCTGACGGGTGACTTCCGGGACGCCGAGACGGCGACGATCCGCGACACCTTCGGGAACGCTTCGGACCTCTACCCCGAGCGGTTGGACCACGACGCGACCATAATGGATCGCTCGCAGGGCGGCGAGGTCACGCCCGACGGGGCGCGGGCCGCCGTCTCGGGCCGTGCGGGGGACTTCTCGGAGCTGTACGAGTCGCTGTCCGGCTTCGAGCGGGACCTCGGCATCGGCTCGAACTCGTGGGTCGTCTCGGGCGAGCACACCGCGGACGGCGCGCCCATCGTGGCGAACGACCCGCACCTCTCGCTGCAGGCCCCGCCCGTCTGGTACGAGATGCACCTCGAAACCGGCGATATGAACACCCGCGGCGTCGCGTTCCCCGGCCTCCCCTTCACCGTCATCGGGCGGACGGAGAACGTCTCGTGGGGCTTCACCAACGTCGGGGCCGACCAGACGGACCTCTACACGTTCGCCCGGCCGAGCGAGGACACCTACGTGTACGGGAACGAGACGCGGGAGATACAGCGCGAGGTCGAGACCATCGAGGTGGCCGGCGCCGAGGACGTGGAGGTGACGATAGAGCGCACCGTGAAGGGGCCGTTACTGGAGCGCGAGGGGCAGGAGGTGGCCGTCTCGTGGCTCGGCCTCACCGGGACGCGCGAGGCGATGGCCGTCTACGACCTGAACCGCGCCGAGGACCTCGACGACGTGCGCGAGGCGCTCCGGCGGTTCGACACCCCGACCCAGAACATCGTCGCGGCCGACCGGAACGGCGGGACGCTGTTCCGCATCACCGGCAAGTACCCGTACCGCTACACCGACGGCGAGCGCGTGGCGGGGAACCTCCCGTTCAACGCCACCGAGGGCGAGGGCGAGTGGCGCGGCTGGGTCCCCTACGGCGAGACGGACTGGAACGCGACGGGCGCCTTCGTCCCGTACAACGAGGTGCCCCACGTCGACGACCCGGACGTGCTCGCCACGGCGAACCAGCGCACGACGGACGCGCCGGGCTTCTACCTCGCGTACAGCGAGCGGTACGCCGACCCCTACCGGGGCGAGCGCATCTACCAGCGGCTCGAGGCCCGCGTCGATTCCGGCGAGCCGGTGACCGCGGCGTTCATGCAGGAGCTCCAGCGCGACACCCGCTCGCTCGCGGCGGACGGCTACGTGCCGGAGATACTCGACGCGCGCTCGGAGATGTCCGCCGAGGTGCGCGCCGAGGCCGACACGCTGGAGGGGTGGGACAGCCGCCTCTCGCGCGACTCGCGGGCGGCCCTGCTGTACGCGCTGTTCCGCGAGGAGGTGCGCAACGCCACGCTGTACGACGAGTTCCACCTGGAGGGGCTCGACTCGGGCTACTACCCGCACCACTACGCGCTCCAGCAGCTGCCCGACGACAGCCGGTGGTTCGACGATACGCGTACCCCGGAGACCGAAACGCGCGCCGACGTGTACGCCGAGGCGTTCGCCCGCGCCGTCGAGCGCGCAGAGCGCGAGGGGTGGGAGACGTACGGCGACTACAACGTCGTCGCGCTCGACCACCCGTTCCCGGTCGGCTTCCTCGACTACCCCGAACTGGCGACCGACGGCGGGCCGTTCACCGTCTCGAACTTCCGGGTGACCTCCGACGCCGGCTCCTCGTGGCGGATGGTCGTCGCGGGCGACGAGTCGTACGGGGTCATCCCGGGCGGGCAGTCGGGCAATCCCTACTCCCCGCACTACGACGACCAGCTCGACGACTGGGCGAACGGCCGCTATCACGCCATCCCGACGGAGGCGTCCGGTCCCGTGGTCATCCGGTTCGTCGGGGGTGAGGACGAATGAGCGTCCTGACGCCCGACGCGCTCGCGGAGTTCCGCGAGACCGGGCGGGCGGACCTCGCGCTCACGGCCGCGCTCGTCGTCGGCCTCGCGGCGACGGCCGTCCACCCCGCCGGACTCGCGGTCGGGGGCGCGCTCGCCGGCCTCCTCGCGCCGACGCTCCGGCGCGCGCTCGTGCTCGGGGTCGGCTTCGGCCTCGCCGTCCTCGTCGCGTGGGCGCTCGTCCTGCTGTGGTACGGCACCCTGCTCGCCGTCGCGACGGCGTTCCCGCTCGTCTACATCGCGGTCGGTTCGGGGCTCCTCGTGCCGCCGCTCGCGGCCGTCGCGGTCCGCGGCCTCGTCTGACGGGACCCGCGGCGTTTTTCCCGCCCGGTTCGTAGCGGCCGCATGGACTACGAGGGGGTCGTCGTCGACCTCGACGGCACCGTCTACCGCGGCGAGCGCGTGCTCGACGGCGCGGCGGGGGCCATCGAGCGGTTCCGGGCGATGGGACTCGGCGTGCTGTTCGTGACGAACAACCCGACGCGCTCGCCCGCGGGCTACGTGGAACGGCTCGCGGGGCTGGGCATCGAGGCCGACGCGTCGGCGGTGCTCTCCGCCGGGGCGGTCACGGCCGAACACCTCGCCGACCGCCACGCCGGCGACGAGGTGTTTCTGATCGGTTCCGACGGTCTCCGGGGGATGGTGACCGACGCGGGCGTCGCACTCACCGACGAGCCGGACGCCGCCGACGTGCTCGTCACCTCCCACACCTACGACTTCGACTACCGCGACCTCACCGAGGGGATGTGGGCGCTCGACGGCGCGGACGCCTTCTACGGGACGGACCCGGACCTGACCTACCCGGACGGCGACGGCAGGGAGTACCCCGGGAGCGGGGCCATCACGCGGGCCGTGGCCGGCGTCGCGGAGCGCGAACCCGACCGCGTGCTCGGCAAGCCGTCGTCGGTGATGGTGAACCTCGTGACCGAGCGGCTGGGCTGTCCCCCCCAACGGTGTCTCGTGGTGGGCGACGGCCTCGACACCGACATCGCGATGGGTGAGCGCGCGGGGATGACGACGGTCCTGGTCCGGACGGGCAGACACGACGACGGGGACGCCGCGCGCGCCGACGTGACGCCCGACCACGTCGTCGGGTCGCTGGGCGACGTGCCGGACCTCTTGGCGTAGCGGCCATATGTGTGTTACTGTCTGACAAAGACTTATGCCGGGGCGTGTGCGACGGATGCACATGGAGTTCACCGACGACCCCTACGAGTACGGCGACGCGACCACCGACGGCGGGCTGGGCGGCGACGACACGCCCGAAGGCTGTGAGAACGGCGGCGACGCCGTCATCGTCGACGGGACGGCCGTGAGCTACCGGAGCTACAAGGGTCGGGACGGCGGCTGAGCGGGGGACCGACGGCGACTGACCGGGCCGGGACCACCCGAACTTCCTTACCCCCCGACGGCGAACGTCCGCCGTTATGGGAATCCAGTACGACGACTTCCTCGACACCGCGTACAGCCCCGCGGCCGACGACCTCCGGTGTACGTTCCGTATCGTGCCGGCGTCGGACATGTCGATGGAGGCCGCCGCCGCCCGGGTCGCCAGCGAGTCCTCCAACGGGACGTGGGCCGCGCTCGACGTGGAGACGGACGTGTCGCGGCTCTCCGCGGTCGCCTACGCGCTGCGCGACGACGGCACCGTGAAGGTCGCCTACCCGGCTGACCTGTTCGAGGACGGCAACCTCGCGCAGGTGCTGTCGTGTATCGCCGGCAACATCATGGGGATGAAGGCGGTCGAGTCCATCCGGCTGGAGGACTGCGAGTGGCCCGCCGCGCTGGCCGAGGACTTCCCCGGCCCGCGCTACGGGAGCGCGGTCAAGCACCGCCTGCTCGACGCCGGCGACCGCCCGGCGCTCGCCACCGTCCCGAAGCCGAAGGTCGGCCTCCCCCCGGAGGCGCACGCGCAGGTCGGCTACGACGCGTGGATGGGCGGCGTGGACCTGCTGAAGGACGACGAGAACCTCACGGACCAGTCGTTCAACCCCTTCGAGGAGCGCGTGACGCGGTCGTTCGACCGCGCCGACGAGGCCGAGTCCGAGACGGGCGACCGGAAGGACTACCTCGTGAACATCACCGCCGAGACGGACGAGATGGTCCGGCGCGCCGAGTTCGTCGCCGACCACGGCGGCCGCTTCGTCATGGTGGACATCGTCACCGCCGGCTGGTCCGCGCTCCAGACGGTCCGGGAGCGCACCGACGACCTCGACCTCGCCATCCACGCCCACCGGGCGATGCACGCCGCGTTCGACCGCCTCCCTCACCACGGCGTCTCGATGCGCTGTCTCGCCCAGTTCGCGCGCCTCGCCGGCGTGGACCACCTCCACACCGGGACGGCCGGCTTCGGGAAACTGGCGAACGAGGACACCGTCGGCATCAACGCGTGGCTCCGTTCGGACCTCCACGGCCTCGCCGACGTGCTGCCCGTCGCCTCCGGCGGCCTCCACCCCGGCATCGTGGACAGCGTGCTGGACGAGACGGGCGGCGACGTGATGATACAGGCCGGCGGCGGCATCCACGGCCACCCGGACGGGACCCGCGCCGGCGCGGAGGCGTTCCGCGCGGCCGCCGAGGCGTGGGTCGAGGGCGAGTCGCCCGACGAGCGCGCCGAGGAGGTCCCGGCGCTCCGCGTCGCGCTCGACAAGTGGGGAACCGAAACCCCGCGATAGACCGGACTCAGTCGTCGGCGGGCGCGGCCGCGCCGTCGAGGACGCCCGGGTCCACGCTCGCGTACCGGGCCAGCGCGTCGAAGTGCTCGTCGCCGAACCGCCCGCCCGACGCGATGCCGCGCGTCCCGTCCGCGCGCAGGTGCTCGTCGACGAACAGTTCCGCGACGAGCGCCTTCCGCGCGTCGCCGTTTCCGAGTTCCGTGTCGGCCTCGCTCACGAGCAGGGCGGCCGCGACCACGTCGTAGATGAGGTCGGCCAGTTCCTTCGCGTGGTACTGCGCGTAGTCGGCGTCCTCGGTCGCGAGCGTCCCGAGCGCCGTCTGCAGGTCGCGGAACGACCCCCGTACCTCGTCGGCGAGCGCGGCGAGCGCGTCGTGTTCGACGGCGAGCAGGTCCTCGACGAACGGGAACAGCGCCTCGTGGGCGGCCTCGCGGTTCAACACGCGCAACACGTCGAGCGAGATGACGTTCGACGCGCCCTCCCAGATGGGGAGCACCTGCGTGTCGCGCAGCAGGCGCGGCGTCGTCGCGTCGCGCACGTAGCCGTTGCCGCCGAGCACCTCCATGCAGTAGGAGGCGACCGAGACCGAGTCGCGGGCCGTCCGGTACTTGGCGACGGGGACGAGCAGGCGGAACAGCTTGAACGCGTCCGAGTCGGGCCCGGCGTCCCCGCGTTTCCATTCGTCGTACTGTCGCGCGGCCTCGAAGGAGAACGCCGCCGCGGCCTCGTACTCGACCGTGAGTTCCGCGAGGTCGCGGCGCATCAGCGCGTGCTCGTCCAGTCGCTTGCCGAACGCCTCGCGGTCGGCCGCGCGGACCTTCGCCTCCAGCAGGGCGCGGCCCATCACGCCGAGCGCGCCGGTCGCGTTCGTCAGCCGCTCGTAGTTCATCATCTCCGCCATGAGCTTGAACCCGGCCCCCTCCTCGCCGACGAGGTAGCCGGTCGCGCCGCGGTACTCGATCTCGCCCGTCGGCACGGAGAGCGTCCCGAGTTTGTCCTTCAGCCGCCGGAACAGCGCGTCGTTGCGCTCGCCGTCGACCTCGCGCGGGACGAGGAACAGCGACAGCCCGGCCGTGCCCTCCGGCGCGTCGGGCGTGCGCGCGAGCACGAGCGCCCCCTGCGCGTCGATGTTCGAGCAGAACCACTTCTCGCCGTGGAGCGCGTAGGTGCCGTCCTCCCGCGGCTCCGCCCGGACCTCGTTGGTCCCCACGTCGGAGCCGCCCTGCTTCTCGGTGAGGAACATCGCGCCCTCGATGTGGTCGTCGTAGTCGGCGCTCGTCAGCCGGCGGAAGTACTCGCCCAGCACGGGGTCGTCCGTCTCGTCAGCCGCTTCGAGCGCGACGGCCGCGCCCGTCGTCATCGACGCGGGGCAGGTGAACCCCACGTCCGCATAGGAGAGCAGCGCCTGCATGAACAGCGTGTGCGTGAAGCCGGCGCGCTCCTCGCGGCCCGGCGGGGCGTGGAAGGCGTCGTGAGTCAGCCGGAACTCGTCGTAGGCGACGCGCTCGTTCTCGAACTGGTCGGGGTGGTACTCCACCTCGTTTACGACCTCGCCGTCGGCGTCGTAGGTGTGGAGTTCGGGCGGGTGGCGGTCGATACGGTCCGAGCGGTCGGCGAACCCGTGCCCGACGGCGTCGCCGAACGCCGAGAGCGTGTCGAGCGACCACTCGCGCTCGCCCTCGGGGAGCACCCGCCGCGCCTCGTACCGGAGAGTCGGGTCGAGCGTCCAGTAGTTGCAGTCGCGGCCCGCGTCGAGCCGGCCGTAATCGACAGGGTCGGAGGACATACTACGGGATACGGAGCCGCGGCTATGAACGTTACCACGGCCGGCGAATAAACGGGCGACAACGGGCGAGGCTGGCGTTCACGGGACATTTATTTACGCTCCGACAGTCGGTACGCCCGCTATGGCAGACAAGGAGGAACTCCGCGAGCAGATGACGGAAGCGTTCGAGAACGCCGACTACCCCATCAACAGCCCCATGGACCTCGTCCCCGCGCTCCCGAACGGCCCGGGCACGAAGTTCGAGTCCGGCGACTTCTCGATGACGGCGATGGAGCTCAACACGAAGCTCGGCGGCGGGGACTTCCCGTACGAGTCCGTCGACGCCTTCGTCGACGACGTGCTGGAGAACCTCGAGAGCCAGGACCTCATCTGAGGTCGCGTCCCGTCCTTTTATACCCGCACCGCGAGCGTCAGCGCCGCGGCCGCCGCGAGCACCCCGAGCGCGAACAGCCCCCAGTTCGCCAGCGTGTTGTCCGCGCGCGTCAGGGAGACGGTGTACTCGTGGTCCGACAGCGGCCACAGCACCGCGACGCCCGCGGGCGTGAGGACGTCCCCGAGGACGTGCGACCCGAGCCCCACCATCCCGACGCCGAACGCGAACGCCGCGGATTCGACGGGGCCGCCGAGGGGCGCGTAGCTCCCCTGTCCGAGCCGCCAGCCGACGGCCCCGAGCGCCCCCGAGACGGCGAGCGCGAACACGAGCGTGTGGGTGATGCCGCGGTGGCTCACGAACGGGAGTCTGAGGTCGTAGTCCGGCACCGTCGAGAGCGCGAGCACGCCCGCGCCCCCCACGAGCGCGAGCGTCGGCTCCGTCCGCGCGAGCAGGAAGCCGACGGGCGCGTAGACGAGCAGGGCGACGCCGTAGTGGCCGAGCGCGTACACGCCGGCTCTGGGTCGCCTCGGGGGATAAGTGTCGGGAACAGTCAAGGGGTTCGCGGGGGACGGGGACGTATGACCGAGCCGATGCGGCGCTTCGAGACGCCCGACGTGGAGGACCTGCCCGAGGACATCCGCGAGCGAATCGCCGAGGAGACGGAGCAGGCCGGCTTCACGCCGAACGTCTTCCCGGCGTTCGCCTACAAGCCGAGCCACTTCCGCGCCTTCTTCGACTACCACGACGCGCTGGTCGAGGACACCTCGCTCGAACGCGCCGAGATAGAGATGCTCATCGTCACGGTGTCGGGCATCAACGACTGCCTCTACTGCGTCGTCGCGCACGGCGCGCTCGTGCGCATCTACGCGAAGGACCCGAAGCTCGCCGACCAGCTGGCGACGAACCACCGGAGCGCCGACCTCTCCGACCGCCACCGCGCGATGCTCGACTTCGCCGAACTCGTCACCGCCGAGCCGGGACAGGTGGACGACGCGGCCGTGCAGGCGCTGAAGGAGGCCGGCTTCACCGACGAGCAGGTGTGGGACGTGACGAGCGTCGTCTCGTACTACAACCTCTCGAACCGGATGGCGTCGGTCGCGGACATGCGACCCAACGACGAGTTCTACACGCTGGGCCGGGAGCCGCGGGAGTAGCTACGCGGCCGCCTCGCGCGGGTCCTGCATGCCGCCCTTCACGCCGACGTGGACGAGCGCGACGTTCAGCGGGTAGGCGACGAGCAGACCGACCGTGAGCGAGAACACCAGCCCGGACCAGAACAGCGGCTCCGTGATGGCCGCCTCGCCCGCGACGACGATGTCCGTCCCGATGGCGGTAACCTCCATCACGGTAATCGACGGCGTCTCGGAGTAGAACGCGTCCGCGACGGCCGTCCGCAGGTCCTCGCCCTCCTGTACGAGCGGGCCGACGGTGAGCGCGAAGCCGGCGAGGTACGCGCAGGCGAAGGTGACCGCCGCGACGGAGAGCGTCGGCAGGTCGAGCAGGCCGGCGGCGACGACGACCCCGACCACCTCGCCCGCCCCACAGCCGGAGTAGCAGTGCGCCACGGAGCGGAAGCCCCGTCGCCACACCGTGTCCTCGGGGATGGACGGCCGCCCGCTGTAGTAGTAGACCGCGAGGCCGAGCGGCCCCGAGTAGAGGACGGTGAGCGTCCAGACGAACTTCATCAGCGGCGCGATGCCGACGTTGTTCGCGCGGATGTCGTAGACGACGACGGCGAGCGAGGCCGCGACGACCACGGCCCACGCGGCGAGCAGCCGCGGGTCAGTCAACAGCGACTGGAGCGTCTCGACGGGGGGCATGGGAGACGATACTCGCGACCGATTCAAGCCGTTTGGGGGTCGGGGACGGAAGCGAAGCACGCGACCGACTTCGGGATCCGAAGCGGTTCGGGCCGTTCACACCCGTTTCGCGCGTCCCGCGGGGGAAGCGACTTGCCGCTCGGGGTTCGAGCGGACGTATGCGAGACCTCGACGAGACGGACCTCGACATCCTCTCGATGCTGACGGAGGACGCGCGCCGCTCGTACAGCAGTATCGGCGAGGCCGTCGGCCTCTCCGGGCCGGCCGTCTCCGACCGCGTGACCCGGCTGCGCGAGACAGGCGTCATCGACCGCTTCACGGTGGACGTGAACCGGGAGGCCGTCGAGGCCGGCGTCCCGGTCTTCGTCCGGGTGGACCCCGGCCGCGACGGCACCGAGGCGGTCCGCGATCGCGTCGCCGCCGAGGAAGCCGTCGAACACCTGTTCGTCACGGCCGACGGCGGCGTCTGGTTCGCCGGGCGCACCGACGCCCGCGACGCCCGCGGGTGGGTCGAGTCGCTGCTTTCGGACGCGCCCGACGCCGACTACACCGTCACCCTGCTCGACGAGGTCGCGTGGTCGCCGACCTTCGACGGCACCGGGTTCGCGCTGTCGTGTGCCGAGTGCGGCAACACCGTGGACGCGGAGGGCGAGTCCGTCCGCCTCGGCGACGACGCCTACCACTTCTGCTGTTCCTCCTGTCGCTCCCGGTTCGAGGAGCGCTACCGGGAGTTGGAGTCCGGCGCGTAGCCGCCTTCGATTCCGAAGTTTCGGACCCGTTCGACCACGGCTCCCGAAGGAGTAAACCGCCTAAACGAGGAACCCCTCTCTAGAGACATGAGCACCGTAACCGTCCGCCTCGACGTCGGGGGGATGTCCTGTGCCAACTGCTCCGCGACGGTGGAGGAGGCGCTGGACTCGCTCGACGGCGTTGAGGCGGCGAACGTCAACTACGCGACCGACGAGGGGACGGTCGAGTACGACCCGGAGCGCGTCTCGCTCGCGGCGATACGCGACGCCGTCGCGGACGCGGGCTACAGTCTCGTCACGGATTCCGTGACCGTCTCCGTGACGGACATGACCTGCGCGAACTGCGCAACGACCGTCGAGGAGGCCGTCGCCGGCGTTCCCGGCGTCGTCGAGGCCGACGCGAACTTCGCCACCGACGAGGCGCGCGTCGTCTACGTCCCCAGCGCTACGGACCGCGACGCGCTGTACGCGGCCATCGAGGACGCGGGCTACACGCCCGTCCGCGAGGACGACGGCGACGACGGGAGCGGCGAGAGCGCCGCGGACGCGGCCCGCCGCGAGGAGATACAGCGCCAGCGGCAGCTGACTGCGTTCGGGGCGCTGCTGTCGCTCCCCCTGCTGGGGATGCTCGCCGCCCACCTGTTCGCGCCCGGACTGCTCCCCGAGACCGTGCCGGGCACGTCGCTCCCGTTCGGCTGGGTCGCGTTCGCGCTCGCGACGCCCGTGCAGGTCGTCCTCGGTCGGCCCTTCTACGCGAACTCGCTGAAGGCGATACGCAACGGCCGCGCGAACATGGACGTCCTCATCGCGCTCGGTTCGACGACGGCGTACGGCTACTCCGTCGTCGCGCTGCTCGATCTGCTCCCGACGACGGGGCTGTACTTCGACACGGCCGCGCTCATCCTGACGTTCATCACGATGGGCAACTGGCTGGAGGCCCGCTCGAAGGGGCAGGCCGGCGAGGCGCTCCGACACCTGCTGGAGATGGAGGTCGACGAGGCTACCCGCCTGCACGAGGACGGCACCGAGGAGACGGTGCCGCGCGACGAGATAGCGGTCGGCGACCGGCTGAAGGTCCGCCCCGGCGAGAAGATACCGACCGACGGCGTCGTCGTGGAGGGCTCCTCGGCCGTCGACGAGTCGATGGTCACCGGGGAGTCCGTCCCCGTCTCGAAGGCGGAGGGCGACGAGGTGGTCGGCTCCACCGTCAACGAGGACGGCGTGCTCGTCGTGGAGGCGACGAAGGTCGGCTCCGAGACGGCCATCCAGCAGATCGTCACGATGGTGAAGGAGGCGCAGTCGCGCCAGCCGGACATCCAGAACCTCGCGGACCGCATCTCCGCGTACTTCGTCCCCGCGGTCATCGCGAACGCGCTCGCGTGGGGCGCGGTGTGGTACCTGTTCCCCGAGGCCCTCGCCGGGTTCGTCGGCGCGCTCCCCGTGTGGGGGCTCGCGGCCGGCGGCCCCGCCGCAGTCGGCGTCTTCGAGTTCTCGGTGCTCGTGTTCGCCTCGGCCGTGCTCATCGCGTGTCCTTGCGCGCTGGGGCTGGCGACGCCGGCCGCGACGATGGTCGGCACCTCCATCGGCGCGAGCGAGGGCGTCCTGTTCAAGGGCGGCGACGTGCTCGAACGCGTTCAGGACGCCGACACGGTCGTCTTCGACAAGACCGGCACCCTCACGAAGGGGGAGATGACGCTCACCGACGCGGTCGCGCTCGGCCCGGCTCCCGACGGCGGGGCCGTGCTGGAGGGCGAGGCGGAGGACGCGGAGACGCGCCTGCTCCGCCTCGCGGCGACCGTCGAGAACGGGAGCGAACACCCAATCGGCGAGGCAGTCGTGGCCGGCGCGCGTGAGCGCGGCGTCACTGTCGGCGACGCGACCGGCTTCGAGAACGTCTCCGGGCGCGGGGTCCGCGCGTTCGTCGACGACGCGGAGGTCCGGGTCGGCAAGCCCGAGTTCGTCGCCGAGACGGGCGCGGACGCCGACGCGGCCGCGGAGACGGTCGAGCGCCTCCAGTCGGAGGGGAAGACCGCGATGCTCGTCGCCGCCGACGGCGAACTCGTCGGCGCGCTCGCCGTCGCCGACGAGGTGAAGGAGACCTCCGCCGAGGCCGTCGCCGCCCTGCAGGAGCGCGGCGTCGCGGTCCACATGCTCACGGGCGACAACGAGCGGACGGCTCGCGCGGTCGCGGAGCGGGTCGGCATCCCCGCGGAGAACGTCCGCGCGGAGGTCCTCCCCGACGAGAAGGCCGACGCCGTGGAGTCCATCCAGGCGGACGGCTCGCGCGCGATGATGGTCGGCGACGGCGTCAACGACGCCCCCGCGCTCGCGGCGGCCTTCGTCGGCGTCGCCATCGGCTCCGGCACGGACGTGGCCATCGAGGCCGCCGACGTGACGCTGATGCGCTCGGACCCGCTCGACGTGGTGAAGGCGGTCCGCGTCTCGGCCGGGACGCTCTCGAAGATCAAGCAGAACCTCTTCTGGGCGCTCGGCTACAACACGGCGATGATTCCGCTGGCCTCGCTCGGCCTGCTCCAGCCAGTGCTCGCCGCGGTGGCGATGGCCTTCTCCAGCGTCTCGGTGCTGGCGAACAGCCTCGCCTTCCGCCGGTACGACCCGGAGGAGGACTACCGGCTGCTCGGGCGGTTCAGGTAACTCCCTACTCTTCCTCGCGTCCCTTCCGTGCCTCTTCATCGCCCGGCGGTTCGGGCGTCGGCTCCGCGACCCAGTTGTAACACCGGAACTCGCCGGGGTCGCGGTCCCCGGTCAGCATCGCCAGCGGGACGAACCCGCGGCCGCCGCGCGCGCCGACCGGGTCCGTGTCCGCGTCCTCGACGGTCATCGTCCGCGCCGCGAACCGAACCGTCACGGACAGTTCCCCGCGGTGGTCCGCGTCGGGGTCGAACGCCAGCGTCGCCTCCCGCGGACCGATGCCGTAGATGCCGCGGTACGAGTCGCCGGCGACCCCGAGGTCGTGGCTCTCGACGGCGTCGGCGAGGTCACGGAGCCACGCGGCGGCGCGCTCGCCGTCCAGCGGCACCGTCGCGTCGAGCGTTCCGTCGGCGCCCACCCCGTCCTCGGTGTCCAGCGTCGGGTACCGCAGGTCGCCCCCGTGCCCGCCGTGTCCGTCCGTGTCGTCGCTCACGGCCGTCCCTGACCGGCGGGCGGCAAAACGGATGCGGTTGCGATTCGCCGGGCTCAGAGGTCGCCCGACTCGGCCATCGCCCGCACCTCGTCGGCGCGCTCGCGGATGGTGTCCAGTTCCTCCCCGTGCTTGTCGTCGAGGTGCGAGTAGACGAGGCCCATCCGGCCCGTCTCGCGCAGGCGCTCCTCGTTGCGGTCGAGGAAGTCCCAGTAGAGCGCGTTGAACGGGCACGAGCCCTCGCCGGAGGCCTTCGTGTGGTAGTACGGACACCCCGAGCAGTAGTCGCTCATCCGGTTCACGTAGTTCGCGGAGGAGGCGTACGGCTTCGTGGCGAACACGCCCGCGCCGAACGACCCCATCTCCACGACGTTCGGCGTCGTCACCCAGTGGTAGGCGTCGACGTAGCCGGCGTGGAACCACTCGTTCAACTCTGAGGGGTCGACGCCGTAGGTGAGCGCGAAGTTCGAGAGCACCATCAGCCGCTCGATGTGGTGGCTGTAGCCGCGCTCGCGGACGCCGCCGACCACGTCGCTCATGCAGGCCATCTCCGTCTCGCCCGTCCAGTAGAACTCAGGGAGCGGCTCGGTCTGGTCGAGCTGGTTCGCATCCGCGAGCTCCGGCATCGCCTCCCGGTAGCAGTGGCGGATGAACTCCCGCCAGCCGAGCACCTGCCTGACGAACCCCTCGACGCTGTTGAGCGGGGTTTCTGGCTGTTCTCTCGCGCCGTCGATGACCGCCTCTATCACCTCGTCGGGGGCGAGCAGGCCGACGTTCATCGCGCCGGAGAGCAGGGCGTGGTTCATCGACCGCTCGCCGGCGAGCATCGCGTCCTGGTACGGTCCGAACTCGGCGAGTCGCTCCTCGACGAAGCGGTCGAGCGCGTCCAGCGCCTCGTCGCGCGTCACGGGCCAGAAGAAGGGGTCGGGGTCGGCCCACCCCGGCCCCGGCGGGTCGGTGTCGTAGCTCCCGTCCATCGCGCCGACGCGCTCGATGACGGCCTCGGTAACCGAGTCCGGCTCGTAGCGCGGCGGGTCGGGCGGCTCGTAGTCCTCGCCCGGCGTCTCGCGGTTCTCGTCGTCGTAGTTCCACTCCCCGCCGACGGGGTCGCCGTCGGCCATCAGGTAGCCCGTTTCCCGGCGCATCGTCCGGTAGAACTGCTCCTGTCGGTACGGCGGCTCCGCGTCGCCGGCGTAGTCGTCCCACCGCTCGCGCGAGCAGAGGAAGAGGTCGTTCTCCACCACACGGAGAGTGCCGCCGCGGGCCGTTACGAGCGCGCGGAGCCGGTCGGCCGCGCCGTGGCTCGCCGGCCGCATCGTCACGAGGTCGTCGCCCGGATACGCCGCGAAGTGGGCGTCGAGCCCCTCCCCGAAGGTGTCGGCCTCGTAGTAGTCCACCGCGACGCCGCGCTCGCGCAGGCGGTCGCGGGCGTGGCGCATCGCGGCGAAGACGAGCACCAGCTTGTGCGGGTGGTAGGCGCGCCGTCGCGCGAACTCCCACGCCTCGACCATGACGACGCGGTCGGCGTCCGCGACCGGGCCGCGGTCGGGGTGGAGCTGGTCGCCGAGGAGAAGCACTGCCATAGGTCGGGTAAGGCCGGCGGAACAATCAAACCGACCCACGGGGAACGCTACCGTCCGACAGCCCTGCGTTTACGTGGCCGCCGGGGCTAGCTCGGAAGGGATGAACGACCGTATGGGACGACGGCGGTTCGTGGCGGCGACGGGTGCGGCCGGCCTCGCGGCGCTCGCCGGCTGTAGCGGCGGCGGCGACGACCCGACGCCGACGGACTACACCGAGGCGGAGGCGCGCGTCGCCGAGTACCTGGACGCGAGCGTCGCCGAGGACACGTTCGACGGGACGTTCGCCGACGCGACCGGGGAGGACGAGGTGGTCGTCGACGTGGGTGCGGACGGGAACGGCGCGGCGTACGCCTTCGCGCCGGTCGCCGTGCGTATCTCGGCGGGCACCACGGTGTCGTGGCAGTGGACCGGCCAGGGGGGCGTTCACAACGTGGCATCGGACGGCGACTCCGACTTCGATTTCGACAGCGGCGACCCGAAGCAGACGGGCGACCCGTTCGAGCAGTCGTTCGACGACACGGGCGTGGGGCTGTACGTCTGCGAGCCGCACCGCTCGCTCGGCATGAAGGGCGGTATCGTCGTGGTCGAGTAGCGCGAGGTTTTTGCCCGACTGCGGCCTCCCTCGGGCGTGGAGAACGTCACCGACGAGACGAGCAACCCCTTCGGGATGTCCGTTCCCGGCGGGGCGGCGTACGGCTACGGCGACGCCAACGCCGACTTCCACTTCATCGGCGACAGCCCCGCGCGCCACGGGGGCGCGACGACGGGCGTTCCCTTCACGGAGACGGAGGCGGGCCGGCGGCTCCAGTCCGTCCTCCACGAGGTCGGATTCGCGGCCGAGGCGTACAGCGACGAGCCGCGGTTGTCGAACACGTTCCTCTCGTACGCCCATCCGGGCGTCACGGAGGGCGAGCCGACGGACGCGGAATACGCGGACCAGGAACGCTTCCTCGACGCGGAGTTGCGCGCCATCAACGCCCACATCCTCTTCGCCGTGGGCGACCGGGCGCTCGCGTACGCGCTCGACCAGCACACCTCGCTGCTCGACAAGATTGCGCCCGACACGGCGGCGCGCCACGCCGAGCAGGTTCGGGGCCGGGGGTTCCTCGTCGTCCCGGTGCGCGAGCCCGAAGAGTGGACCGACGCGGACCGCGCGGCGCTCGTTTCGACGATCACGGACCTGCTCGACTCCGACTACCGGCAGACGAAGGGCGTCGCGACGACTATCGGGTAGTCCGGTCGACGAACGCGACGATCTCCTCGGCTATCTCCTCGCCGGCGTCCTCCTGCAGGAAGTGCATCGCGTCGGCTATCCAGCGGTCCGGCTGGTCGCGCGCCGTCGGGATGTGCTCGCGCAGCGGGTCGCGGTTGTCCCGCGTGATGGGGTCCGCGTCGGAGAACAGCACGTACGTGGGCTTGTCCCACTCGCCGAGCTTCGAGGCGGCCGCGCGGGTCATCTCCGCGCCGTCGCCGCCGCCCTTCCGGGGGACCATGTCGGGCCACTCGCGCGCGCCGGCCGTCAGCTCCTGGTCGGGGTAGGGGGCCTCGTAGGCGGCCAGCACCTCGTCGGACAGTTCCGTCGCGGTGGCGTTCTGGATGAGCATGCCGACGGGGAGTTCCTCGACGCGCTCGACGAACGCGCGGAACTCCTCCCACTCGGGCGGCATCTCCTGTGTTCCCGTCGGCACGCCCGTGTTCATCGGGACGAGCCGCGCGAACCGCTCGGGGTTGTTCGCGGCGTAGGTGAGCCCGAGGATGCCGCCCCAGTCCTGACAGACGAGGGTGATGTCCGTGAGGTCGAGCCCCTCCACGAACGCGCCGAGCGCGTCGTAGTGCATCCGGAAGCTGTACTCGTCGCGCTCGGTGTACTTGTCCGACCGGCCGAAGCCGACGGCGTCGGGGACGACCACGCGACCCCGCTCGCGCAGGCCGGGTATCAGCTTGCGGTAGAGGAAGCCCCACGTCGGCTCGCCGTGGAGACAGAGGAACGTCTCGTCGCCGTCGCCGTCCACGTCCACGTAGGCCATGTCCGGCTCGCCGACCGACCGATACGAGACCGGGTAGTCGTAGTCGGGCACGTCCGCGAACGCCTCCTCGGGGGTCGAACGGAGCGGCATACACGAGGGGCCGGCGGACGGGACATGAGCGTTTCCCCGGCGGGCGAAGCCTCTTGTCCGGCCCTCCCGGAGTCCGGGCGTGCACGTCACCTGTGCGTTCTACGCGACGGTGCGCGACGCCGTCGGCGCGAAGGAAATCGAGCGCGAGGCCCCCGAGGGCGCGACCGTCCGCGACGTGTTGGACGCGCTCGCCGCCGAGTACGACGGGGTCGGGCCGCTGGTGTTCGACTCGGAGGGCCGCGTCCGCGCGAACGTGAACGTCCTCGTGAACGGCGAGAACGTCCGCGACGGCGCGGGGCCGGCGACGGCGCTGTCGGATGGCGACACGCTCATGGTCGCACCCGCCGTTGCCGGTGGATAGATGGACCTGCCGTTCGAGTCGCACGCGATACGTCTCGGCAACGCCGCCTTCGAGGGCCTGAACAACTGCTACGTCCTCGGGACGGAGCCGGACGCGGACCTGACGCTCGTGGACACCGGCATCCACGACCCGGCGGTGCGCGATGACCTCGAGGACGGCCTCGACGAACTGGGCGTCGGCTTCGCGGACGTCGAGCGCGTGCTCCTCACGCACTGGCACCAGGACCACGCGGGGCTGGCCGGCGACGTCCAGGCCGAATCCGGCTGTTCCGTCCACGCCCACGAACTCGACGCGGACTACATCGAGGCGTACTCGCGGAGCCACGGCGCGATGGACGACGAGATGCGCGCCCTGCTAGCCGACTGGGGGATGCCGGACGACCCGCTCTCGGACCTCTCGGCGTTCCTCTCCGGCGGCGAGGCGGACGGCGCCGATCCCGACGTGACGCCCTTCGCGGGCGGCGAGACGTTCGACATCGGGAGCGTCGAACTGGAGGCCGTCCACATGCCGGGCCACAGCGCGGGCCTCTCCGGGTTCGCCTTCGACGGCCGCGACGGCGAGGAGGTGTTCGCGGGCGACGCCCTGCTCCCCTACTACACCCCGAACGTCGGCGGCGCGGACGTCCGCGTCGAGTCGCCCCTCGCCAAGTACCTCGACACGCTCGCCGGCATCGTCGAGCGGGGCTACACCCGCGCGTGGCCGGGCCACCGCGGCGTCATCGTGGACCCGCCGGGCCGCGCGGCCGACATCGTCGACCACCACCGCGAGCGCACCGAGCGGGTCGTGGACGTGCTCCGCGAGGGCCCCGCGACCCCGTGGGAGGTGTCCGCGGCGCTGTTCGGCGGCCTGCGCGGTATCCACATCCTCCACGGGCCGGGCGAGGCGTTCGCCCACCTCGACCACCTCCGGGAGGCGGGCGTCGTCGCGCGCGACGGCACCGCCTACGAGCTCGTGGACCCCGACGCGGACCTCGACGCGCTGTTCCCCGACGTCTCGGCGCACCTGCGCCCGGGCTGGCGGCCCGTTCACTGACCGCCGAGCAGTACCGCGGCGAGGTGGAGCGCCAACCCCGCCAGCCACGACGCGACGCCGGCCCACGCCGGCTCGAAGGGGAACGGCAACGGCGCGGCCCCGTACGGCGAGTTCACCGTCAACAGCGTCAGCGTCTCGACGGCGCCGGGCCCGAGGTGTGCGACGAGGACGGTGCCGACGGCGATGACGAGCGAGACGCCGCCGACCACGAACCCGACGAGCGACGCCGTCTCCTCGACCGCCAGCACCGACTCCGCGGTGTCCTCGTCCATCGGCTCTAGCCGCGGGCGCGCCAGCGCCGTCGCGACGAGCACCGCGCCCGCGACGGCGACGATTCCCTGCGCCACAAGCCCCAGCACGAGCGTCCGCGTCGAGGCGACGAACGGGTCGACGGGGAGCGTCGCGACCACCGCGGACGGGAGGACGGCGAGCGAGAGCACCGCCGCGGCGAGGAGGTACGACAGCGCGCCGAGGTGGTGGAGTTTCCGGGGAATCGGCCGCTTGAACGTCGATATCCGACGGACACGGACCCGCTCGTAGGCGCTCCCGTCGACGAGCGCGTCGGCCACCGGGTCGTCGTTGCCGTCGTTCATGGGTACTCATGACACGGTTACCGAATCCCGCGTATGTACCTTCCGCCCGGGGCAGTATCGACGGGTCGTCACAGCGCCGTGAGAGAAACCGAAGCGACGGTCGAGAGGACCACGTAGTGGCCGTCCACGGCCGTGTGCGCGCCGAAGAGCGGCCGTGGCGGGAGTGAGCGAACGCTCCGCGTTCGCGAACTACGCCGCGGCCGCGACTGACGAGCGAAGCGAGGAAGGAGCGGCCGTGGCGGGATTCGAACCACGGTCGGACGTGCTCGCTACGCTGCGCGCGACCTCTCTGGTTCGAATCCGACCGGTCGTTCTCACGGCTCGCTGTCGTTCGCCGGGGAACGGACGTGGCGGGATTCGAACCCGCGATCTAGGGGTTAGGAACCTCTCGCCCTGGTCCGCTAGGCCACACGTCCCTGTCGTGGCTGCGGCCGGCCGAAGGAAAACCGTTGTGAAGCGGCCGCTACCGGGGCGAGAAAGCGTGTGAACGGCGGCTCAGTTGCGCTCGGTCTCGGCGTCGGCGTCCGCCTCGGCGCTCTCGTCGGCGTCGTAGTCGACGGACTCGTCGTCGGCGTACTCCTCGCGGGCCTCCTCGATCTCCTCTTGGCTCGCGCCGCCCTCGCGCATCTGCTTGAGCTCCTGTTCGACCTCCTCGCGGCCCTTCTGGAACTCGCCCATCGCCTCGCCGGTCGAGCGCGCGAGTTTGGGGATCTTGTTCGCACCGAACAGTAGCACGGCGATGAGCAGGATGACGAGCAGTTCCGGTCCGCCGGGGATTCCGAACTGCGCCGGGACGAATGCTTCGAACATCTATGACCGAAGGTACTCCCTTGCGATTATAGGCTTTTTCCTCCCTACTCGGCCGAGTCGGTCTCGCCCTCGCGCATCCCGGCGAGCTCCTGTTCGACCTCCTCGCGGCCCTTCTTGAACTGCCCCATCGCCTCGCCCGACGAGCGGGCGAGTTGCGGTATCTTGTTCGCGCCGAACAGCAGCACGGCGATGCCGAGAATCACGAGCAGTTCCGGACCGCCCGGAATCCCCAGCTGCGCCGGAGCGAGTGTCTCTATCGGGAACACACCTCCGCGTTCGCGAGGTCGCTTGTAGGTCTTTTCCCGGCGCGCCCGAACCCTTTTCGCCGGGCGCGCCGTCGCGCCGGTATGAGCGATATCGACCCCCGACCGGGCGACGGCGGCCGGGAGTACGACCCCGCGGCAGAGCACGCCTTCCCCGACGAGCGGGTGAACGCGGTGCTCGACACCCTCGATGCCGACCCCGAGGTGCGCACCTACCTCCGCGCACAGAACGTCAACCCCGTCCAGCGGAAGGGGTACAACGACCACGGCAAGAAGCACATCGAGATCGTCCGCCACCGGGCGCTGTGTCTGTACGACCTGCTGAAGCGCGGCGGCGTGGCGTTCAACGGCGCCAGCCAGCAGGGGCTCGACGAGGCCGACGAGGCCGTCGTCGTCGCGCTCGCGGCGACGCTCCACGACATCGGCCACGTCGTCCACCGCGACGACCACGCGTACTACTCCATCCCGCTCGCGGCGGACATCCTCGACCGGCTCCTCCCCGAGTTCTACGACACGGCCGACGCGGTGCGCGTGAAAGGGGAGACGCTCCACGCCATCCTCTGTCACCACACGGAGGAGACGCCGCTGACGCTCGAAGCGGGCGTCGTGCGTGTCGCGGACGCGCTCGACATGGAGCGCGGACGCTCGCGCATCCCCTACGAACGGGGCGGGCGCGGCATCAACACGCTCTCCTCGCGGGCCATCAAGCGCGTCTCCCTGGAGGCGGGCGAGGAGTCACCGGTTCTCGTCGAGATAGAGATGAGCGACGCCGCCGGCGTGTACCAGGTGGACGAGCTCCTGAAGTCGAAGCTCGCCGGCTCGATGCTGGAGGACCACGTCCGCATCGTCGCGTTGAACACCCACGAGGACGACGAGCAGCTGGTCGAGCGCATCGAGCTGTAGGGGTGTGCGTATGATTCTCGTGTACTGTCGTGAAGCGGGCGCTTTTGTGGGACGCCCGAGTCCGTCGAGGTAGTGGCATCCTCGCTGCGCGTGTTCAAGGACCCGGAGTTCCTCGCCATGTCCGGGACGGCGTTCGCCCGGGCGCAGGCGTACTCCACCGTCGCCATCGCGCTCGCGCTGTACGCCGACGTGTTCGGCACCACCTCCACGGTCGAGGGGCTGTTCGGGACCGCCTTTGCCGTCGTCCAGTTGCTCATCGTCCTCCCGCTGGGGCGGAAGATAGACACCGGCAACGCGAAGCGGTGGCTGCTCGGCGGACTGGCGCTGAACGTCCTCGTCTTCGTCGGCTACGCGTTCGTGACGAACGTCCAGGGCGTCATCCTGATGCGGATGTTCCAGGGCATCGGCGCGAGCGTGCTGTGGCTCACCGGCTCGACCGTCATCGGCGAGATAGCGACGGACGGCGAGCGCGGCCTCTGGCTCGGCACGTACAACCAGGTCGGCGCGTTCTCCTCGCTGTTCGGCGACCTCGTCGGCGGCGCGCTGCTCGCGATATACGAGTTCTACGTCGCGTACGCCGTCCTCGCGGGCATCACCCTGCTCGCGGGCGTCGGCGTCCTGTTCGTCCTCCGGAACAACCCCGGCGGGAAGGCGGACCCCGACGAGGCCACGGGCCGGGAGACGCTCGAATCGCTGCTGTCGCTCTCCAGCGTGCGGGCGCTCGTGAGCTTCCGGCTCGGCCTCTCGTTCGGGAAGATGGCCGTCATCACCTTCCTCCCCATCTACGCGCGGACGGCGTTCGGGATGAACCCCTTCGTCGTCGGGGGCCTGCTCGCCGGCGGCAAACTGACGAAGGCGCTCACACAGGGGTACGTCGGCGACCTCACGGACCGGTGGGGCGGGAAACACCGCTTCATCGCCGCCGGCGCGCTGTTGTACGCGCTCGGCGCGCTGCTCATCCCGCTGGCGGAGGACGCCGCGACGGTGTTCCCCGCCGTCACCGTCGCGCTCCCCTCGGTTGGCGAGGCCGGCGGCGGCTCGCTCCTCCTCCCGCCCGCGTTCTTCGTTCTCTCGGCCGCGTACATGGTGTGTGGCATCGCGGACTCCATTCGCCTCCCCGCGAGCATGGCGCTGTTCGTCGAGGAGGGCGAGCAGTTCGACGCCGTCGCGGGGGCGATGTCGCTGCGCTCCGTGGCGTGGAAGGTCGGGCAGGTCGTCGGGCCGGTCACCGTCGGCGTCATCTGGGACGCGACGAGCGTCGGCGTCGCGTTCGCGCTCGCCGCCGCCTTCATCGCCGCCGCGACGGGCGTGTTCCTCCTCATGTACGACTCGCCGTCGGTGGCCGTGCGACCGACGCCGGGCGACTAGTCGGACGGCGGGCTGGCGTAACCGCTCCCGCGCAGCGCCACCTCGTCGTCGGACACCGCCGCCTCGCTGTCGAACAGGGTCCGTACCGTGTTCGTCTCTTGGTCGTCGTGCATCCCCGGCGTCAGCGTGAACAGGCCGAACAGGTCGGCGGAGCCGAGCCGCGAGGTGAACACGTGGAGGAAGCGGAACACCGTCTGCACCTCCGAGTACATCAGCAGCGTCGAGACGGAGTCGAGGCCGACGCGGACCCGGTCGGCCGAGCCCCGCTCCTCCAGTAGCTTCAGCTGCTTCGCGAACGCGAGGCTCAGGCCGGTGAGGTCGCCCGTCGAGCCGACGGCGCGGACGGTGATGCCGTCCACGCGGGTGTCCTCGCCCTCGCCCGTTGCGTCCACGAGCGCGAGACGCTCGGGGTCGAGGTCGGTACGGTCGTCCAGCGCCGCGACGACCCGCTCCGGCGCGTCGTTGGTGGTGATGACGACCGCGGACTCGCCCTCCGCGAGCCCGTCGGCGACGGCGTCGTACAGCAGTCCGCGGGTGCCCGCGGCCTCGCCGGTGAGGAGGACGCTCGCCCCGGGCGAGAAGGTGACGTCGCCGAACGACGGGGTTCCGTAGCTCACTGTTTCCCCTCCTCGGGCCGCGTCGCGGTCTCGGCTTCGAGTTCGCGCACCAGCGACACCATCTCGCCGCTCCCGAGCTGGTCGAGCGACTCGTCGAGCCGGCGGCGGAGCCGTCGCATCTCCGTTTGCAGTTCGGCGTACTCCTCGCTCTCCTCCAGCTCCTCGGTCCGCTTCGAGGACTGCAACACCGACCGCTTCGTCGCCAGCGCGAACAGCCGACGGGCCATCTCGGCCACGTCGTCGCGCGCGAGGAGCCGTCGGACGGTCTCGTGGAGGTGCTCGCGCTTCACCGGCTTCGTGAGGTAGTCGTCGAAGCCCATGTCGATGATGTCGAAGTCGGGCTCGACGGCGGTCACCATCGCCACCCGGCAGTCGGCCGTCCGGGCGCGTATCTCGTCGAGCACCTCCGTTCCGCTCGTATCGGGCATCAGACGGTCGAGCAACACCACGTCCACCGAGTCGTCGAGCGCGTCGAGCGCCCCCTCGGCCGTGGTCGCGGTGCGGACCTCGTAGCGGTCCCCGAGCCACCGCGCGTACACGTCGAGGAGTCCCTCCTCGTCCTCGACGATCAGTACCGTCGCCTCCTCCGTGCCCATCTCGTCCGCCACTACTCGGTCGTCCCTTAATAACCCGGTGGGGTCGCCTCGCGCGGCGAGAAGGGGGCGGCGAGACGTCCTCACCGCCGCACGCGACGCGTCAGTCGTCCGCGGCGACGTCGACCTCCGCCCACCCCTGCTCGATGTCGCCGCGGGAGAGTTCCGTGTCGTGGTACTCGTCGGCGTGGTCCCGGACCATCCCGACGAGTTCGCCGTCGTTCTCCGACCGGACCATGAACGCGCAACTGTCGCACTCGAACTGGTGTGCCATCGGTGTGACCTCCGGTCGACCCGACGCGACGGCGCCGGGTAGCCCCACGGCTTCGACGTCGAAGGCGCTTTAGACGGGGCGCGGAGGAGTCGGGATGCACCGGCCGGGAATCGAACCCGGATCGTTGGCTTGGAAGGCCAAAGTCATGCCGTTAGACCACCGGTGCCCTCTCGCTGCGTTCGAGCGCACCGAGGCTCGCGATTCCGGGGGAATCGCTCACACCGGTGCACTCCGCGGCGACGGGGGTCACCGTCGCCGGTGCGCGGCCGCGTCGCGCTCGGTTCGCCGTACCCGACCGCCGCCTATGTGCGTTTCCCTTCGACGCGGACGACGGCGAAGCAGTTGCCGCTGTCCGTGAACGTCCGCTCGACCGCCAGCGCGCTGGCCGCGAGGTCGGCGTCGAACTCCGCGGGGTCGTAGATGTGGTAGTAGCGGGGGACGGTCTCGCCGTCCGGGAGCGTCCAGTCCACGACGGTGTCGAACCCCTCCGTCGCGTCGAACTTCCCGTGGGTGGTCGACCAGACACTCACGAGCGCGGCGCCCGTCGGCGCGAGGACGCGGGCCAGTTCGTCGAGGCTCCCCCGTCGGGCCGCGCGCGAGGGGAGGTGATGGAGCGCGGCGACGTAGACGGCGAGGTCGACGGCGTCGCGGCGGACGGGGAGGCGACCGGCGTCGCCCTGCACCCACGCGGCCTCGACCCCGCGCTCGCGGGCGCGCTCGACGGCGAGGTCGAGCAGGGCGCGCGAGACGTCCAGGCCGACGACGCGCGCACAGCGGGCCGCGAGCGGCTCCGCGTGGCGACCGTTGCCGCAGCCGAGGTCCAGCCCCACGTCGCCGGCGCGACCGTCGAGGAACGCCTCGATCTGGGGCCACGGATGGGCACGCGTCTCGGAGAAATGCGCCGCGATGCGGTCGTAGGTATCGCGCACCGCGTCCCGCGAGGCGACCCGCGCGGCCTCCCCGGGGGCGTCGGGGTCGTCCATACACACGGGCGAGCGGCGGCGACCTTAGCTGACCCGGCTCACAGCAGGCCGACCGGGCCGGCGGCGAACGACCCGGACAGCGAGAGGTCCTGCGAGACGAGGAAGGCGAGGTAGGCGACGAGCAGCATCACGCTCGCGTGCTTGAGGCCGTCCTTCAGCGAGCCGCCGGCCATCTGCCCGCCGACCAGCCCGGACAGCGCCGCCTGGATGATGCCCGCGTGGAAGAAGACGAGCTGGTAGTCGGCCTTCGCCACGTCGCCGATACCGCCGAACGGCCCGCCGATGCCGCTCGCGCCGCTCGTCTCTGCGCCGGTCGGGAGGTTCGGGATGAGCACCGTGTCGATGGCCCCGATGACGACGAGGAAGACGAGGAAGGAGACGTAGATGACGACGAGGTAGGTCATCGTCTCCTGGCGGCGCTGGCGCTTGAGCTTCCGGTCGGCGCGCGCCTGCTCGGCGGCGATGCGGAGGACGGGGCCGATCTCGTTCGAGGCGCGCATCGAGTTCGTCAGCAGGGTCACGATACGGGTCACCGAGGGCGTCCGGACGCGTTTCTCGAAGCGCTCGAGCGCCTCCTCGACCGTCGCGCCCCACTGGATGTCGCGCCAGATGCGGTCCACCTCCTCGTCGAGCGCGCCGATGTCGGAGCGGCGGACGCGGTCGAACGAGGAGACGACCGAGAGGCCCGCCTCGTTGAGGCTCGCGAGCCGGTCGAGCAGGTCGGGTACCGCGCCCTCCAGCCGCTCCAGCCGGCGGCGGCTCACCTCGTACACGACGCCGAAGGTGGCGAGCACGAACAGCGCCGCCTGGATGACCACGTCGTCGAGCGCGCGCACGTCGAACGCGCCGTCGGCGTAGTAGGTGGGGAACTGGACGGCGACGAACAGCAGCGCGAGCGGTACCGTCGCGTACAGCAGCAGCGAGGGCTTGTCGAGCAGCACGCGCCCGGGGTCGGTGAAGACCCGCTGGAAGCGCGCCAGCCGGCGGTGGACCCGCAGCCGGGCGACGTTCTCGCGCGTCCGGGCGCCGAGGAGGGCCTCGCCGCCGTCCGTCGCGACGGGCGACCCGGGGCCGCCGTCGGACGGGTCCGCCTCGTCGGGGCGGCTGTTGCGCGTCGCCCGGAGCGGCTGGGTCACCTCGGAGAGGTAGGCGATGAAGAGGACGTTCGTCGCCGGCAACACGACGTAGGTGATGAGCTGGAGCAACCGGAGCATCCCGCCGCTCGTCAGCCCGATGATGAGCAGGATGGTGATGAGAAAGAGCATCCCGGCGACGACGACGGTGACGTATATCTCCGAGGCCGTCGCCAGCACGTCGAGTATCTCCTGTTGTTGCTCCTCGGCGGCGTCGCGGTAGCGCTCGTACTCGTCGCGGAGGAAGCCCGACAGCTCCTGGCCCGACTGGAGGACGCTCGTGAGGTTCTCCGCGAAGCTCTGGAACTGCTCGGAGGGCGTCCGCGTCGCGAGGTCGCGGATGGACGAGACGAGGTCGTCGCCGAACAGGTCGATGTTGCGCACGCCGATACCCATCTCCTCGGCGCCGGTGCCGAACACGTCGCTGTTGTCCGAGAGCGTCCGCATCACCGCGGGAAAGGACATCCCGCCGCGCGAGAGCGCGTAGACGAACGCGATCATCCGCGGCATCCCCGCGTCTATCTGTCGGCGGCGGGTGTCGGCCCGCACCGAGGGGATGTTCCAGCGGACGACGTAGACGAGCCCTGCCGCGCCGCCGCCGAGCAGCAGCGCGCCGACGAACAGCAGCGCGAAGTACTTCGCGTCGAAGCTGACGAGCCAGTCGGGCAGCGGCCGGAAGATGTTCCCGGCGATGGGGGCGTTCAGCCGGTCGATGCCGAGGAACTCGATGAGCGCGCCGGCGGCGTAGCCGCCGAGGACGACCCCGCCGACCGCCGCGAGCGTCGAGTAGAGGAACGTCTTGGCCTGGTACAGCCGGTAGGGCGTCCCGATGCCCGCCGACCGAAGGACCCGGCGGCGCTCGACGTTCGGCTCTATCTTCTCCCCCTCGAACAGCACCCACGCGACGCGGCTGAGCCCGCGGTCGAGCGGGCGGACCGCCGGCGAGAGCGCCAACAGCGTCAACAGCCCGACGGCGGCCAGCAGCGGGAGGAACTGGACGACCGAGACCATCAGTCGTCGTCCGCCTCCGCCGCGGCCTCGGCCGCCCCGTCGTCGAGGCCGATACCGAGCTGCTCCATCGTCCCCTCGGCGTCGACGTAGTACTGGTTCACGAGGGCGGTGAACTGTTGGAAGTTCGTGATGCCCTGCTCGCGCAGGTGCGAGAGGAACGCCCGGCGGCGCTGCATCTCGCGGAGCAGTTCGGCCCGCGACCAGCCGCGCTCCTCGCGTATCTCGTCCATGAGGTTGCGGTTCCCCTCGCGGAAGGAGTCGTTCGTCGCGGTCCACTCGAAGGCGTTCGAGTAGTCGAGTTCGCCCGTCCGCTGGTCGATTCCCTCTATCTCGGAGACGGTCTGGGCGCGGCGGACCCGCTGACCGTCGAGCCGCGCGAGCACCTGCACGCAGAGCACGTCGAGCGACTGAACCATCGAGCGCGGGACGTTGATGGGCTCGTTCTCCAGGCGGTTTATGACCGTCTGGACGGAGTCGGCGTGCATCGTGGACAGCGTCGTGTGGCCCGTGTTCATCGCCTGGAAGAGGGTGATGGCCTCCTCGCCGCGCACCTCGCCGACGAGGATGTACTCGGGCCGGTGGCGCAGCGCGCTCCGGAGCAGGTCGTACATCGTCACGTTCGACGCCTCGTCCAGCCGCTCGCGCGTCACCGCCGAGAGCCAGTTGTCGTGATACAGCGACAGCTCGCGCGTGTCCTCGATGGTGATGAGCTTCGAGCGCGGCGGGATGAACATCGAGATGGCGTTCATCGAGGTGGTCTTGCCCGACGCCGTGCCGCCGGCGAAGATGATGTTCTTGTTGTTCTCGATGGCGAGCCACAGGTACGCCATCTGCTGGAGCGAGTAGGTGCCGAACTCCAGCAGGTCGATGGGGGTGAACGGCTCGTCGGAGTACTTCCGTATCGTGAACGAGGAGCCGCGCGGCGTCACCTCCTCGCCGAGCGTGAGTTCCGCGCGGGAGCCGTCCTCCAGCGTCGTCCCGACGACGGGGTTGCCGACGGAGATGTGTTGGCCCGCCTGCTGGGCCATCCGGATGACGAACGAGTCGAGTTCCTCGTCGCCGAACGCGACGCTCGTGGCGATGTCCTGGTAGTCGTCGTGGTAGACGTACAGCGGCACGTCGTAGCCGTCACAGCTGATGTCCTCGATGTTCTCGTCGTGCATCAGCGGGTCGAGTCGGCCGAAGCCGCGGAACCGGCGCCACAGGTAGTAGAACAGCTTGTGGAAGCCCGCGGGGGTTATCTCGACGCCGAAGTCCTGGAGCCGCTCGCGGAGTTCGTCGCGCAACAGCGCCTCGGGGTCCTCCTCGGCCGTCTCCCGGTAGAGGAGCGGGTCGCGCACGTCGTCGTACAGCGTTTCCAGCAGCCGGGACTCGTCGGCGGTGAGCGACGGCTCGACGACGACGTAGCGGTGTTCGTTCTCCTCGTCGTCGTAGCGGATGGAGGCGTACGAGTACGGCGCGTTGAGCCAGTAGCGGTCCACCTCGTAGCCGACCGCGTCGGGCTCCTCGGGGACGAGCCGTCCGTGGGTTCCCGGCGTGTAGTTGCGGTCCTCGACGCGGGAGCCGCGGAGCACCGTCAGCGTGCGGCGGAGGGGGTCGAGCAGTCCGCCGTCGTTCGAGCTACCTGCCATGGTGAGGTACGGCCGGGGCCGTGGTTGGTAGGGCCGAAGTGCCCGCGGTACTTAAACACACGCCGCGGGTCACGCCTCCGGCGTCGCCGCCGCGCCGCCGGGCCCGGTGCGTTCCGTCCGCAGCAGGACGAGTCCGAGGACGGGGACGATGACCGCACCGACGGGTATCGTTACGCCGCCCTGCGCGCCGAACAGCCGGAGCGCCGAGGCGAGCAGCAGCAAGCCCGCGAGCAACAGCAGTCCCCCCATCAGCCGAACGGGGTCGAACGGGGCACGCGCCTCGACGAGTTCGTCGCGGGCGTAGTAGAGGACGGAGAAGGCGACGGCGACGAGCACCACGACGCCGCCGGCGAGCCAGACGGTGTACGCCGTCGAGACGGCCGCGCTGCCGGTGAAGTCGGGGGCGGCCCAGACGGGGACGAACGGGTCGAACCCCTGCACCTCGGGGCCGAAGAGGAACTGGAACATCGCGAACGGGAACCGGACGACGACGAGCGACGCGCTCTCGCCCAACAGCTCGCCCGACCGCACGGAGACGGACCACGGGAGCAGCGCCGCGAGCCACGCCGCGACCACGGCCAGCTCCCCCGCGTACTCGGAGTCGACCCATGCCATGGTCGAACGGCGACGGCTCGCCGGTAAAAGGTGTCGGGCCGTCCCCGTTACGTTCTTCCGCGCGCCGCCCCAACGACGGACGAATGCGGCGAGATTATTTCACGCTGGAGGCGAGCAACCTCGACTCGCCGGGGGTCCCCACCGTGGTCATCGACTTCGAGGGACCCGCCGAACAGCTGACCGACCGGCTCACCGGCGCGGACGGGGAGCCGTTCGCGGGCGAGGAGGTCGACGTGGCCTTCCGCCTGCAGGGCCCGGTCGACGAGTCTCCCGAGGGGGTGGTCGCGGTCACCAACCGCGTCACCGGGGAGTTCGTCCTCGAACTGAACGCCGACAGCGCGGACGTGTTCCGCTTCGTGGACGCGGCCCGCGAGTACGGCAAGGAGACCGACGAGGAGCACCGCTACCGCATCCGCGTGCTCGTTGACGGCGAGCCGTTCACGGAGAACGAGAAGAGCACCTTCCTCGTGTACGACGCCGAGGGCGACCTGCTCCGCCAGCACTCGCTCATCCCGAGCGGCGTGGAACTGTAGGTCGCCGGCGGCGTGAGAACGGAGTTAAGTGCGCGCCCGCGGACCCTCGGGTATGGAACTGTTCGGGACCGCGGGTATCCGCGGCGACGTACGCGAGCGGGTGACGCCGGCGCTCGCGCTGTCGGTCGGGCGCGCGGCCGCGGCCGAGGCGGGCGGCGGCGAGTTCGCCGTCGGTCGCGACGGCCGCGAGACGGGACGGGCGCTCGCCGACGCGCTCGCGGCGGGTCTCCAGTCGGGCGGCGCGCGCGTCGTCCGCGTCGGGCAGGTCCCGACGCCGGGGCTCGCCTACGCCTCCCGTGGCCGCCGCGGTGTCGTGGTCACCGCGAGCCACAACCCCCCGACCGACAACGGGCTGAAGCTGTTCCGCGACGGCACCGAGTACGACCGCGAGGCCGAGCGGGCCGTCGAGGAGCGGGCCGCGGCCGACGACCCGCCCGCCGCGTGGGACGCGTTCGGCGACAGCGAGCGCGCCGAGGTCCTCGCCGACTACCGGGCCGCCGTCGCGGCCTACGCCCGGGGGTTCGGCGCCGACCCCGACGGCCTCCGGGTGGCCGTCGATTGCGGCACCGGGATGGCGAGCGTCGCGACGCCGCAGGTGCTTCGCACGCTCGGCGCGGACGTGGTCGCGCTCAACGCGCAGGTGGACGGCCACTTCCCCGGCCGCGAGTCGAAGCCGACGGCCGAGTCGCTCGCCGACCTCCGGGCCTTCGTCCGGGACGGCGACTTCGACCTCGGCATCGGCCACGACGGCGACGCCGACCGCATCGTCGTCGTGGACGCGGAGGGCGAGGTCGTCCACGAGGACACCGTCGTCGCCGTCCTCGCGGAGCGGTTCGTCGCTGCGAGCGCCGCCGCCGACCCCGTCGTCGTGACGACGCCGAACGCCTCCGCGCGCATCGACGAGCGGGTCCGGGCCGCGGGCGGCCGCGTCGAGCGCGTCCGACTGGGCGCGCTCCACGAGGGGATGGCGACCGCGCTCGACGACGGCGACGACGGGACCGAGGTCGCGTTCGCCGCGGAGCCGTGGAAGCACATCCACCCGGAGCACGGCCCGTGGATAGACGGCGTGGCGAGCGCCGCCGTGTTGACGCGGCTCGCCGCCGACGAGGGGCTCGACGGCCTGCGCGCGCCCGTCACGGAGCGCCCGTACCGGAAGGTGTCCATCCCCTGCCCCGACGGGGAGAAAGCGCGGGTGATGGCGGCCGTCGCCGACTCGCTCCCCGCCGAGTTCCCCGACGCCGCGGTGGACACGGAGTACGGCGTCCGCATCGAGCGCGCGGACGCCTCGTGGGTCCTCGTCCGACCCTCCGGCACGGAGCCGTACGTCAGACTCTACGCGGAAGCCGACGACGTGGACGCGCTGGTCGAGCGCGCCCGGACCGTAATCGAGGCGGAACTGTAGCTCGCGACGACATTCAGAAACGCCGAGAACAGTCTATATAGACCTCGGTGCGGGTTTTTCGTAGTCCTTATGCCGGGGCGTGCCGGCCGTTCACCCGAGATGCAACTCGATAGGCGGCGGTTCATCACGGGCGCGGGGATGGCTGGTATCGCGGGACTCGCCGGGTGTAGCGGCGGTCCCTCCGGAGACGGGAACGGAAACGGGGGCGGCGACGGCGACGGCGACACCAACGTCGGGATGGTGTACGCGACCGGCGGCCTCGGCGACGGCTCGTTCAACGACCAGGCGCAGACGGGCGTCCAGCGCGCCGAGTCCGAACTCGGCATCCAGTACCAGGAGGCCCAGCCGCAGGAGGTCGCCGACTTCTCGGACCTCCAGCAGGAGTTCGCCTCCTCGTCGGACCCGAACTACGACCTCGTGTCGTGTATCGGCTTCCTGCAGGCGGACGCGCTGACCGACAACGCCGCGGAGTACCCCGACCAGCACTTCCAGATCATCGACTCGGCCGTGGACGCCGACAACGTGGCCTCCTACGGCTTCGCGGAGCACGAGGGCTCGTACCTCGTCGGCCAGATGGCGGGGCTGCTCACCACGCAGTCGTTCTCCGCGGGCGCCGGCTCGACGCAGTCCGACTCCACGAACGTCGGCTTCGTCGGCGGCGTCGAGGGCGACCTCATCGGGAAGTTCGAGGCCGGCTTCACGGCGGGCGTGAAGGCAGCGAACGACGACGTGGACGTCCAGACGAACTACGTCGGGGACTTCAACGACCCGGCCGGCGGCCAGGAGGCCGCCCTCTCGATGTACGACAGCGGGGCGGACATCGTCTACCACGCGGCCGGCAACACGGGCACGGGCGTCTTCCGTGCGGCACAGGAGCGCGGCCGCTTCGCCGTCGGCGTCGACCGCGACCAGTCGGTCACCCGCGAGTCGTTCGCGGACGTCATCCTCGCGTCGATGGTCAAGCGCGTCGACAACGCCGTCTTCGACTGCATCGAGGCGGAGGTCAACGGGGAGTTCCCCGGCGGCGAGTCCGTCGCGCTCGGCCTCGACGACGACGGCGTCGCGCTCGTCTACGGTCAGGAGCTCGGCGACGCGATTCCCGACGACGTGACGAGCGCCGTCTCGTCCTCCCGGCAGTCCATCATCGACGGCGACATCTCCGTCCCCACGGACCCGAACGACGCCTGAGACGGGATGAGTGATGCCGTCCATCTCGACGGGATAACCAAGCGGTTCCCCGGCGTCGTCGCCAACGACGACGTGACGCTCGAAGTCGAACGGGGGAGCGTCCACGCGCTGCTCGGCGAGAACGGAGCCGGCAAGACGACGCTGATGAACGTGCTGTACGGCCTCTACGAGCCGAACGAGGGGCGCGTGGTCGTCGACGGAACCGAGCGCGACTTCGACTCGCCGCGCGACGCCATCGACGCCGGCGTCGGGATGATACACCAGCACTTCATGCTGGTCGACCCGATGACGGTCGCGGAGAACATCACGCTCGGCAACGAGCCGCGAAAGTGGGGCGGCCTCGCGGTCGACCGCGACCGCGCGCGCCGCGAGGTGCGCGACCTGTCCGAGCGGTACGGGTTCGCGGTCGACCCCGACGACCGCATCGAGGACGTCAGCGTCGGCGTCCAACAGCGCGTCGAGATACTGAAAGCGCTGTACCGCGGCGCGGATGTGCTCATCCTCGACGAGCCGACGGCCGTGCTCACCCCCCAGGAGGTCGAGGACCTCTTCGAGGTGTTCGAGGAGCTGACCGAGGCCGGCAAGACGATCATCTTCATCACCCACAAGCTCGGCGAGGCGATGGACGCCGCCGACGAGGTGACCGTCCTCCGCGACGGCCGCAACGTGGGCACCGTCGAGGCCGACGGGACGACCCGCGAGCGGCTGGCCGAACTGATGGTCGGCCGCGAGGTGCTGATGGAGACGGCGAAGGCACCGGCCGAGCCGGGCGCGGACGTGCTCGGCGTCGAGGGGCTGTCCGTGCGCGACGAGCGCGGCGTCCGCGCCGTGACCGACGCGACCTTCCGCGTCCGCGAGGGCGAGGTGTTCGGCATCGCCGGAGTGGACGGCAACGGCCAGGCGGAACTCGTGGAGGCGATAACGGGACTTCGGGCGCCCGAGGACGGCCGTGTCAGCATCGGTGGGCGCGACGTCACGGGCGACAGCCGCCGCGACCGCATCGACGCGGGGATGGCGTACATCCCCGAGGACAGACAGGAGCGCGGGCTGGTGATGGAGTTCGACCTCGTCGAGAACGGGCTGCTCGGGAGCCAGCACACCGCGGAGTTCGCCCGGGGCGGCCGCATCGACTGGGAGCACACCCGCGAGCACGCCGAGTCGCTCATCGCGGAGTACGACGTGCGCCCGCCGGACGCGAGCGCCGAGTCGGCGGCGCTGTCGGGCGGGAACCAACAGAAGTTCATCGTCGGGCGGGAGTTCGAGCGCGACCCGTCGCTGCTCGTCGCGACCCACCCGACCCGCGGGGTGGACATCGGCTCGACCGAGTTCATCCACGACCGCCTGCTCGAACTGCGCGACGCGGGCGGCGCGGTGCTGCTCGTCTCCTCGAAGCTGGAGGAGGTGCAGTCGCTCTCCGACCGGCTGGCCGTGATGCACGGCGGCGACCTGATGGCCGTCGTCGACCCGGACGACGTGACCGAGGAGGAACTGGGCCTGTTGATGGCCGGCGAGGAGCCGGCCCGCGACATCGAGAGCCGCCGGCTCGGGGGTGACTCGTGAGCGACCTCCGCGAGCGGGGCGAGCGCGCGCTCGCGCGGCTGGTCGAGGCGTCCGCCGCCGAGCGGTTCGCCATCAGTTTCGCGGCGCTGGTCTGTTCCGTCCTCGTCGGGACGGCCATCATCCTCGTCTCGGGGCGCGTGGCCGACTGCACGAGCGCGGCGTTCGTGCTCACGCACCCGGCGCCGTTCGGCCTCCCGCGGCTGTTCTCCGTCGGCTTCTGTTACGACCCGATAGCGGTGTACGACCGGCTGTTCCTCGGCGCGCTCGGCGACCCGCTCAAGGACGGGTGGGGACCGCTCACCCCGTTCTCGGGCGGGCCGCTGAACCCGTTCCGCGAGGGGTGGAACCCGCTGAACCGCCAGATTGCGGTGACCCTCCGGGAGACGACGGTCCTGATATTCACCGGCCTCTCCGTCGCCGTCGCTTTCCGCGCCGGCGTGTTCAACATCGGGACGCAGGGCCAGCTCGTCGTCGGCGGGCTCGCGAGCGCGCTGGCGGTGCTCGCCGCGGCCCCCTACGTCTCCGGGCTGGTCGGCACGCTGGTGCTCGTCCCGCTCGCGCTCGTCGTGGGCGCGCTCGGCGGCGGTGCCTACGGCGCGATTCCCGGCCTGCTGAAGGCGTACGCCGACGCCAACGAGGTCATCACGACAATCATGCTGAACTTCGTCGCGACGGGCGTCGTCGGCTACCTCGTCCTGAACCACTTCAAGGACCCCGAGAGCGCGGCGACCCAGACCCGCTCGCTCCCGGAGTACGCCGACTTCCCCGCGCTGCTGTTCGACCCGCGCAACGACTTCTCGATACTCGCGCTGCTCGTCGGCGTGGCCGTCGTCGCGGGCGTGTACTACCTGCTCACCCGCACGTCGTTCGGCTACGACCTGCGGACGAGCGGCCTCCAGCCGGAGGCCGCCGAGTACGGCGGCGTCGACGCCAAGCGGACCGTCGTGACGAGCTTCGCGCTGTCGGGCGCGCTCGGCGGTATCGCCGGCGCGCTCTACGTCGTGATGATACTCGGGCAGTACCAGACGGGCGTGCCGTCGTACGGGTTCGACGGCATCACCGTCTCCATCCTCGCGGGGAACAACCCCCTCGGGGTCGGCTTCGCCGCGCTGCTGTTCGGCGTGTTGAAGTCCGGCACCGTGGTCGTGGACTTCGCGACCGACGTGCCGCCACAGCTCGTCGGCGTGCTCCGCGGGCTCATCATCCTGTTCGTGGCGATGCCGGAGTTCTTCCGGCTGCTCGGCCGGCGCGCGGAGTCGGTCCAGCGCCGCGTCGGGCGGGGCGCGAACCGCGTCGCCGCCGACGGCGGGCGCGGGGGTGAGAACGATGAGTGACACGGCGCTCGCTCGCGTCCGCGACCGCCTGCCCTCTGGCCGGCGGCTCTACGGCGTCGTCGCCGTGGCCGTCGTCCTCGCCGTCGTGGCCGTCGGGGGGACCCTGTTGCCCGACTCGCTGCTCGGGACGCTGTTCACCGCCCTCGTTCGCGAGGCGACCGCGGAGTCGGCGCTCCGGCTCGCGGTCCCCATCGCGCTCGCGGCGCTGGGCGGCATCTTCGCCGAGAAGAGCGGGGTCATCAACATCGGGCTGGAGGGGCTGCTCATCATCGCGGCGTTCGTCGCCGTCTGGATGGCCGAGACGACGGGAAGCCTGCTCGCCGGCTTCTGGCTCGGCGTGCTCGCCTCGACGCTGCTGGCGCTGCTGTTCGCCGTCGTCTGTATCGAGTACCGCGCCGACCAGATCATCGCGGGGCTCGCCGTCTGGCTCATCGCGCTCGGCCTCGCGCCGTTCGCCTCGCAGGTCATCTACGGCGGGCCGAACACCGCGACGGTCGGGACGGTGCCGACGCTCCCGGAGGTGCTCGGCTTCCTGCCGGAGAGCGGCACTATCCCCCAGCGGCTCGGCTTCCCCGACGTCGGCGTCGGGGTCGTGGACGGCGCGACGGAGTTCCTCGCCGGCGCCGTAACCCGGCCGGTGTTCTTCCTCGCGGACGTGCTGCTGAACGCCTCGCTGTCGGTGTACCTGATGTTCGTCATGGTCGCCGCCTCGTGGTACGGACTCTACCGGACGCGGTTCGGCCGGTGGGTCCGCGCCAGCGGGGAGAACCCGAAGGCGCTCGACACCGCCGGCGTCAGCGTCTCCCGCGTCCGCTACGGCGCGGTGACGCTGTCGGGGGTGCTGTCGGGGATGGGCGGCGCGTCGCTCGCGCTCGGCATCGGCCAGTTCACCGGCAACGGCCCGACGATGGTGAACGGGAAGGGGTTCATCGCCATCGTCACCTACCTGTTCGGCAACTACAACCCCGTCGGGGCGTTCCTCTCGACGATGCTGTTCGCCGGACTGGACGCGCTCCAGGTCGCGCTCCAGACCACCGGCACCGGACTGCCCGGCTCGCTCGTCCGCATCATCCCGTTCGTCACGGTCGTCGTCGTGCTGGCGCTCGTGGGGCGCACGCGCATCCCCGAGGCCGCCGGCGACCACTACGAGTCGGGCGAGGACCGGTAGGCCGGCGGTCGGAGCCCCTTTCCCCCCGCCCGCGGTAGCGGGCGCATGGACACCGACGACCTCGTGGCCGCGGCGCGCGACGCGCTGACGGACGCGTACGTCCCCTACTCCGAGTACCGCGTCGGCGCGGCGCTGCTGACCGCCGACGGCACCCTCTACACGGGCTGTAACATCGAGAACGCGAACTACTCGAACTCGCTCCACGCCGAGGAGGTGGCGCTCGCGGAGGCGGTGAAGAACGGCCACACCGAGTTCGCGGCGCTCGCCGTCTCCTCGGGGGCCCGCGACGGCGTCACGCCCTGCGGGATGTGTCGGCAGTCGCTCGCGGAGTTCTGCGACGAGTCGCTCCCCGTCCACTGCGACGACGACGACGGGGTGGCGACGTACACGCTCGGCGAACTCATCCCGAACACCATCGACCGCGGGACGCTCGGCAAGTAGTCACCGGGGCTCGACGAACTCGAACGGGATGCCGATGTGGCCCTCGGGCGCGACGAACGCCCGGCGGTAGGGGCCGAGGCCATCCTCCGGCGGGTCGCCGACGAACGAGAGGCCGAGGGCCTCGGCGTCGGCCATCGCTGTCGAGAGGTCGTCCACCTCGAAGGCGACGTGGGCGGCGGAGTACCGGCCGACGGTGTCGAGCAGGTCGTCCGCCGGCGACCCGCGCGCCTCGCGCACGACGAGGTGGAACTCGGCGCTCCCCGTCCCGAAGAAGGCGACCCGGACCGGCCCCTCGGTCGTCGCCCGGAGGTCGAGGCCGAGCGACTCGTAGAACGCGACCGCGCGCTCGAAGTCGGCGTCGAGCAGCTGCCCGACGTGGTGGATATCCATACCCGCCGGGCGACCGGTGCGGGCATCAACGTTCGCCCGGACCCGACAGGGATTAGGGGCCGGTGGGCCGACTTCGGATATGAACGACAGCGAGAACCCGAACGACGAGGAGCAGTACCACCTCGGCATCGGGCCGGACGACACCGCGGGGCCCGTCCTGTTGCCGGGCGACCCCGAGCGCGTCCCGAAGATCGCCGAGAAGTGGACCGACGCCGAGGAGACGGGCAGCCACCGCGAGTACCGGACGATGACCGGCCGCTACGAGGGCGAACCCGTCTCGGTCACGTCAACGGGCATCGGCTCGCCGTCGGCGGCCATCGCGGTCGAGGAGCACGCGAACATCGGGACGGGGACGTTCATGCGCGTCGGCTCCTGCGGCGCCATCCAGCCGGGGATGGAGGTCGGCGACCTCGTCATCACCACGGGGGCCGTCCGACAGGAGGGCACGTCGGGCGAGTACGTCCGCGAGGACTACCCCGCGACGGCCCACCCAGAGGTCGTGACGGCGCTCGTCACGGCCTGTGAGGAACTCGGCTACGACTACCACTGCGGCGTCACCTGCTCGACGGACTCCTTCTACGCCGGTCAGGGGCGACCGGGCTACGGCGGGTTCGAGGCGGCGGGCGCGGACGACCTGGTCGAGGAGCTACAGAACGCCGGCGTCCTCAACTTCGAGATGGAGGCGTCGGCCATCCTCACGGTAGCGAACCTCTACGGCCTGCGGGCCGGGGCGGTGTGTACGGTGTACGCGAACCGGGTCACCGGGGAGTTCCGCACCGAGGGCGAGCGGCGCGCGGGCGAGGTGGCCTCGAAGGCCGCGACTATCCTCGCGGCGATGGACCGCGCGAAGGCGGCGGCCGGCGCGGACCGCTGGCACGCGGGGCTGTCACTGGACCGATAGCGGACGGGCGACAGACGGGAGGCAGCGCGGAGTGTCGCGCGACGGCCTCGGCAGACCCCGCTCGGTTCGTCAGGTCACGCGGGCGCTGGGCGCGTGTCGGTACTTGAAGCTACGCGGCGGTGAGAACGGAAGAGAACGACCCGACCTACATGTCGGGGAACGCCTTCGCGGCGGCCCCGAGTCCGGCGACGTCGTTTATCCAGCGGGCGGCGACGGCCTTCTTCAGCAGTTCGGCGGCCGGCCCGCCGAACGTCTCGACCACGTCGCCGACGAAGATCACGTCGTGCGCGACGGCGTCGTCGCCGACCGAGATGAGCGTCCCCTTGTCCTCGTGGGTCCACGTCTCCAGCGGCTGGCCGCGGACGGCGCGCGCGAGATTGACGCCCGCCACGTCGGCGGCCTGCCACGCGGCCTGCGCGGTCGGCGGCGCGGGCATCTCTTCGCCCGGCTGGTCGATGAGCGCGGCGTCGCCGATGGCGAACACGCGGTCGTCGCTCGTCGTGAAGTCGTGTTCGGCGTTGATGCGGTGGGAACGCTCGTCCTGCTCGACCTCGGCGGTGGCGGCGGCCTCCTGGCCCGTGATGCCGCCGGTCCACAGCAGCACGTCGTAGTCGAGTTCCGTCTCCTCGCCGATGTAGACGGTCTCCTCGTCCACCTCGCCGATGAACTCGCCCGTCATGATCTCGATGTCGGCGGCCTCCAGCAGCTTCCGGAGCTTCGCCTGCACGACGGGGTCGTTGTTCGGGAAGACGCTGTCGAGCCCCTCCACGAGGTGGATGTCTATCGGGGCGCGGTGGCGGTCGCGGAACTCCGCGATCTCGCCGGCCGACTGGATGCCCGACAGACCCGCGCCGCCCACGACGACCTGTGCGGGGTCCTCCTTCGTCGCCTCGGCGGCGGCGTCCTTGACGGCCTCGTGGACGTCGAGGGCGTCCTGCAGGCTCTTCAGCGTCAGCGAGTGCTCCTCCAGCCCGTCGATGCCGAAGAAGGCCGTCCGCGAGCCGAAGGCGACGAGGACGTAGTCGTAGTCCACCGTCGAGCCGTCGCCGAGTTCGATGACGCGCTCGTCGGTGTCGAGCGACTCGACGCGGGCGTTGACGAACCGCGTCGAGGGCGCCTTCAGCTCCTCGCAGTCGAAGGTGATGTTGTCGCGCACGTCGGGGTTGCGGATGACGCGGTGCGACTCGTGGAGCACGAGGTGGTGGTCCACGTCGGAGATCCACGTGATGTCCGCCTCGCCGTCCAGTTCGCGTTCGAGTCGTTTCACCGCGCCGGTGCCGGCGTAGCCCGAGCCGAGCACGACGATGTCGTCGGTCATACCACTGCTGGGAGGGCTTCGGATACAAAGCCTGCGGAACGCGCGTGCCCGCGCGGCGACGTTTGCCGTTACTTCGCGGGCGTCTCGCCCTCGGCCGGCGCGCGCATGTCGTCGATGGTGAGGATGAGGCTGTTGTTGGTGTCGTCCTTCCCGTCGAGGGTGCCCTCGATGCGGAGCTTCGAGAGCGGCGTCGGCCCGACGACGATGCTGTCGCCCTCGTGGAAGTCGCCGATGGAGCCCTGCAGGCGTATCTCGGCGCGGCAGAGTTCGGGGTGGTGGACGCTCGTGAGGTCTATCTCCTGGACGTTCGCGCCCTCGACGCGCTCGCCGTTGTGCTCGAAGGGGACGTCCGCGGCCTGGTCCATCTCCTGTATCTCCAGGGCGTCGTAGGCCGTGCCCGTGGGCTTGTAGCCGCCCTTCGGGCCGGGGACGCCCTCGACCAGCTGGAGCGCCTTCAGGCTCTGCATCTGGTTGCGGATGGTTCCGGGGTTGCGGTCTACCTCCTCCGCGATGTCCTCCCCCTTCACCGCGGTCTCCGTCTCGCGGTAGAGGTTGATGAGCGCCTCCAGAATCTTCTTCTGGGACGGCGTGAGCTCGATGGATGACATAAAAAGGGGTTCGGTGACGCCGATATTAAAGGCGGCGGTGACCCGGGGCGAACCGTTCGCCGGGGCGACACGCCCGCGTACCGACACCGACTTGACGGGCGCACGTGCCCGTCCGAGCATGCAGGGCAAACGCGTACTCGTGACCGGGGGCGCGGGCTTCATCGGCTCGAACCTCGCCAACCGACTCGCGGCGGACAACGACGTGGTGGCGGTGGACGACCTCTACCTCGGCACGCCCGAGAACCTCGACGACGAGGTGGAGTTCGTGGACGCCTCCGTGCTGGACGACGACCTGCCGGCGGACGTGGACGTCCTCTTCCACCTCGCGGCGCTCTCCTCGCGCCCGATGCACGAGGAGAACCCGGCGCGCGGCGCCCGCGTCAACGTCGAGGGGTTCATCAACACGGTCGAGCAGGTCCGCGCGCACGGCTGTGACACCGTCGTCTACGCCTCCACCTCCTCCATCTACGGCGACCGCACCGAGCCCTCGCCCGAGGACATGGACGTGGAGGCCCGGACGGGCTACGAGGCGTCGAAGCTCGCCCGCGAGCGCTACGCCGAGTACTACCAGAACTTCCACGAGATGTCGATGGCCGGGATGCGCTTCTTCGCCGTCTACGAGGGGTTCTCGGGCGCCGAGGAGCACAAGGGGGAGTTCGCGAACCTCATCACGCAGTTCGCCCACGAGGTCGCCACCGGGACCCCGCCGGACATCTGGGGCGACGGCACCCAGACGCGCGACTTCACCCACGTCGCGGACGTGGCGCGCGGCCTCGAACTCGCGGCCGACCACGAACTCGACGGCATCTACAACCTCGGCACGGGCGACTCCTACTCGCTGAACGAACTGGTCGCGCGGCTCAACGACATCCTCGGGACGGACGTGGAGCCGACCTACTCCGAGAACACGATGAAGAACTACGTCCACGACACGATGGCCGACCCCTCGAAGATGCACGAGGCGACCGGCTGGGAACCGGAAATCGACTTCGAAGAGGGACTCCGTCGCGTCTGCGAGCCGTACCTCGACTGACGGTTCCGGGGGTTTTTCACCCGCCGCGGGCGCTCATCGGCTATGAACGTCCGACTCATCGGCGTCCCGATGGACCTCGGCGCGGACCGCCGCGGCGTGGACATGGGCCCCTCCGCCATCCGCTACGCCGGCCTCGCCGACGAACTCGCCGCGGTCGGCCACGACGTGCGCGACGACGGCGACCTCGCGGTCCCGACGCCCGAGACGACCGCCGACAGCGGCGGCGGCGCGAAGTACCTCGCGGAGACCGCGGAGGTGTGTCGCGACCTCCGCGCGGCCGTCACGGACGCACTCGACGACGGCGCCTTCCCGCTCGTGCTCGGCGGCGACCACTCCATCGCCGTCGGCACCGCGGGCGGGGCCGCCGCGACCGGCTCGACCGGCGTCGTCTGGTTCGACGCCCACGGCGACTTCAACACCCCGGAGACGACGCCCTCGGGCAACGTCCACGGGATGCCCGTCGCCGCCCTGCTCGGGCGCGGCGAGTTCGCCGACGCCGCGTGGGCCCGCGCGTCGAACATCGACCCCGAGAACGTCGCGCTCGTCGGCATCCGCTCGCTGGACGACGCCGAGCGCGCCGCGCTCGCGGACAGCGAGGTCACCGTCTACACGATGTCCGACATCGACGAGCGGGGACTGACCGACGTGGCCGACGAGGCGCTCGCCGTCGCGGCGGACGGCACCGACGGGCTCCACGTCTCGCTCGACATGGACTTCCTCGACCCGGACGAGGCGCCCGGCGTGGGCACCCCGGTCCGCGGCGGCGTCACCTACCGCGAGGCCCACGCCGCGATGGAGGCCGTCGCCGACCGCATCGACGACGTGCGCACGATGGAGGTGGTCGAGGTGAACCCCATCCTCGACAGCCACAACCGCACCGCGGAACTCGCCGTCGAACTGCTCGCCTCCGCGCTCGGTAAGCGCATCCTCTGACTCACTCGGGCGCGCGGCGCGCCACCGCCGTGACGAAGCTCCCGTGGTTGTGTCGGCGCGCGTCGACCCGTGGGAACACCTCGCGCAGCAGGCCGACCACGTCGGTGTCGGGGTGCCAGTTCGTCGCCCACGCGTTCACCCGGTCGTTCACGGGGTTCAACAGTCGGTGCGGCCACCCGTCGTACGGCCGGGCGTCGAGCACCGCGAACCGGCCGCCGGGCCGGAGGACGCGCCGGACCTCGCGGACCGCGCCCGCGGCGTCCGGCATCGCGGTCAGCGACAGGGAGGCGTACGCCGCGTCGAACGACTCATCCGGAAAAGGAAGCCGCGCGGCGTCGCCTCGGACGACGCCCGTCGGGGCCGGCGCGTCGCGGACTCGGTCGCGGGCGCGGGCCGTCATCCGTTCCGAGTAGTCGAGACAGACGACGCCGCCGGTCGGGCCGACGGGCCGGCCCAGCCGCTCGGCGTTGACGCCCGGCCCGGCCCCGAGGTCCAGCACGCGCTCGCCGGTCGAGAGCCCGAGCGACGCGACGGAGCGGCGCCGGAGTTCGGCCTCGCGGCCGGCGAACGCGACCCGCGAGAGCAGGCGGAACAGCGACCAGCGGTCGGCCCAGCGGTCGTAGAGCCGCCGTCCGCGGTCCACCTACGCGCTCGCGTCGTAGCCGGCCTCCTCGACCGCCGCGACGAGCGACGCCGCGTCGGCCTCGCCCTCCACGCTCGCGGTGTCAGTCTCGCGGTCGGCCGTCGCCCCGGTGACCCCGGCCACGTCCGACAGCGCCTCCTCGACCGCCGATTCACAGCCGCCACAGCTCATCCCCTCGACGGTGATGGTTCGCGTCATATCCGGTCCGAGGACCGCGACGGGTTTGTCGGTTTCGCCGCGCGCCGAGCGCTTTAGGTCGCGCGACCCCAACGGCGGGTATGGACCTCGGGGACACGCGCGTCCGGCTCGCCGCCGCGGCCGTGCTCGCCGCCTTCGCCGCGCCGCCGGCGCTGCTCGTGACCGTCGCGGCGCTCGACCTCTCGGTGCCCCCGTCGGTCGTCGTCGCGGCACTCGGCCTCCCGCTCGCGCTCATCACGCTCGGACTGGCGTACGTCGCGCGGGAGGTCGCCTCGAAGCCGGACGAGCCGACGCTGGTGGGCGACGAACTCGCGGAGAAGGTCGGGATGACGAGCGAGGAGTACCGGGAACTGACCGAGGAGTAGCTTACTCCCCGTCGTCGTCCGTGTCGTCCGTGTCGTCGTCCGTGTCGTCCGCGCCGCCGGGAACGACGTCGACGCCGGCGACCCAGTCGCCCTCGTCGAGGCTCATCATCCGGACGCCCATCGTGTTGCGCCCCTGCCGGGACACCTCGTCGACGGTCGTCCGCATTATCTGGCCGGACTCGCTCATCAACACGAGCCCGTCGTCGGCCGTGACGGCCGACAGCGAGATGGCCTCGCCGTTGCGCTCGTTCGTCTTGATGTCGATGAGGCCCTTCCCGTAGCGGGACTGCTGGCGGTACTCCGAGAGCGGCGTCCGCTTCCCGTAGCCGTTGCGCGTCACGGTGAGCAGGTCGAGCCCGTCGCCCTCCGAGGTGGCGACGAGGCCGGCGACCTCGTCGCCCTCGTCGAGCTTGATGCCGTTGACGCCGCGGGCCGACCGGCCCATCGACCGCGCCTCCGTCTCGTCGAAGCGGATGGTCATCCCCTTCCGGGTGCCGACGACGAGGTCCTGCGTCCCGTCGGTGACCTCGACGTCCACGAGGCGGTCGCCGTCCTCCAGTTTCGTGGCGATGATGCCGCCGGAGTGGACGTTCTCGAAGGCCGCGAGTTCGGTGCGCTTCACGTAGCCGCCCCGCGTCGCCATGGCGAGGTACCCCTCCTCGTCCTCCACGTCGTCCACGTCCACGACGGCCGTCACCTCCTCGTCGGCGTCGAGGTCGATGACGTTCACGACGTTCGTCCCGCGCGCCGTGCGGGACATCTCGGGTATCTCGTACACCTTCAGCCGGTACACCTGTCCGGCCGAGGTGAACACCATGAGGTAGTCGTGGCTGTTGGCCTGGAACACCGTCGAGACGCGGTCGCCCTCCTTCGGGCGCACGCCGATGATGCCCTTCCCGCCGCGGTGTTGCGGGTCGAACTCCGCGATGGGCATCCGCTTGATGTAGTCGTCCTCCGTGAGCACGACGACCATGTCCTCCTCGGGGATGAGGTCCTCGCGGGTGACGGAGCCGGTGTCCTCGATTATCGAGGTGCGGCGGTCGTCGCCGTACTCCTCGCGCATCGCGCGGAGTTCGTCCTTGATGACGCCCATCAGCTCGTCGTCGTCTCCGAGTATCTCCTCCAGCCGCTCGATGGTCGCCTGGACGTCCGCGTACTCGGACTCGATCTCCGCGGTCTCCATCGACGTGAGCGAGCCGAGCTGCATCCGGACGATGTGTTCGGACTGCGCCTCGCTCATGTCGAACTCCTCGCGGAGGCCGGCGCGGGCCGCGTCGCGGTCCTCGCTGTTGCGGATGAGGTCGACGACCGCCTCCGCGTTCTCCAGCGCCTTCAGCCGGCCTTCGAGGATGTGCGCCCTGTCCTCGGCCTCGTCGAGCCGGTACTGCGAGCGCCGGCGCACGACCTCGCGGCGGTGCTCGACGTACTCGGAGAGCAGTTCCTTGAGGTTCAGAACGCGCGGCTGGCCGTCCACCAGCGCGAGCGACAGCACCGAGAAGGTGCGTTCGAGGTGCGACTCCAGCAGTTTGTTGCGGACGACCTCGGTGTTCGCGCCGCGCTTGAGGTCGATGACGACGCGGACGCCGTCGCGGTCGGACTCGTCGCGGATGTCGGAGATGCCCTCTATCTTCCCCTCGTTCACGTCCTCGGCGATGCGCTCGATGCGCCGCGCCTTGTTCTCCTGGTACGGGAGCTCCGTGACGACGATGCGGTCGCCGCCGCGGTCGCGCTCCTCCGTGTCCATCTCCGCGCGGACGCGGAGCTTCCCGCGGCCGGAGGTGTAGGCGTCGTAGATGCCCTGCCGGCCGACGATGTTCGCGCCGGTCGGGAAGTCCGGCCCTTTGACGAACCCCTCGCCGTCGGGGCCGACGATGAGGTCCGACACCTCGCACTCGGGGTTGTCGATGAGGTGTATCGTCGCGTCCACCACCTCGCGGAGGTTGTGCGGCGGGATGTTCGTGGACATCCCGACCGCGATGCCCGACGCCCCGTTGAGGAGCAGGTTCGGCACCTTCGCGGGCAGTACCTCCGGCTCCGTGAGCCGGTCGTCGTAGTTGGCGACGAAGTCGACGGTGTCCTCGCCGATGTCGGCGAGCATCTCCTCGGCCATCGGGGCCATCCGCGCCTCCGTGTACCGCATCGCGGCCGGCGGGTCGCCGTCCACCGAGCCGAAGTTCCCCTGCCCGTCGACGAGCGGGTAGCGCAGCGAGAAGTCCTGCGCCATCCGCGCCAGCGCGTCGTAGATGGACTGGTCGCCGTGCGGGTGGTAGTTACCCATCGTCTCGCCGACGATGTTGGAGGACTTCCGGTGGCCCGCGTTCGAACTCACCCCCATGTCGTGCATCGCGTAGAGGATGCGCCGCTGGACCGGCTTGAGGCCGTCGCGGGCGCTGGGGAGCGCGCGACCCACGATGACGGACATCGCGTAGTCGATGTACGACTGCTCCATCTCGTCCTCGATGCGGACGTTGCGTATCTCGCGGGCGGCCTCGGGCGCGTCGTCGGCGCTCATATGTCCACCCACTCGGCGTCCTCGGCGTGCTCCTTGATGAACTGCTTGCGGGGCGCGACGGCGTCACCCATCAGCACGGAGAACATCCGGTCGGCCGCGGCCGCGTCGTCCACGGTGATGCGCTTGAGGATGCGCGTCTCCGGGTTCATCGTCGTGTCCCAGAGCTGTTGGGGGTTCATCTCGCCCAGCCCCTTGAACCGCTGGACCTGGTCGGGCGAGCCGTCGCACACCTCCTCGACGATGCGCTCGCGGTCCGCCTCCGTCATGGCGTCGTAGGTGTCGCCCTTGTAGCGGATGCGGTAGAGTGGCGGCTGGGCCGCGTACACGTAGCCGTTCTCGATGAGCTCCGGCATCTGCCGGTAGAGGAAGGTGAGATACAGCGTGCGGATGTGCGCCCCGTCCACGTCGGCGTCCGTCATCAGGATTATCTTGTGGTAGCGGGCGTTCTCCACGTCGAACTCCTCGCCGATGCTCGTGCCGACGGCGGTGATGAGGTCGCGTATCTTCTCGTTCTCCAGTACTCTATCGAGCCGGTGTTTCTCCGCGTTGAGCACCTTCCCGAACAGGGGAAGGATGGCCTGGAACTCGGGGTTGCGCGCCTGTTTCGCGCTCCCGCCCGCGGAGTCGCCCTCCACGATGAACAGTTCGGCCTCCTCGGGGTCGCGGGTCTGACAGTCCGCGAGCTTCCCGGGGAGGGAGGTGGAGCCGAGCGCCGACTTCCGGCGCGTCAGCTCCTCGGCCTTCTTCGCGGCGAGGCGGGCCTTCGCGGCCTCGACGGCCTTCGAGACGATGGCCTCGGCGGTGTCCGGGTGCTCCTCGAGGTAGGTGGCGAACCCCTCGTGCATCAGGCTCTCGACGATGCCCCGCACCTCGCTGTTCCCGAGTTTCGTCTTGGTCTGGCCCTCGAACTGCGGGTCCGGGTGCTTGACCGAGAGAACGCCGGTCAGCCCCTCGCGGATGTCCTCGCCCTTGAGGTTCTCGTCGATGTCCGAGGCGAGGTCGTGCGAGGAGGCGTAGTCGTTGACGACGCGGGTGAGCGCCGTCTTGAAGCCGGTGAGGTGGGTGCCGCCCTCGCGGGTGTTGATGTTGTTGGCGAAGGCGTGGATCGACCCCTGCACGCCGTCGGTCGCCTGGAGGGCGATCTCCACCTGTATCCCGTCGTCGCCGCCCTCGACGTAGACGACCTCGTCGTGGAGGACGGTGCGCGTCTCGTTGAGGTACTCGACGAACTCGCGGATGCCGCCGTCGTACTGGAACCGCGTCTCCCCGCCGTCGCGCTCGTCGAGGAGTGCTATCTCGACGCCGGGGTTGAGGAAGGCGAGTTCGCGGAGACGGGATTCGAGCGTGGAGAAGGCGAAGTCGGTCGTCTCGAAGATGTCCTCGTCGGGCCAGAAGCGGATGGTCGTACCCGTCTCCTCGCCGTCGTCCATCGGGCGGACCTCCTCCAACTCCTGGTCGGGTTCGCCGTGGTCGAAGCGGTGGCGGTAGACCGAACCGTCGCGCTTCACCTCGACTTCGAGCCACGAGGAGAGCGCGTTGACGACGCTCACGCCGACGCCGTGGAGGCCGCCGGACACCTGGTAGGACTTGTTATCGAACTTCCCGCCGGCGTGGAGGACGGTCATGATGACCTCCAGCGCGGGCCGGTCGTACTCCTTGTGCGTGTCGACCGGGATGCCGCGCCCGTCGTCGGAGACGGAGACGGAGCCGTCCTCGTGGACGGTCACCTCGATGGTGTCACAGTAGCCGGCGAGCGCCTCGTCGATGGAGTTGTCCACGACCTCGTAGACGAGGTGGTGGAGCCCGCGCGAATCGGTGGAACCGATGTACATCGCGGGTCGTTTCTGGACGGCCTCCAGACCCTCCAGCACCTGGATCTGGTCGGCCCCGTAGCTACGTTCCTGAGACATAGGGGATACCTTACCCCACCTATGGCAACCTTCGGTATAAAGTACCCGCCCGCGCGCGAGCGCGAGCGTCGCTTCCGGCCGCCGTCGCCCCCGGAATCAGTCGCCGTCGCCCGCGCCGACCGGGACGCCGAGGCGGTCACAGAGCCACGTCCAGCGGTCGACCTGCTCGCGGACGATACGCTCGGTGGGCTTACCGACGCCGTGGCCGGTGTCCGTCTCCGTCCGGAGCAGTATCGGTCCCTCGCCCGTCTGGTTGGCCTGTACGCGGGCCGTCGTCTTCCGGGCGTGGGCCGGGTGGACGCGCGTGTCGCCCAGCGCGGTGGTGAACAGCGTCGGCGGGTACGCCCGCTCCGCGACGTTGTGGTACGGCGAGTACTCGCGGAGGTACTCGAACGCCTCCGGGTCGTCGGGCGACCCGTACTCGCTCGTCCACGACGCGCCGAGCAGGAACCGGTGGAACCGCAGCATGTCGAGCAGCGGCACCTCACACAGCACCGCGGCCCACAGGTCCGGCCGCTGGGTGAGCGCCGCCCCCGTCAGCAGACCGCCGTTGGACCCGCCCCAGACCCCGATACGGTCCGGGTCGGCGTACTCGTCCCCGATACCCTCGGCCACGGCGTAGAGGTCGTCGAAGACGTTCTGCTTGTCCCCGAACATCCCCGCGCGGTGCCACGACTCGCCGTACTCCGACCCGCCGCGCAGGCAGGCGACGACGAAGACGCCGCCCGCGTCGAGGAACGGCCCGGCGAACCGCCGGAACGACGGCGTCAGCGCGATGCGGAAGCCGCCGTAGCCGTAGATGACTGCGGGCGCGTCCCCGTCCGGGTCGGCGTCCGCGGCGCGCACGACGAACGCCGGCACCTCGGTGCCGTCGGCCGACTCGTGGAACGTCCGCTCGACGGTCACGTCGACGTCGAGGTCCGCGTCCGCCTGCGCTATCGCCGTCGCGGTCCCCTCGGCCACGTCGTAACGCCGGACCCGGGCCGGTTCGGCGAAGCCCTGCACGACGTGGAACAGGTCGGTCCCGTCGTCGTCGACGTCGAGCGCGGCCGCGGGGACGGTACAGAGGTCCGGCGTCGGCACCGTCGCCGTCCGTTCGCCGTCGCGCCACAGCGTCAGTTCCGCGCTCGCGTCGTGGAGGTGGACCGCGGCGAGCGCGTCGCCCACGGTCGTCACGCCCTGCAGAACGCCCTCCGTCTCGGGCACGGCGTCCGGGTAGTCGGCGAGCGCGAGGTCGTCGCCGGTCCGGGCCTCGGCGAGCGGGACGGCGACGACGCGGCCCCGGTCGGCCTCGTGGTCCGTCCGCAGGTACAGGGTGTCCTCGCCGGCCGTGGCGTCGATGCTGGCGTCGAGTCCGGTCACGAGCGGCACGAGCGGGTCCGCCCGCGACTCGTCGGCGCGGTAGAGGTCGGTCGTGTCCCACCCCTGACTCACCGCGACGAACAGGGCGTCCCCGTCGTCGGTCGTCAGGACCGGCAGTTCCCGCGGGCCGAAGTCGTCGGTCACGAGTCGGTCGTCGGCCGGGTCCGCGCCGTGCTCGTGGTAGTAGAGCGCCCGGTCGAGTTGGCCGCCGCCTTCCGAATCGGCCTCGCCGGCCGTCCCCGTCCGCACGGAGTAGAAGCCCTTGTCGGTCCACGCGAACCCGCCGGGGTTCGTGCGGCCCACGTTCGGAACCTCCTCGCGTTCCTCGCCCGTGGCGGCGTCCACGACGCGCAGGTCGTACTGCTCGGTGCCGCCCTCGTCGTAGCCGTAGGCGACGCGCTCGCCGTCGGGGCCGACGACGAACCAGTTCATCGAGGCCGCCTCGCCCGCGAAGCCGTTGGGGTCCACGAGGACGCGCGGCTCGCCGTCGAGCGACTCCTGGACGTGGAGGACTGCGTGGTCCTCGTGGGGAGCCTCTATCGTCCGGAAGTAGCGGTCCCCGGCGACGGTGACGGGGCCGTAGTCGGTGACGCGGGCCACGTCCTCGAAGCGCGGGCGGAGCGCGTCGCGGGTGTCGGTGTCGAGGACCGCGTCGGCGTACTCGTTCTGCGCGTCGGTCCACTCGCGGACGCGCTCGTCGTCGTCGGCCTCCAGCCAGCGGTACGGGTCGGCTATCTCCTCGCCGTGGAGCGTCTCGGTCGTCGGCTCGCACGGTGTCTCGGGCGGCGTCTCTCGCACGCCCCGAGGTTCGACCGCGGGGCGATAAACCTCGGGAAACGGTTTCACTTTCACCGAGCCACCGCGAGGGTTTTTACCCCCCGCCGGCAAGCCACGGAACATGACCTCCTATCAGTCGTCGCTCGGCGAGGGCGGCGGGGGAACCGTCGCGGACGAACTCGCCGAGTCCCAGCGGTCCATCTCCATCGCCGAGTTCTTCGAGAAGAACAAGCAGATGCTCGGCTTCGATTCGGGCGGGAAGGCGCTCGTCACGGCCGTCAAGGAGGCCGTGGACAACGCGCTCGACGCCACCGAGGAGGCCGGCCTCCTCCCCGACGTGTACGTCGAGATCGCCGACGCGGGCGACTACTACCGCCTCGTCGTCGAGGACAACGGTCCCGGCATCACCCGCGAGCAGGTCCCGAAGGTGTTCGGGAAACTACTGTACGGCTCCCGCTTCCACGCCCGCGAGCAGTCGCGCGGCCAGCAGGGTATCGGCATCTCCGCCGCCGTCCTCTACTCGCAACTCACCTCCGGCAAGCCGGCGAAGATAACCTCGAAGACGGGCGCGGACCGACCGGCCCGGAAGTTCGAACTCACCATCGACACCGACACCAACGAGCCGGAGGTGTCGCTGGACGAGGAGACGACGTGGGAGCGCCCGCACGGCACCCGCATCGAACTGGAGATGGAGGCGAACATGCGCGCTCGCCAACAGCTCCACGACTACATCAAGTACACCGCGGTCGTGAACCCCCACGCCCGCATCGAGTTCCGCGAGCCGAAGGCCCACGAGAAGTACGAGCGCGCGACGGACCAACTCCCCGCCGAGACGGAGGAGATACGCCCGCACCCGCACGGCGTCGAACTCGGCACCCTGCTGAAGATGCTCGCCGCGACGGAGTCGTACTCGCTGTCGGGGTTCATGCAGGAGGAGTTCACCCGCGTCGGCGCGAAGACGGCCGGGTCCGTCCTCGACCGCTTCCGCGACCGCCACTTCGGTCGGGAGATGACGTGGACCGCGCCCGCGGCCCACGACGAGGTCTCCGTGGCCGACGAGGTCGCGGAAGCCACCTCGAACAAGGGCGCGGAGGCGACGGAGTCGTTCGCGACGACCATCGCCGACGCCGTCGCCGACCGCGGCCGCGTGGCCCACCACGAGGTCGTCGCTATCGTCGCCGAGGCGGCCGACGAGGCCGAGGAGACCTTCGGCAAGACGTTCGGCGAGGCCGTCCGCGAGAACGCCGTCGCGGCCGCGTGGTACGCCTGCACCCGGACGCGCCGGGAGGACGTCTACCCGCTCGTGGACGGGGCGACCACGACCCGGAAGGACGACGCCGCAGTCGAGGGGCTGGCCCGCCGGCTCGCCGAGAAGTTCGAGGAGCAGGAGGACAACCGGAACCGCACCACGCGCGCCGAACTGGACGACTTCGTCGCCCGCGCCGCGGAGATGACCGAGGAGACCGACGGCGAGACGTTCGGCGAGACGGCCCGGGGGAACATCGCCGACGCGGTCTGGGCGGAAATGCGCACGGTGCCGGACGACCCGCCGAAGGTGAAGGAAGTGGCGAACACGCGCGACATCGCCGCGGAGTTCCTCGAAGCGATGCGAGAGACGGACATCCTCGCGCCGCCGACGAACTGCCTCGCGCCCATCACGCCCGAACTGGTCGAGAAGGGGCTCCGCAAGGAGTACGACGCGGACTTCTACGCGGCCGCGACCCGCGACGCCGAGGTCCACCGGGGCGACCCGTTCATCGTGGAGGCCGGCATCGCCTACGGGGGCGACCTCCCCGCCGAGGGGAACGTCGAGGTGTTACGGTTCGCGAACCGCGTCCCGCTGGTGTACCGGCTGGGCGCGTGTTCCACGACGGACGTGGTGAAGCGCATCAACTGGCGCAACTACGGGCTGGACCAGCCGGGCGGCACCGGGATGCCGAACGGGCCCGCGGTCATCACGGTCCACATCGCCTCCACGAACGTCCCGTTCACGAGCGAGTCGAAGGACGCGGTGGCGAACGTCCCCGAGATAGAGGACGAGATAGAGCTCGCGCTCCGCGAGGCGGCCCGCGAACTGAAGTCGTACCTGAACAAACAGCGGTCGCTGGAGAAGCGCCGGCGCAAGCAGAACGTGCTCGTGGACATCCTCCCCGAGATGGCCCGGAAGCTCTCGGAGGTGACCGGCCGCGAGCCGCTGAACATCGACGACTCGCTGGCGCGCATCATGAACAACGTGCTCGTCGAGCGCACCGTCGAGGACGGCCGGGTGCGGCTCGCCGTCCAGAACCACGGCTCGACGGGGGCCCAACTGGAGGTGACCGACATCGTCAGCGAGGACCCCGGCGACGTGGAGGGCGCGACCGTCGTCGAGATGGACGGCGAGTGGTTCGTGAAGTGGAGCGCGGACGTGGCCGGCGGCGACGAGGCGGCCATCGAGTACGACGTGAGCGACGACGCCGAGTTCGACGTCTCGGTCGAGGGCGTCGAGGCGGAGAAAATAACGGTGAACGCCTGACCATGAGTTCCGATACCGACATCACGACGGACGAACAGCGGGCCCGCGAGCAGCTCGTGCGGCTCTCCGAGCGGTTCTACGACCAGTTCGCCGGCGGCGACGTGCCGTCGATGGAGATACCGACGCGCTCGAAGTCGAACATCGTGTTCGACGAGGACGCGGGCGTCTGGGTGCTCGGCGACCGGCACTCCACGCGCTCGGCCAACAGCGTCGGCGGCGCGAAGAAGCTCCTGAAGTCCATCTACGCGGTGGAGTTCCTCGCCAATCAGCTGGACGAGGACCGCTCCTCGACCCTGCGTGAGCTGTACTACCTCTCGGAGTCGTGGGACAACGAGTACGCGCAGTTCAACGACCAGGACGAGTCGAACCAGCTCATCGAGGACCTGGAGGTCGTCTCCGGCGTCACCCGCGAGGACTTCCACATGCGCCCGGAGGAGTCGGGCGCGACGCTGATGGGCCCGCTCGAACTCCGCGAGCAGACCCGCCGCGGCGACCGGGTCATCCACTGTCAGGAGGACGTCGGCGAGGGCGGGTACCAGATACCGAACAACCCCGACACCATCGACTTCCTCGACCACGACGCCGACTTCATCCTCTGCGTGGAGACCGGCGGCATGCGCGACCGGCTGGTGGAGAACGGCTTCGACACCGACTACAACACCATCGTCGTCCACCTGAAGGGCCAGCCGGCCCGCGCCACCCGGCGCATCACGAAGCGGCTCCACGACGAACTCGACCTCCCGGTCGTGGTCTTCACCGACGGCGACCCGTGGTCGTACCGCATCTACGGCTCCGTCGCGTACGGCTCCATCAAGTCGGCACACCTCTCGGAGTACCTCGCGACCCCCGCCGCGAAGTTCGTCGGCATCCGCCCGCAGGACATCCGGGAGTACGACCTCCCCTCGGACCCCCTCTCGGACTCGGACGTGAACGCGCTCGAGTCCGAACTGGAGGACCCGCGGTTCAAGAGCGACTTCTGGACCGAACAGATAGAGCTCCAGCTCGACATCGGAAAGAAGTCCGAACAGCAGGCGCTCGCCTCGCGCGGCCTCGACTTCGTTACCGACGAGTACCTGCCGACGCGCCTCTCCGAGATGGGCGTCATCTGAGTCGCGTCATCGAGTCCGGTTCCGTTTTCGCGCCAGCGCGACCGCCGCCAGGGCCGAGAGCGCCGCGGCCGCCCCGAAGCCGGGCTGGCCGGGCGTCGCCGTCGGCGCGTCGGTCGAGGTCGCCGTCGCGCCGGCGCCCCCCGACACCGAGGTTGCGGTCGGGGTCGGCGATGTTGCGGTCGGAGACGGCGGCGTCCCGGTCGAAGTGGCCGTCCCCCCAGTCGTCGTTGCCGTTGCCGTCGCCGTAGCTGTCGCCGTCGGGGAGGGCGTCGCCGTAGCTGTCGCCGTCGGGGAGGGCGTCGCCGTCCGCACCTCGCCGTCGTGGGCGAACAGCGCCGGGTCGTCCGGTATGGGCGGCGGCGACGAGGGGCCGGTCGCGGCGTCGTACCACGGCTCCACGGGCGCGCCGGCGGCCTCGCTCACGACGTCCACGAGGTCGGCCGTGCCGAACCCGGGGCCGTCGGCGTACGTCGGCGCGCCGCCGTCGCGGGCGCGCAGCGTGACGAACACGTCCGAGAGCCGGGCCTCGCCGTCCGAGCGGTTGCGCATCCACGCGTCGAGCGCGGCGGCGACGTGGCGGCCCTTGCGGTAGTCGGCCGTCTCGGAGGCGTTGGTGAGGTTCCGGAGGTCGGCGTCGCGGTAGCGCGGGTCGTCGCGGACGTTCAGCCGCTCGCGGAACTCCGCGAACGACAGGTCGCCCGCGTGGTAGGCGTAGTAGTAGCCGTAGTAGTCGGCCGACCCCTCGACGAGCCAGTCGGTCGCGGCGACGGCGAGGAAGTCCTGCTGGGTGTGGACGTACTCGTGGGCGAGCAGCGTCCTGTCGGTCGCGCGGTCGGCGGCGAGCAGCATCGTCCCGCCGCTGTTGGCGCGGCCGGCCACGTCGCCGCCGAGTTCGGGGGCGTCGGACGGGCGGAGGTACACGACGATGCGGTCGTCCGTGCGGTCGAAGCCGAAGAACTCGTCTATCGCCGTCAGCCGGTCGAGGACGGCGCGGTCGCGGGTCCCGTTCGCCGGGACCCCCGCCGGGCCGTCGGTCGGGGGCGTCACGAGCGTCACCGTCGTCCCGTCCCCGGTCGTCCGGGTCGTCGCCTCGTTCCAGAGGCTCACGCCGAAACCGTGGACGGTCCCGGTTCCCGCGACCTCCACGTGCCGCTCGAAGCCGACCTCGGGGTTCCGGTAGCGGTAGCCGACGCCGCCCACGAAGTCGGCCTGCTCGACGTAGGCGTACGCCCCGTTCACGAGCGGGTCGCCCGGCGCGTCGGTCGGGACCGTGTACTCGATGCTCGGGGCGTCGGTCTCGCCGTCCCACTGGTAGCTCCCGTCGGCCGGGTCGAAGCCGTCCGTCGCGGTCACCTCGACCCACGACGGGAGGCGCGCGTCGAGTTCCGTGACGCGGTCGGGCATCTCGACGCGCATCGTCACCGAGACGGTCGGCCCGCTCGGGTCGTGGGCGACGGTGTACGTCACGTCAACCGTGTCCGGGCCGGTCGCGTCCCCGAGCGCGACCCCGGGCGCGACGGCGGCGAGGACGAGGAGGAGCGCGACGAGGCGGACGGCGCTGTCCATCGGTGGACACGCGGCGCTCGGCGGACATAAGCTTCCGGCCGGGCGGCGAGCCGCGGGGGGAACCCCGGCCTTTTCGTCGGGTCGCGCCGAACTCCGGCCCGATGACCGACGCGTTCCTGTCGTTCGACGAACTCCTCGACGCCGTCGGGGAGCGCAGTTTCGCCCGCCCGCCCGCGCTCGTCGCCAACGCCCACGTCACCGGCCTCGGGGTCGCCCGCGCGCTCGCCGCCCACGACGTGCCCGTCATCGCGCTCGACCGCTCGGGCGACGGGGTCGCGCCCGCCTCCGACGCCGTGGACGTGGCCGGCCGCGTCACCTACCCGCTCGACGACCCCGACGGCTTCCGCGAGGACGTGGCGGCCGTCGCCGACGCGACGGGCCACGAGCCGGTCGCGTTCGGCTGTATGGACGAGTGGGCGCTCGCGTTCGCCGAGCAGGAGCCCGAGGGCGTGCGCCTGCCGTTCGCGGACGGCACCCTGGACTCGGTGCTCGACAAGTACGAACTGTACCGCCGCGCCGAGGCGCTCGGGGTTCCCTACCCCGAGACGTACTTCCTAGAGGAGACGGACCCGGGCGAGGCCGCCGAGGCGCTCGGCTTCCCGCTCGTCGTCAAGCCCGCGCGCAAGCGGGAGTTCGAGGAGGCCATCGGCACGAACGTCGTCGAGGTCGCGGACGAGGCGGAGTTCGCGGACGTGCTGGCGGAGGCCGACGACGCCGGCGTCCGCGTCATGGCCCAGGAGAAGGTGGAGAAGACGGCCGGCGCGGACCGCTCGTACGCCTCCTACGTCCCGCAGGAGGGCGAGGCGCTCGGCGTCGTCGGCAACGCGCGGGTCCGCTACCCGACGGGCTACGGCACCTCCTGTGTCGTGGACCGCGTCGAGGACCCGACGATCGAGGGGCGCGCGCGGACGATGCTCGACGACGCGGGCTACTACGGCATCTCGGAGGCGGAGTTCGTCCACGACGCCGAGCGCGACGAGTACGTCCTGCTCGACATCAACACCCGGCCGTGGAAGTGGATCGGGATGCCCGTCGCCGCGGGCGTGAACCTCCCGATGGCCGCCTACGCGAACGCCGTCGGCACCGAGACGGTCCACACCGGCCCCATCGACGCCCGGTGGGTGTTCCTCCCCGACTACCTGCGGCTGAACTTCGAGGACCCGACCTTCGAGGACGTGCTCGCCCCCCGCGAGTGGCACGCGCTCGTCTCCGGGGAGTTCGAGGGCGGGCCGGGGCTCACGACCGGCGTCTACCGGCCCGCCGACCCCGGGCCGACGTACGCGCTCCTGGAGACGGAGTTCGCGGACCGCGAGTACTACTGCGCCTGCTGACCGAGAAGGCCCGCACGCCTCGCCGCTACCGGACCCCCTTACCCGCGAGGCGGCGCAGTGGGCGGTATGGACCGGATGCGCCTGAACCTCTTCACGATGAACGCGGTCACCCACGTCTCCCCGGGCGCGTGGCGCTACCCCGGCGACCGCGCCGCCGACTACACGGACCGCGAGTACTGGACCGAGGTCGCCCGCACCGCCGAGCGCGGCGGCTTCGACGCGGTGTTCTTCGCCGACGTGCGCGGTATCTACGACGTGTACGACGGCGAGCGCGAGACGGCCATCGAGCGGGCCGTCCAGACCCCGTCGAACGACCCGCGGTTCCTGATTCCCGCGATGGCCGAGGTCACCGACGACCTGGGCTTCGCCGTCACGCGCTCGACCACGTACAACCACCCGTACGAACTCGCCCGCGAGTTCTCGACGCTCGATCACCTCACCGACGGCCGGGTCGCGTTCAACATCGTCACCTCCTACCTCGAATCCGCGGCGCGCAACCTCGGCGTCGGCGAACGGCTGGACCACGACGACCGCTACGACCGCGCCGCGGAGTTCATGGAGGTCTGCTACGCGCTGTGGGAGGACTCGTGGGACGACGACGCCGTGAAGCGCGACCGCGAGGCGGGCGTGTTCACCGACCCGAACGGCGTTCACACCATCGACCACGACGGCGAGTGGTTCTCCGTCGCCGGGCCGCACGGGGCCGAGCCGTCGCCCCAGCGGACCCCGTTCCTGTATCAGGCCGGCTCCTCGGACCGCGGCCGGGAGTTCGCCGCGCACAACGCCGAGGCCGTGTTCTGCTCGTACCCGACGAAGGAGGGCGTGCGCGGCTACGTCGAGGACATGCGCGAGCGCGCCGCCGACCACGGCCGCGACCCCGACTCGCTCGGGTTCTACCCCGGCGTCGTCCCCGTCGTCGGGGAGACCGAGGAACTCGCGGCCGCGAAACACGAGAGCTACCGCGAGAACGTGGACGTGGAGGCGACGCTCGCGCTGCTGTCGGGCTTCATGGACATGGACCTCTCCGAACTCGACCCCGACCAGCCGCTCGAACACATCGAGACGGAGGCGATTCAGGGCGCGGTGAACGCCTTCACGAGCGCCGACCCGGACCGCGAGTGGACCGTCCGCGAGGTCGCACAGTTCGCCGGCCTCGGCTCCACCTCGCCGGTCGTCGTCGGAACCCCGGAGGCGGTGGCCGACGAACTGGAGGCGTGGTACCGCGACCTGCCCATCGCGGGCTTCAACGTGAAGGAGGTGACGCGCCCCGACTCGCTCGTCGACTTCGTCGACCTCGTCGTCCCCGAACTCCGCGAGCGCGGCCTCGTGGCCGACGCCGACGCCGACACGCTCCGCGAGCGCGCCGGCGGCGAGGGGCCCCGCCTGCCGAACGACCACCCGGCGCGCCGGTAGGCGATTTCGCGAGGGGAACGGCCCGTCGGCTCTTTCGCGACCCGCGACGCGACGCCGCCGTCACTCGTCCAGCACGACCGGGACGCCGCGCCCGGCCACGTCCGCGACGAACGCCTCGGCATCGGCCTCCAGCGCCTCGAACGTGTCGTAGTGGACCGGGAGCACGAGGCTCGCCTCCACCGCCTCGGCGAGGTCGGCCGCCGCCTCCCGGCCCATCGTGAACGCCCCGCCGATGGGCGGACAGAACAGCGAGACGTCGAGCTCGGCGTGGCCGTCGAGCACGTCGGAGTCCCCGGGCCAGAAGGCGGTCACGTCGCGGCCCCAGACGCTCGGGAGCGTGAGGTGGAAGCCGCAGCCGCGCCCCTCGGGGTGGACCGGCGAGCCGTCCTCGCGGGTGTGCGGGCCGTCGGGGTCGTTGTACGCGGGGACGGTGCGGACGAAGACCTCGCCGGGGCGCGGCCCGTCGTCGCGCGCGCCGGTCGGGGTCCCGACCGCGATGTCGGCCTCGGCGTCGACCCGGACCACGTCGTAGGGGAGGTCGGCCGGCCGCTCGACGTCGCGGTCGATGCGGTTCGTGTCGATACCCTCGAAGAGGACGACGGTGGCGTCGTCGCGCGCGACCCGGCGGATGCCGTCGCTGTCGTAGTGGTGGTCGTGGGTGACGCAGACCACGTCGCCGTCCCGCGGTTCGATACCGTCGAGAACGCCGTAGCGGCCGGGGTCGCAGTAGACGACCACGTCGTCGCCGGCCAGCCGTATCGTGGCGTAGCCGAGCCAGTGGACCGTCGTGCCGTCGTGGTGGACCATGCGGGCGCTACCGGGGCCGCGCCGAAACCGCTTTCGCCCGGCGCTTTTCACCGCGTGAGAACGCGAATCCGGGTTTATGTCGGTGGCTTCGGAAGCGTGAACCGAGCAGGGATGGTCTCCGACGACGAACTCGCGCGCCGCATCGACGCCTTCGAGGAGGGCGAGTCCGGCCCCCCCGACGACCTCGAAGCCCGCGTCGACCGGCTGGAACGGGACGCCCGCGACGTCCACGACGAACTCGCCCGGCGCGTCGAGCGCGCGGAGCGCGAACGCGTCACGACCGACGAGTTCGAGACGGTGCTCGACCGGCTGGACGGCATCGAGTCGCGGCTCGATCGGCTCGAATCGGAGCTATAGGTCCCGCAGTATCCGGTAGCCGCAGAGCCAGAAGGCCGCGGCGAGCGCGACCGTGGCGGGCTGGACGACGAGGAGCCGTTCGACCGCACCCCACGGGAGCGCGGGCGCGCCGTTCGGCCCGAACCGGACGACGAGCCGCGACAGCGGGACGCTGCCGTGTACCCCCACGAGCGCCAGCGCCGGCAGCCACGGGACGCCGCCCTCACGCGCCTCCAGCGCGAGCGCGACGAGGAGGCCGGGGAGCGCGAGGACGAGCGTGAGCGTGTTCGCCGTCGGGGCGACGAGCGGGACGGCGAGCGAGCCGAGGGCGACCGCCCGGGCGTCGGCACCGACGCGGGCCGCCACGAGCGAGAGGCCGAGCGCGGCCCCGAGGTGGACGCCCCGGAGCGCGTCCGCCGCCGGCACCCGGTAGAAGGGCCGGAAGTGGAGCGGGAGGGCGGTCGGGTCGCCGGCCGGTCCCCACCCCTTGCCGGCGAGGAGGACGGCGAGGTAGGTTCGGTGGGTCGCCGGCCCGAAGGCGGCGACGGAGACGACCGCGAGCGCGAGCAGGGCGAGGGCGCCGCCGAGGAGCCGGCGACGGTCCCCGAGCAGGCCGGCGAGCGCGGGCGCGGCGAACGGCTTGGGAACGACGCCGAGGACGGCCGCGGCCCCGCCGAGGTACGGGCGGTCGGGGCCCTCCGGCGCGACTGTGACCGCCGCGGAGAGACAGAACAGCCCCGCCATCGCGCCCGAGACGTTACCGATGCGCGCGAGGAAGAGGACCGGCTGGAAGCCGACGAGCGCGACGAAGGCGAGGAGGGCTTCGCCCCGCGTCGGCGCGAGGCCGAACGAGCGAGCAAGCGCGAGTACCGACACCCACAGGAACGCCAGCTGGGCGGCGACCCACGCCGCGCGGGCCGGGAGGGACGGCAGGGTCGCCAGCGCGGCGAACGGCGCGACGACGACCGGCGGGTAGAGGAACGCCGTCGCGCGGGGCCGGGGAACGACGTGGACGAGCGGGCCGTCGGCGTATAGTGGATAGCCGGCGAGGACGCGCCGACCCGCGAGGTAGTACGCCTTGAAATCGACGCCGCCGAAGCGGAGCGGCCCGCCGCCGAACTGGACGAGCGGGACGGCGAGCGCGGTGAGACAGAGGACTGCGACGAGGGACAGCAGGAGGAGACGGGTGCGGTCGCCGGCATCGGCGAGCGCGCGGGCGGCGGAGGGGCGGGACACGGCCGCTCGTTCGACGTGGGCGGCCGTAAGCGCGTGGCCTTACAGGACCTCGTCGAAGTCCTTGTGGCCCTCGATGTCCACGCCGGCGTCCGTGATCTCGGCGAGGAAGACGCCGTTACCGGAGCCGGTGTCGCGCTCGACCGCGGACTTGATGCCGCGCGCGGCGACGGTGCGCGCCTCGTCGATGGAGAGGTCGTCGGTGTACTCCTGTTCGAGCACGCCGTACGCCATCTGCATCCCCGACCCGGTGACGGTGTAGTCGTCGCGCATGACGCCGCCCGCGGGGTCGAGCGAGAACACGTGGCCGCCCTCGGAATCGACGCCGCCGAGGATGGGCGACACCATGAAGAAGGGACCGCCGCGCAGGAAGTTGCCGCACAGCGTCGAGAGCGCCTGCATGCTCATGTTCTCGCCGCGGCGCGCCTCGTAGAGGTTCGCCTCGGCGCGGATGGTCTGGATGAACGACTGCGCGCCGCCGACCGAGCCGGCCATCGTCAGCGCCGCCGTCGGGTGGACCTGCTCGACCTTCTGGACGTCCTTGTTGGAGACGAACCGGCCGCCGAGCGAGGCGCGCATGTCCGTCGCCATCACGACGCCGTCCGGGGTCGTGAGGCCGATGGTCGTCGTTCCGGTCTTGTTGACGTTGTCGAGGTCGGCCTCGCTCACGTCGCTCTCCGGCAGGTCGCCGACCTGCGGGGCGTACGGGTCGAAGTCAGGTTCGAGGTCCGGCCGCTCGTTCGGGGCGGGGTCGATGGAGAACTCCTCGTTACGCATTGGCGTCGTTTCGCCGTCGCCGTTCATAAAGGACACCCTTCCGCGGGCGTTCGCCGGGACTACTCGTCGAGCCGGTCGCCCAGCCGCTCGACGACGCGCCCGTACGGGACGGGGACGCCGAGCCGGCGCGCGAGCAGGGCGACGGGCATGAACAGCACGCCGAGCAGCACGGTCAGTTGGTACGTGGCGAACAGCATTCCGCGGGTGGCACGGGTGGTCATCGCTTCTGTCGCCGCGATGCGAGGGTGGTATATAGCTCTTGTCGCCCGCTCGCGGCGAGCGACCCCGACACACACCGCCGCAGTCGTGCGGTTCAATCGAGCTTGTGTTCGTCCCCAATCGTACCGTTCTCTCGTCTGTCCTGTCGGTCACCTGCCGCGAGGTGTCGCCGCTCGTCGCCGTAAGTTATGGGCCGCTTTTCGCGAACGTCCGCGGCGGGGTCGCGTGTCGCTCGCTCATGTGCGACCGTCCGACGAGCGGTCGCTCCTGTTCGCGTGTCGCGTACGCTCCCGCTCACCCTTCCGTGGTCTCGCTTCGCTCGGCAACGTCAATCCCACAGCGTCAAGTCCGACCGTCCACTGGTCCGGGTATGAGCGACTATCTGGTGGCGATGGAGGCCGCGTGGTTGGTTCGCGACGTCGAGGAGGTGGACGACGCCATCGGCGTCGCCGTGAGCGAGGCGGGCAAGCGCCTCAACCAACAGGACATGGACTACGTCGAGGTGGGCGTCGGCGCGACCCCGTGTCCGGCCTGCGGCGAGCCGTTCGACTCCGTCTTCGTCGCCGCCGACACCGCCCTCGTCGGCCTGATGATGGAGATGAAGGTGTTCAACGTCGAGAGCGTCCAGCACGCCCAGCGCGTGGCGAAGAAGGAGATCGGCGGCGCCCTGCGCGACGTGCCGCTGAAGGTCATCGACACCGCGGAGATGGCCTCGGACGACGACGAGTAGGGATTACCGACGGTTTTACGGATAACCAGTAGTTATCCAACGTATGGACCTGCCGACGCCCGCCGACCTGCGCGAGAAGCGAAAGGCGCTGGAACTGACCCAGAGCGCGCTGGCCGACCGCGCCGACGTGTCCCAGCCGCTCATCGCGCGCATCGAGGGCGGCGACGTGGACCCGCGGCTCTCGACGCTGCGGCGCATCGTCACAGCGCTGGAGGAGGCGGAGGGGAACGTCCTGAAGGCGCGCGACCTGATGCACGAGGAGGTCGTCGCCGTCTCGCCGGACGACTCGGTGCGCGAGGCCGCCCGCGTGATGGACGAGGACGCCTACTCGCAGCTTCCCGTCCTCGAACACGACCGGCCCGTCGGGAGCATCTCGCAGACCGACCTCGTGGGGCTGGGCGAGGAGTCGCGCGAGAAGCCCGTCTCCGAGCACATGAGCGAGTCGTTCCCCACCGTCGCGGCCGACGCCAGCATCGACGAGGTGCGCCACCTCCTCGAGTACTACAAGGCCGTGATGGTCACCGAGAGCGGCGAGGCGGTCGGCATCATCACCGAGGCGGACGTTGCTTCGCGGCTGAGCTAGGGCTCGAACGCCGGCACGACGAACTCCCCCTCGTCCGCGACGGGGTCGTACTCGCGGAGCGCGGTCAGGACGATCTCCTGAAGCGACGACTCCCCCCACCGGCCGCTGTTGAGCGCGAGGTCGTAGATGGACCGGTCGTCGAGGTCGATGCCGTAGTACGACTCGTAGCGCGCGGCGTCGAGCACCTCCCGGACCTGCATCTCCGCCGTGGTCTCCTCGCGGTCGCTCGTCCGCTCGGAGCGCACCTCCTCGGGGGCGTCGAGCCAGATGCGGAAGTCCGCGCGGTTCCCGGCGAGCCACCCCGCGAGCCGGGATTCGAGGACGAAGCTGTTGTTCGCCGCGCCCCACGTCTCGGCGATGGTTCGCAGCCTGCGGTCGAGCGCGCGGTCCAGTTCCTCCGACTCGCCGGCGCGGGCGGTGAGCTGTGAGAGGCTCACGCCGCGCTCCTCGGCCACCTCGCGGAACAGCTCCCCGCCGGAGACGTAGCCGCAGTTCAGCGCGTTCGCCAGCCCCTCGCACAGCGTCGTGACGCCGGAGCCCGGCGTGCCGGAGACGGTGATGAAGAGGTTCCGCTCGCTCGCCGCGTCCGCGGTCCGGTCGGTGCTCGCCATGCCGGGGCGTGGAGCGGCCCCACCAAAAGCGCGGCCCTACAGCGACAGGCCGCGTATCTCGACCGACGACCCCTCGCGGACCTCGCCGACGACCCGGCCGTCCGTCGCCGCCGCCACGGCGTCGGCGTCCTCGGGCGGGAGCGCCGCGACGAAGCCGGTCCCCATGTTGAACGTCCGGTGCATCTCCGCGGCGGCGACGTTGCCCCGCTCGCGGACGAACTCGAACACCGGCTGCGGCTCGTAGGGGTCCGTCACCGCGTACTCGTACTCGCCCATCCGCGGGAGGTTCGTCCACCCGCCGCCGGTGATGTGCGCGCAGGCGTGCGTCTCGGCGTCGTGGAGCGCCGGCAGGAGGTCGGTGTAGATGCGCGTCGGTTCGAGCAGGGCCTCGCCGACGGTGTCGTAGCCGTCGAACGGGAACGGGTCGGTGTAGCTCCCGCCGTCGCGGGTCGCGACCTCGCGCGCCAGCGTCAGCCCGTTCGAGTGGATGCCCGAGGACGCCCAGCCGACGAGCACGTCGCCGGCCTCGGCCTCTCCCGGGAACACCTCGTCGTCGGTCGCGAGGCCGGCGCAGGTCCCCGCGAGGTCGAGCCCCTTCACGACCTCCGGCATCACGGCCGTCTCGCCGCCGACGAGCGCCATGCCGACCTCCTCCGCGCCGCGCGACAGCCCCTCGCCCACCTGCTCCGCGAACCGCTCGTCCGGGTCGTCGACGGCGAGGTAATCGACGAACGCGACCGGCGTGACCCCTGCGGCGGCGAGGTCGTTGACGTTCATCGCGATGCAGTCGATGCCGACCGTGGAGTAGTCGCCGAGCGCCTCCGCGACGAGCAACTTGGTCCCGACGCCGTCCGTCGCCAGCGCGAGGTAGCGGTCGCCGATGTCCACGAGGCCCGCGTAGTCGCCCTCGAACTCGCCGACGGCGCCGACGAGCGCCGCGGTGGCCGCCTCGCTCGCCTCGATATCGACGCCCGACCCCGCGTAGGTGAGTTCCTCCTCGTCCTCGTCGCTCATGTCCGGGTGCGGGGCGAGGCGGCGCAAAGCCGTTCCGGTCGCGCCGGCGCCCGAACCCGAACCCGAACCCGTAACTCCCCCTCGGTCGAACGCCGCCGCATGAACGCCATCAAGGACTCCGTCCACGACTGGATTCCCCTGGACCCGGTCGCGGCGGACCTGCTGGACACCGAGGCGTTCCAGCGGCTCCGCCACATCAAGCAGCTCTCCACGGTACGGCTCGTGTACCCCTCGGCCTCCCACACCCGCTTCGAGCACTCGCTCGGCGTCTATCACCTCGCGGGGCAGGCGCTCGAATCGCTCGGCGTCGAGGGCGCCCGCGCCCGGGCGGTGCGGGCCGCCGCCCTCCTCCACGACGTGGGGCACGGCCCCTACGGCCACCAGACGGAGGAGGTCATCCGCCGCCACACCGGCACGGACCACGACGAGATCGGCGACCTCCTGTACGAGACGGAGCTCGCGGGCGTGCTGGAGCGCCACGACATCGACCCCGACCGCGTCGCGGCGCTCGTCCGCGGCGAGGGCGACCTCGGGCAGGTCGTCTCGGGGGAGTTGGACGTGGACCGGATGGACTACCTCGTCCGCGACGCCCACCACACGGGGGTTCCCTACGGCACCATCGACCACGGTCGACTCGTCCGCGAACTCCGGTCGCGCGACGGCCGGCTCGTACTGGCCGAGGGGAACGTCCAGACCGCCGAGTCGCTCCTCCTCGCCCGCGCCCTGATGGACGGCGTCGTCTACCGCCACCACGTCTCGCGTATCGCAGGCGCGATGCTCGAACGCGCCTGCGAGCGCCTGCTCGACGCGGGCACCCCGGTCGCGGAGTTCCGTCGGATGGCCGACCACGACCTGCTCGTCGCCCTGCGCGAGGAGGTGCCGGACCTCGGGGCGCGCATCGAGCGGCGCGACCTCTACAAGCGGGCGGTGTGGACGGGGCTGGACCGCGTTCCCGACGCCGTCACCGAACTCTCCCGCGAGGACGAGCGCCGCGCCGCACGCGACATCGCCGACGAGGCGGACGTGGACCGCGAGCGGGTCGTCGTGGACGTGCCCTCGCTCCCGAAGCTCAAGGAGTCGCGCACCCGGGTCGTCGTCAACGGCGTCGTCCGGCGGCTGGAGGGCGCGAGCGAACTCGTCGGCGCGCTCCGGGCCACCCGGCGGGCGCAGTGGCGGCTCGGCGTCTACGCGCCCGCGGCCGAGCAGGACGCCGTCGCCGAGGCCGCCCGCGACGTGTTGGGCCTCCCCCGATAACGACCGTTTTTATTCGCGGACGCCGAAGCCGGCAGTAATGACCGACACGACCGGGTGGTCGGCGTGAGTTCCATCAAGGACTCCGTCCACGACCACATCACCGTCGAGGGGGTGGCCGAGGAGCTGCTCGACACCCCGGCGGTCCAGCGGCTCCGGCGCATCAAACAGCTCGGCACCGCGGAGTTCGTCTATCCGAGCGCGAACCACACCCGCTTCGAGCACTCGCTCGGCGTCTTCCACCTCGCCAGCCGCGCGCTGTCGCACCTCGGCATCGAGGGGCCGCAGGCCGAACGGGTGCGGGCGGCCGCCCTCCTCCACGACATCGGCCACACGCCCTTCTCGCACAACACCGAGGAGGTGCTCGAACGCTACGAGAACAAGTCCCACGACGACGTCCACGACCTCATCCGCGGCGGCGAGGTGGAGCGCGTCCTCGTCCGCAACGACCTCGACCCCGGGCGGGTCGCGGACCTCGTGGCCGGCGACGGCGAACTCGGCCAACTCGTCTCGGGCGAGTTGGACGTGGACCGGATGGACTACCTCGTCCGCGACGCCCACCACACGGGAGTTCCCTACGGCACCATCGACCACGGCCGGCTCGTCCGCGAACTCCGCTACGTCGGCGGCGACCTCGTGCTCGCCGAGGGGAACGTCCAGACCGCCGAATCCCTGCTGTTGGCGCGCGCGCTGATGAACCCGACCGTCTACTCCCACCACGTCGCGCGCATCTCGAAGGCGATGCTCCGGCGGGCGACGGACGAACTCGTCGGCGCGGGCGGCGTCCCGGCCGCCGAGTTCCGCCGCTGGGACGACCACGACCTGATGGTCGCCCTGCGCGACGACCCCGCGACGACGGGGTACGCCCGGCGGCTGGACGACCGCGACCTGTTCAAGCGCGCGGTGTGGGCCGAGTACGCCGACGTCCCGGAGGGGCTCATCGAGGCCGACCACGGGGAGATAGCGGCCTACGAGCGCGACATCGCCGAGCGCGCCGACGTGGACCCCTCCGAGGTCATCGTGGACGTGCCCGGCGAGCCGTCGATGGAGGAGTCCACGACGCAGGTCGTCGTCAACGGCGAGGTGCGGCGGCTGGGCTCGCAGTCCACGCTCGTCGCGGCCCTGCGGAAGGCCCAACACGAGCAGTGGCGCCTCGGGGTGTACGCGCCCGAGGAGGACGCCGACGCGGTCGGCGCGGCCGCGGAGGACGTGCTCGGCCTCGACCTCGACGCGCTCGTGGTCGACGTGCGCAAGGGAATGCACCAGACGCTCGACGAGTACGGCGCATGAGCGGGACGCGCACCCTCGAAGGGCTGGTGCTCGCCGGCCCGGACTTCGAGCCGATAGAGGGGAGAGTCGTGGTGGAGGACGGCGAGATAGCCGCGATAGAGGAGGCGTCGGTCGCCTCCGACGACTGGATACTGCCGGCGTTCGTCAACGCCCACACCCACATCGGCGACTCCATCGCCAAGGAGGCCGGGCGGGGTCTCTCGCTGGACGAACTCGTCGCGCCGCCGGACGGACTGAAACACCGGCTCCTGCGCGAGACGCCGCGCGACGAGATGGTCGCGGCGATGCGCGAGTCCGTCGCGTACATGCGCGAGGGCGGAACGGCCTCGTTCGTCGAGTTCCGCGAGGGCGGCGCGGAGGGGGTCGACCGCCTGCGCGAGGCCGCCGCGGACAGCCCCGTCGAGCCCGTGATTCTCGGGCGCGAGGAGGTAGCCGCGATGGAGGCCGGCGACGGCTTCGGCGCGAGCGGTGCGCGCGACGGCGAGTTCGGGACCGAACGGAACGCCACCCGCGAGGCCGGCAAGCTGTTCGGCGTCCACGCAGGCGAGCGCGACAGCCACGACGTGGACGGCGCGCTCGACCTCGACCCGGACTTCCTCGTCCACATGGTCCACGTCGAGGACTACCAGCTGGAACGGGTCGCCGACAGGGGGACGCCCGTCGTCTGCTGTCCGCGCTCGAACCTCGTCACGAACGTCGGCCTGCCGGACTTCGACCGGCTGAACGACGCGACGACGCTCGCGCTCGGGACGGACAACGTGATGCTCAACTCCCCGAGCGTGTTCCGCGAGACGGAGTTCGCGGCGAAACACTCCGACCTCGACGCCCCGACCGTCCTCCGGATGGCGACGCGCAACGGCGCACGCATCGCGGGGAAGGAGTACGGCCTCGTCGAGGAGGGGCGGCCCGCGAAGCTCCAGGTGCTCGACGGCGGGAACCACAACCTCGGCGGCGCGCGCGACCCCGTCCGGGCCGTCGTACGGCGGGCGGGCGTCGCGGACGTGCGGGAGGTCCTGCTGTGAGCCGCTGAGCCGGGCGAACCGTTATAGCGGCTCGCGTGTCACACGGTAACATGTACGACCGGATACTCGTCCCGACCGACGGGTCGCCCGGGATGGCCCGCGTGCTGGAACACGCGGCCGAACTGGCCCGCGTCCACGGCGCGGCACTGGAGGTGGTGTACGTCGTCAACTCCGGCGCCGTGGCGAACCTCCCCATGGAGTCGTCGTGGGAGGGGGTCGCGGAGATGCTCCGCGAGGAGGGGCACGGCGCGCTCGACGCCGCCGCCGACGCGGTCGAGGGCACGGTCGAGCGGACGATACTGGAGGGGAACCCCGCCCACGAGATCGTCGAGTACGCGAAGCGGTCGGGGGCGGACGTGGTCTGCATGGGGACGCACGGCCGCGGCGGGCTGAACCGCCTGTTGCTCGGCAGCGTCGCCGAGCGGGTCGTCCGGGCGAGCGAGGTTCCGGTGCTCACGGTGCGCGTCACGGACTGAAGCCACCCCCCGACCTTTATGATCGAAGAGCCGCCGAAGCCGGTGTGCTCACGCTCGCCGAGAAGGCGACGGCCCTCGTCGCCATCATCGCGGCCGTCGGCGTGCTGGTGGTGATGAACGTCTGGCTGGCGCTCGTCGGCACCGTCACCGCCGTCCCGCTCGGCTACGCCGTCACGAGGGCGTAGTCACCGGGGCCGGAGGTGCTCGCAGTCGCCCGCCGTCACCCGCACGGGGCCGTCGGCCGTCTCTACGACCAGCGTGCCGGGGAACTCGACGTCCGTCGCGGTCCCCTCGACGGTCCCCCCGGGCGTCTCGACGCGCACCTCCCGTCCGAGCGTCAGCGCCCGGTCGCGCCACGCCGGCAGGACGGCGTCGAGGTCCGCGGTCAGGTCGGCGAACCGGTCCACCACCTCGGCGAGGAGCGCGCGCCGCTCGACGGGACCGGTCTCGGCGAGCACGCTCGTCGCGGTCTCGGGCAGGTCCTCGCGGGCGACGTTCGCGTTGACGCCGATACCGACGACGAGCCACGAGACGCGGTCGGCCTCGCCCTCCATCTCGGTGAGGACGCCGCACAGCTTCCGGGCGCCGTCGTCCGTCGGGACGAGCACGTCGTTGGGCCACTTGATGCCGGCGTCGACGCCGGCCGACCGCGCGGCGTCCGCGACGGCGACGGCCGCCGCCAGAGTGTAGGCGGGGGCGTGGGTCGCCGGCACGTCCGGTCGGACGAGCAGCGAGGCGTAGATACCACCCTCGGGCGAGGCCCACTCCCGGTCGAGGCGGCCGCGGCCCCCGGTCTGTCGCGCGGCGACGACGAGGGTGTCCGTCGCGCCCTCGGCGGCGAGGTCGCGCGCCCGGGCGTTCGTCGAGGGGAGTTCGTCGTGGAACGCCACGTCGTAGTCGGCGCCGAGTGCGTGGGCGACGGCCGCGCCGCCGTACTCGGGGACGGCGACGAGTTCGTAGCCGTCGCCGGTGTCCTCGACGCCGAACCCCTCCGCGCGCAGCGCCTCGACGTGGTTCCAGACGGCCGCGCGCGACACCCCGAGGTCGTCGGCGAGCGCGGGACCCGCGACGGGGCCGTCGGCGAGCGCCGCGAGGACGCGGCGGCGTGTCTCCTGCATACCGTCGGGTCGGGCGGCGGCCGACTTCAGCCTTCGCTCGCGGTCGCCGTGGCGTTGGCCGGCCACGGGGGCGTCGCCGCGACGTCGTCCCCCTCGTAGACGCGGAACGAGTGGCTCCCCTCGACGCGCCCCTCGCCCGACCGGCCGGCGAAGGAGACGGACACGGAGACGACGCGCCCCTCGTCGGTCAGCTGGACGCGCGCGGTGCGAACCGTCACGTCCGTCACCGGCGCGCCGCCGGGGTCGGCCACGTCGAGCACGGGGACGGAACCGTTCGTCGCCAGCAGCACGTAGCCGTCGAACCGCTCCCGGACGGTGAACGAGAGGTTCCCGTACAGCGCCGCGAGGACGTCCGAACGCCGCGGGTCGAGAGGACGGACGGCACACGGGTCGGCCGGCGCGCCGTCGCGGGTCACCGGCTCCGGCCGCGGTTCGACGAGCAGGTCGTCCGGGTCGACCGTCGAGAGGTTCACGTCGAAGGAGCGCGAGAGGGCGACGCTCCCGTTCGCGTACCACTGGGTCAGCCGGGAGGGCGCCGGTCTGTCGCGGTACGCGCGGTAGGTGTAGCTGCCGCAGTCGGGGCCGGCGGTGAACGAGCCGCTGTACCCGGCCACCGTCGTGTTGTTCGCGCGGCGCGCGCCGTCGAACTGGTAGACGTAGCGCTCCCCGATGAGCGCCGTCTCGTGGGCGCGGACCAGCCGCTCGGCGTCGACTACGCCGTTCAGCGTCAGCCCCGGAACGACCCGCTCGGGGGTCGCGGTCGGGGAGTCGGAGGGGACGGGCGCGGGCGTCGCGGAGCCCGTCGCCGTCCCCGGCCCGCCGCCGGTCGTGTTGCACCCGGCCGTAACGAGCAGGAGGGCGAGGGCGAGGGCGGCGAGCGGTCGTCGCACGCCCGGCGCTTGGTATCGACCGATAAAAACCGCGCGGCTTCAGAACGGGACGTCGCTCAGGTCCGGCCGGGGCGGCTCCTCGTCGCCCGTTAGCGCGTGGACGGTCGGCAGTTCGGGTATCTCGCGGGGGAGGCGCGCCTGCAGCGCCTGCACGGTCATCGGGGAGATACCGCACCCGGTGCACGCGCCGCCGAGCGCGATGGTCACCTCGCCCGCCTCGGCGTCGAGGTGCTGGACCGCGTGGTTCCCGCCGTGGGCCGCTATCTGTGGGAAGTTCGTGCGCACGAACCGCTCGACGCGGTCGCGCAGTTCCGCCTCCGTCTCGTCCATACCTCCCCTCCGCGCGAGGAGCTATAGCGTTCGCGCTCAGGCGGGCCGGACGAACAGGTAGCCGAACGCGGCCAGCGCGAGGCCGGCGGCGACGCCCGTCGAGACGCCGAGGGCCGGGTCGCCGAGGGCCACGCCGCCCGCCGTCGCGACGAGGAAGCCGGCGAGGAAGAACAGGCCGGCGCGGGTCGCGCCGCCGTCGAGCAGGCTCATGGGTCCGGGTTGGCGGGAACGACGAAAAGCGGGCCGGTCCTCAGTCCAGCACGACGAGCGCGTCGCCCTGATTGACGGAGTCGCCCTCGCCGACGGCTATCTCCGCGACGGTGCCGCCGAACTCGGCGACGACGTCGTTCTCCATCTTCATCGCCTCCAGCACGAGCAGCACGTCGCCGGCGGCCACCTCGTCGCCGACCTCGACCTCGATGTCGATGACCGTCCCCTGCATCTCGGCGGCGACGACCTCGCCGTCCGCGGAGACGGCGGGGGCGCTCCCGCCGTCGTCGGAGCCGGAGTCCGACCCGCCGGAGCCGCCCGCGGGCGCGGGCCGCGAGGCCGGCTGCTGGGGGACGCCCTCCTCCTCCAAGTCGACCTCGAACCGCTTGCCGTTCACCTCGATGGTGAACTCGCGGATGACGGTCTCGCCGTCGTCGTCGCCCGCGCTCGTCTCGGAGCCGTAGCGCTGCTGGTACTCGTCGAACACCGAGCGGTCGATCTCGTCGTCGAGGTACTTCGTCGTGTGCGTGCCGCCGACGAACGCCTCGTCCTCCAGCATCGCGAGGTGGAACGGGACGATGGTGACGATGCCCTCGATGCCGTACTCGCGGAGCGCGCGCTTCGAGCGGGCGATACACTCCGCGCGGTCCTCGCCGTGGACGACGAGCTTCGCGATCATCGAGTCGTAGTCCGTCACGAGGTCGTCGCCCTGCCGGAGCGCGTCGTCCATGCGGACGCCGATGCCGCCCGGCGGGTCGTAGACGTCGAGCGAGCCGCCCTGCGCGGGCGCGAAGTCGTCCGTCGCGTCCTCCGCGTTGATGCGGAACTCCATCGCGTGGCCCTCCAGTTCGACTTCCGCCTGGTCGAAGGCTATCTCCTCGCCGTCGGCGACCCGGAGCTGCCACTTCACGATGTCGATGCCCGTCAGCTCCTCCGTGACGGTGTGTTCGACCTGGATGCGCGTGTTCACTTCGAGGAAGTAGAAGTCGCTCCCGGCGCCGAGCAGTTCGTCCGGGTCGCGCTCGGGGTCCTCCTCGACGAGGAACTCGACGGTGCCGGCGTTCACGTAGTCGGATTCGGCGACGCCGCGGCGGGCGGCCTCGCCGATTCGCTCGCGAAGCTCGTCGGTGAGCGCGGGCGACGGCCCCTCCTCGATGACCTTCTGGTGTCGGCGCTGGAGCGAACAGTCCCGCTCCCCCAGGTGGCGGACGTTGCCGTGCTCGTCCGCGAGCACCTGCACCTCGATGTGACGGGGGTTCTCCAGGTAGCGTTCGAGGTAGACGGAGTCGTTGTCGAAGTACGCCTCGCCCTCCCGCTTGGCGGATTCGAGCTGGTCGGCGGCCTCGTCGGCCGAGCGGACGACCTTCATGCCGCGGCCGCCGCCGCCGCCCTCCGCCTTGATGGCGACGGGGTAGCCGTACTCGTCGCCGAAGTCGGTGACCTCCTCGGCCTCCGTGACGGGGTCGGTCGTGCCGGGGACGATGGGCACGTCGGCCTCTCGCATCAGCTTCCGGGCCTTGGTCTTCTCGCCGAGTGCCTCCATCGAGTCGCCGCTCGGGCCGACCCACGTGACGCCCTCGGTCGCCTCGACGGCGCGGGCGAACTCGGCGTTCTCCGCGAGGAAGCCGTAGCCGGGGTGGATGGCGTCGGCGCCGGCCTTCCGTGCGGCCTCGATGACGGCGTCGTGGTCGAGATACGAGTCGGCGGCCCGGGCGGGACCGACGTTGTACGCCTCGTCCGCGAACCGGACGTGACCCCCGTGCTTGTCGGCCTCGCTGTAGACGGCCACGGTGTCGATTCCCAGGTCCTCGCAGGCGCGCATCACGCGCACGGCGATCTCGCCGCGGTTGGCGACGAGTACCTTCTCGAACATGCCCGCGACTCCCCGCGCGCGCCACGTTACTCTATCGGTCCCGAACGGCCGAGGGAAACGTTCAAGCCGGGGGACACGCCCCTCGGTAGCATGACGCTCGATATCGCCGCGTTCGGCGCGGCAGCCGAGGGCGGCAACGTCGCCCGCCTGTACGACACGACCGCCGAAGAGCGCGGGGACGCGCCCGCGCTCGAATCCCACGGCGAGGTCGTCACCCACGCCGACTTCCGGGCCGCCAGCGCCGCCTTCGCCGGGGGGCTTCACGACCGCGGGGTCGAGGTCGGCGACGCCCTCCTGCTCTACCTCCCGAACTGTCCCCAGTACCTCGTCGCCTCGGTCGGCTGTTTCCGCGCCGGCGTCGCCGTCTCGCCGGTCAATCCCCAGTACCGCGCCCGGGAGCTGGCCCACCAGCTGACCGACACGGACGCGAGCGTCGTCGTCACCCACGCCGCCCTGCGCGAACACCTCGCCGGGGCGCTGGCGGAGGTGGACGCCGACCCCGTCGTCGTCACCGTCGGCGACGAGGTGCCCGAGGGCGACGTGCCGTTCGACGAGGTGCGCGGCGAACCGACCACGGTCGAGGTCGAGGGCGACCACGTCGCGTCGCTCCCGTACACGTCGGGGACCACGGGGACCCCGAAGGGGGTTCGACTGACCCACGACAACCTCCGGGCACAGCTGTTGACGTCCATCGCCACCCGGTCGGACGACCTCGGCCCGGACGGGGTGAACAGCCTCGTCTGGCTGCCGCTGTACCACATCACCGGGTTCGTCCACACCGCGCTCCAGCCGCTCGTCCGCGGGGGAACCCTCTACATCCGGAGCGCGGCGAACTGGGACGCGGAGGCCGCGATGCGGCTGGTGGACGAGGAGTCCATCTCGGAGTTCGTCGGCGTCACCGCGATGTACGCCGACATGGTCGCCCACGACTCGTTCGGCGACTACGACCTGACGAGCCTGGTCCAGGCCTCGGAAGGCGGGGCGAAGCTCACCGCCAGCGTGCAGGAGCGGTTCGAGGACACCGCGAACGTGGCCGTCTTCGAGGGGTACGGGCTGACGGAGACGACGGGCGCGACCCACACACAGTTGGGGTCGACGTTCGGGCCGAGCCACGGCACCGTCGGCCAGCCGTTCCGCCACACCGACTGCCGCATCGTGGACGGGTCGGGCGAGGAGGTCGGCCTCGGCGAGACGGGCGAACTGCTCGTGCGCGGCCCGCAGGTGATGGCCGGCTACCACGGCCTGCCGGAGGCCACGGAGGAGGCCTTCACCGAGCACGGCTTCTTCCGCACCGGCGACATCGCGCGGCGCGACGAACGCGGCTACTTCGAAATCGTGGACCGCAAGAAGCACGTCATCGTCACGGCGGGCTACAACGTCTACCCGAGCGAGGTGGAGGACCTGCTCGCGGAACACGAGGCCGTCCGCGAGGCCGCCGTCGTCGGCGTCCCCGACGAGCGGCGCAACGAGACGGTGAAGGCGTACGTCGTCCCGGCGAACGGCGACGCCGACGATCCCGGCGTCACCGCGGAGGCCATCAAGGAGTTCTCGCTCGACCGCATCGCGGCGTACAAACACCCCCGCGAGGTGGAGTTCATCGACGAGCTCCCCCGAACCGCGAGCGGGAAGATACAGAAGTACAAGCTCGAAGGCGAGTAGCCCGCCGCGCTTCGGGGATTGCTGTGTTTTCCTCCACTTGCTTACGGTTCAAAAGAGTAACCGCATTGAACGGGGAACACGTATATCCAACCGAACGGGGCGTCCCGTTCGTGATACCCATGGACCGAACCAACCGTCGCCTGTCGGTCGTCGCGCTCGCCGGCCTCGCCGTGCTCGTCCTCGTCCCCGTGTTGGGGGTGGGGCTGTTCGGCTCCGGCGGCATGATGGCCGGAGGAACGGGCGGCATGATGGGCGGCTACATGTACGACGGCGGGACCGGGAGCCTGTGGTGGATGGCCGTCCTCGGCGTCCTCTCCCCGCTCGCCTTCTTCGCCGTCCTCGGGGCGGGCGGCGCGCTCGTGTACCGCGTCGTGACCGACGACGGGGGCGAGGACCCCGCGCTCGCGGAACTGCGCGCGGCGTACGCCCGCGGCGACCTCTCGGACGAGGAGTTCGAGCGCCGGCGCGAGCGCCTGGAGGAGTAGCTCCACAACGGTTTTACCCGCCGGCCGGCCCCGTGGTGACGTGAGCGACGAGACGACGGAGCCGGCGGAGACTGTCGAGGTGTCGGCGCTCGACGCCGTGCGGGGGCTCCACGAGGTGTCCTGTGACGTGCCGTGGTGCGAGGAGCGCGTCGGCCGGGTGGTGGAGGGAACGGCGACGTTCACCTCGCCCGAGGGCCGACGGCTGGAGGCGACGAACGCGCGCCTGCTGGTCTGTTTCGGCCACGCGACGGAGCTCCGCGAGGCCGCCGAGTAGTCAGTCGAGCGCGGCGCGCAGGTCGGCGGCCACCTTCCCGACGGCGTCGTGTGCCGCGTCCAGTTCGGCCGGTTCCGCGAGCATCGAGAAGAACGCGTGTATCATGTCCGGGTAGTGGTGGTGCTCGACGGCGACGCCCGCGGCCTCGAGCGCCTCGGCGTAGGCGATACCCTCGTCGCGGATGGGGTCGAACCCGGCCGTGACGACCGTCGCGGGCGGGAGGTCCGCGTGTGAGTCCGCGACGAGCGGGAACGCGTACGGGTCCTCGTCGTTCCCCTCGCCGAAGTACGACTCCGCGAACCACGCCATGTCCGTGTCGTTGAGGTAGTACCCCTCGCCGTTCTGTTCGCGCGACTCCCACTCGTCGGAGGGGCTGACCGACGGATAGACGAGCGCCTGGTAATCGATGGCGGGGCCGTCCTCGTCGCGCGACCGGAGGGTGACGGAGGCGGCGAGGTTACCGCCCGCGCTGTCGCCCATCACGGCCACCTTTCCCGAAGCGTCGAGCGCGTCGGGGTTGTCGGCGACCCATTCGAGGGCGGCGTAGGCGTCCTCGGCGGCCGCCGGGTACGGGTGTTCGGGCGCGCGGCGGTAGTGGACCGAGACGACGACACAGCCGCTCTCGGCGGCGATATGGCGACACAGGAGGTCGTAGCCGTCGAGGTCGCCGATGACCCAGCCGCCGCCGTGGTAGAAGACGACCGTCGGGAACGGTCCCTCGCCCTCCGGGCGGTACACCCGGACAGGAACCTCGCCGGCCGGGCCGGGTATCGTTCGGTCCTCGACGCCGCCGAGGTCCGGCCCCTCGGCGTCCGACCGCATCTGCGCGGAGACGGCGCGGGCGGTGTCGGCGTCGTACTGCGCGAGCGGGAGCACGTCGGCGGCCTCGACGCGCGCGAGGAGGGTCTGTACGTCGGCGTGTGGTTCGTCGGCGCGCATGCGTGCCGCTATCCGGACCTGCGTGGTATTAATCCCCACCCCGGGCGTCGCGGGTGCCCCGGACGACGGGGGTGTGAATGAGGGAACCCCGTCGCCCGCGGTGCACCGGCGGTTCCCCGCGGTGCGTACTGAGGTGTCATGTAGGCTTACTTAGGTCTTCTGGCCGAGGGAACGACTTATGCGTACCCGGTCGTCGGGTGATACCATGCCTACACGAACGGCGACCTACGACTACGTCGTGGTCGGCGCGGGGTCGGCCGGCTGTCTGCTCGCGAACCGGCTCTCCGCGGACCCGGACACCACCGTCCTGCTGCTCGAGGCGGGCGGCCCCGACGAGAGCCGCAACGTCCGCATCCCGGCGGCGTTCTCGAAGCTGTTCAAGTCGGAGTACGACTGGGACTACTCGACCGCGCCCCAGGAACACATGGGCGGGCGGGAGCTCTACTGGCCGCGCGGCAAGACGCTCGGCGGGTCGTCGGCCATCAACGCGATGATATACATACGGGGGCACCCGCACGACTACGACACGTGGGCCGAGCGCGGCAACGAGGGATGGGGGTACGACGACGTGCTCCCGTACTTCAAGCGCGGCGAGCACGCCGACAGCGACCGCCTCGAGGAGGAATACCACGGGAACACGGGTGAACTCAACGTCACCGACGTGCGCTCGCCGCGGCCGCTCTCGGAGGCGTTCGTCGAGTCGGCCGCCGCCGCGGGCTACCGCCGCAACGACGACTTCAACGGCGCGCGACAGGCGGGCGTCGGCCCCTACCACGTCACCCACGAGAAGGGGAAGCGCCACAGCGCGGCCGAGGCGTACCTCAAGCCCGTGCTCGACCGGCCGAACCTTACCGCCCACACGGGGGCACACGTCACGCGCGTCCGGTTCGACGGGACCGCGGCCACGGGCGTCGAGTACAGCCGCGACGGGAAGCGCCTCGTCGCGGACGCGGCCGAGGAGGTCGTCCTCTCGGCGGGCGCGGTCGACACCCCCCAACTGCTCATGCTGTCGGGCGTCGGCGACGCGGACCACCTCGCCGAGCACGACGTCGAGGTCGTCAACGACCTCCCCGGCGTCGGAAAGAACCTTCAGGACCACCTGTTCTCGTTCGCGCTGTTCGAGGCCGACACGGAGGACACGCTGGAGAACGCCGAACGGCTCCGCAACCTCGCGAAGTACTTCCTGCTCAAGCGGGGCCCGCTCACCTCGAACGTCGCGGAGGCGGGCGGCTTCGTCAGGACGGACGAGGACGAGCCGGCCCCGGACGTGCAGTTCCACTTCGCCCCGGGCTACTTCTTCAACCACGGGCTGGACGAGCCCGAGGTCGACAACGGCTTCTCCGTCGGCGTCACCCAACTGCGCCCGGAGAGCCGCGGCGAGATACGGCTCTCGTCGGGCGACCCCCTCGCCGACCCCGTCATCGACCCGAACTACTTCGACGCCGACCGCGACATGGAGGTCCACATCGAGGGCGTCCGCGCCGTCCGCGACATCGTCGAACACGGCCCGCTCGCGGACCTCAACGCCGGCGAGATAAAGCCCGGTCCCGACGCGCAGAGCGACGAGGAACTGGCCGAAGCCATCCGCGAGGGCGCCGAAACCGTGTATCACCCGGTCGGCACCTGCATGATGGGCGACGGCGACGACGCGGTCGTGGACGACCGCCTGCGCGTCCACGGCGTCGAGAACCTCCGGGTCGTGGACGCGAGCGTGATGCCGACGCTCACGGGCGGGAACACGAACGCGCCGACGTACGCGATAGCGGAGAAGGCGGCGGCGATGCTGCGCGACTAGAGCCGGTCGGCCCGCCCCGCGGCGGTCCACGCGTCGGTCGGCGTCCCGTCCGTCGGCCGGACGGTCCGCCCGAGGACGGCCTCGGTGCGGCCCGCGAAGGCCCACCGCTTGCCGTCCCACGTCTCGGGTGTCTCCTCGTCTTCCCCCTCGGCGTCGAGGTGGGCCGACACCGCGGCGACGATGGCCGCGGCCTCCTCGGAGTCCGCGTCGTCGGGGACGTAGTCGGGGAGCGTCACAGCGGGATGTTGCCGTGTTTGCGGTCCGGGCCGTCCGTGCGCTTCGACCCGAGCATTTCGAGGTCCGCGATGAGCCGGCGGCGCGTCTCCTCGGGCTCGATGACGTCGTCCACGAAGCCGCGTTCGGCCGCAGTGTAGGGGTTCGCGAACGCGTCGCGGTACTCGTCGATGAGCTGTTGGCGCCGCGCCTCCACGTCGTCGGCGTCCGCGAGTTCGTCGCGGTAGAGGACGTTCACCGCGCCCTGCGGCCCCATCACCGCGATCTCCGCCGTGGGCCACGCGTAGTTCACGTCCGCCTCCAGGTGCTTCGAGGCCATCACGTCGTACGCCCCGCCGTACGCCTTCCGTGTGATGACCGTGAGGAGCGGCACTGTCGCCTCGGAGAAGGCGTACAGGAGCTTCGCGCCGTGTTTGATGATGCCGCCGTGTTCCTGGTCCTTTCCGGGCATGAAGCCGGGCACGTCCACGAGCGTCACGATGGGGATGTTGAACGCGTCACAGAAGCGGACGAACCGCGCGCCCTTCTGCGAGGAGTCGATGTCGAGCGTGCCGGCGTTGAACCGCGGCTGGTTCGCGACGACGCCCACGGGGCGGCCGTCGAGGCGCGCGAAGCCGGTGACGAGGTTGCGCGCGAACGCCTCGGCCACCTCGAAGAAGCTCCCCTCGTCCACGGTGCCCTCGATGACGTCCACGATGTCGTACGGCTTCTGGGGCTGGTCCGGGACCACGCCCGAGACGTCGGCGTCGCGGTCCGGGTCGTCCCACGGCTCGACGCGCGGCGGGTCCTCGACGTTGTTCTGCGGGAGGTACGACAGCAGGCGACGGATGTCGTCGAGCGCAGCCTCCTCGTCGATGCTGGCGAAGTCCGCGACCCCCGACTCCGAGGTGTGGACGCCCGCGCCCCCGAGTTCCTCGAACGTGACCTCCTCGCCCGTGACCGTCTCGATGACGTCCGGGCCGGTGATCATCATGTGGCTCGTCTCCTCCACCATGAAGATGAAGTCCGTGATGGCGGGCGAGTAGACGGCACCGCCGGCACACGGTCCCATGATGGCGGAAATCTGCGGGACGACGCCCGAGGCCTTCTGGTTCCGGTGGAAGATGTCGGCGTAGCCGGCCAGCGAGTCGATGCCCTCCTGGATGCGCGCGCCCGCGGAGTCGTTCAGCCCGATGACGGGCGCGCCCGTCTCCAGCGCGCGGTCCATCACCTTGCACACCTTCTCTGCGAACACCTCGCCGAGCGAGCCGCCGAAGACGGTGAAGTCGTGCGCGAAGACGAAGACGGTGCGGCCGTCCACGTCGCCGTACCCCGTCACGACTCCGTCGCCGGGCACCTTCTGCTCGTCCATGTCGAAGTTGGTCGAGCGGTGCTCGCGGAGCATGTCGAACTCGTTGAACGTGCCGTCGTCGAGGAAGTACTCGACGCGTTCCCGCGCCGTCATCTTCCCCTTCTCGTGTTGGCGCGCGATGCGCTCCTCGCCGCCGCCCTTGCGGGCCTCGGCCTTGCGCTCGCGGAGCTCCTCTTTCCGCTCGTCCATAGTCATGGTTGGAGGCGAGACACCCCGCGGCGAAAAAGGGTTTCCGGGATTCGCCGTCCTTACCGGAACGGGCTGGGCGGCCGGGAGACCTTCTGGCGGAGCGTCCGGAACTGCTGTTCGGTTATCTCCAGCTCGGTGCGGAGCTCCTCCAACTCCTCCTCGCGGTGGACCGTCTCCGTGACGTCCTCGACGAAGACGCTCACCCCGTCGGCGCTGGGGTACGCGTGCAGTTCGACGTGGGCGTGGTGGTCGCCGATGTCGAGGCGGGTCTCGGTGTGGGTCTCCCGCTGCTCGGCCATCGCCTCGCGGACGGCGTCGGCCGCGGCCGTCCCGTCGCCGCTCGGGAACGCGTCGAACACCGGCTCGCCGAGCAGCGACTCCGCGTCGTGGCCGAGCAGGCGTTCGGCCGCGGCGTTGAGGTAGGTGAACCGGAACTCCTCGTCGAGCGCGACGAACGCGACGGTGATGCGCTCGTACACCTGTCGGATGCGGCGGTCCGCGGCCGCGGCGTCGCGCATCGCGCGCTGGCCCGCGACGAGCGTGGCGATGCGGTTGCCGAGGATGCGGAACTGGTCGAGCCCGGTGTCCTTGCGGATGTAGTCGGTGACGCCGAGGTTGATGGCCTCGGCGGCGATCTCCTCCGACCCCTTCCCGGTGAAGAAGACGACCGGGAGCTCCGGCTCCTCGGCGCGCACGGCCCGAAGCAGGTCGAGGCCGTCCATCCGGCCCATCTTGTAGTCGGTGACGACGCAGTCGTACCCGCCCTCGCGTATCCGCTCGACCGCCGCGTCGGGGTCCGTCTCCGTCTCGACCGTCATTCCCTCGTGGTCCCGCTCGACGACCGTCCGAGCGAGGTCGACGAGGTCGGGGTCGTCGTCGAGCAGCAACACCCGGATGTCGTCTGTAGCCATACACTACTCACGCCGGCTACGGGCTTAAACTTTCACTCGGATAACAACAATTAATCCCGGAACGCCCCGGGCTATTTGCGTCGTGCGAGCGTAGGACTCGGCGTGAGCAGTCAGCGACGGCTCCCCCCGATACTGGAGTTCGGCGACGCCCTGGACCGCGTCGAGGCGCACACCGACGACCCCGAGGCGGAACGCTACGTTCGGGAGATACGCGAGGGGCTCGACGACCTCGCGGCGCGCGACCCCGACAGCCGCGCCGCGCAGGTCACCTCGCTGGAGAACCTCATCGACTCCCTGCTGACGTACGCCGAGGGTGACGCCGAGCTGTGGGCGAAGACCATCCAGAACCGCTTCGCGAACTACCGGCACACCCGCCGGGCGTCGTCGGCGAACCTCCACGTCTCGAACGGCCGCATCGAGCGGGAGGGCGAAGCCGTCGGCGCGGGCGCCGAGGCGGGCGAGGCGCGGCTGCGCGGGGGCCTCGTCAACAACGGCGAGCGCTCGGACGCGATGGTCTCCATCGCCTTCTACGACGACCGCGACCGCGCCGTCTGGAAGGTGGAGTCGCGCCTGTTCGAGGTCGACCCCGGCGAGCGCCGCGACCTCGACCTCACGGTGTACATCCCCGAGGGCGCGGCCTACTACGCCGTCGGCGCCTTCGAGCCGGACGACCCCGCGGCCGTCGGCGGCGACGCCCCGACCCCCGGCCGCGAGTCGGACGGCGACGCCTCCTACGTGGACTGACGGCGGGAAGACACTTACCGCGACGGGCAAAAGCCCGCGACATGGAACCCCGCACCCGCACGGCCCTCGCGGCCCTCGCCGTCTTCCTCGGGGTCGCCGCCCTCGCCGGGGCCGCCCTCCTCTTCCCGCACGCCGGCCAACAGGCGTACGGCCACGCCGTCGTCCCGGCCGACGAGCGCCCGACGAACGGGGACGCCCCCGTCTACGACTACGCGAACCTCTCCACCGACGCCCGTACCGCGTTCGACCGAGCGCGCGACGAGGCCGACGGCTCCGCGCTCGTGTACGGGAGCGCGAACCGCCCGCCGGAGTTCGAGTACGGCGAGCGGGACGTGTACTACGTCGCGACCGACGACGGCCGGTACCGGCTGGTGACGTGGGACGCCGGCCCGGACGCGCTCACGGCCGTCAGGCTCGGCGTGAAGGCGGTCCTCGGCCTCGGCGGGCTCCTCGCGCTCGGGGCGGGGGCGCTCGTCCTCGCCCGCCGCCGCGCGTAGGCTACGGCTCGACGACCAGTTTTCCGAGGACGGAGTCGTTCAGCACGTCGGCGTGCGCCTCGGCGACGCCGTCGAGGTCGTACGTCCGGGCGACGACGGGGTCGATGTCGCCGCGCGCGACCAGCCCCGCGAGGTCCGCGAGCACGGCCGAGGTGTCCGGCGTGTTGAACATCGACATCGCCTGGAAGCGGAGGTCCTTGAACTTCCCCGGCCCCATCGGGACGGCGACGGTCGGCTCCGTGTTGCCGATGGCGACGATACGCGCGCCCGGCGCGGCCGCCTCGGCGTCCGTCTCTATCGTGCGGTTCGCCACGGTGCCGAGTATCACGTCCGGCGCGCCCGCCTCGGCGACGGCGTCGGCGAGGTCGTCGCGCCCGTAGTCGAACGCGCGGTCCGCGCCCAGTTCCAGCAGTCGGTCGTGGTACTCGGGGCGGGCGGTCGCCGTCACGGTCGCGCCCATCGCGCGGGCGAGCTGGACCGCGATGTGGCCGACGCCGCCGTTGCCCCCGTGGACGAGCACCTCGTCGCCGGGACCGACCTCGCCGTGGTGGACGAACGCCTGCCACGCGGTCGTCCCGACGAGCGCGAGCGCGGCCGCCTCGTCCGCGGCGACGGCGTCCGGCAGGGGCGCGGCCAGCCGTTCGGGGACGGCGACGTACTCCGCGCAGGTGCCCGGCTCCTCGCGTCCGAGGCCGGTGGCGTAGACGCGGTCGCCGGGCTCGAACCCCTCGACCGCGTCGCCGACGGCCTCCACCTCCCCGGCCACGTCGGAGCCGGGCACCCACGGGAGCGACGGGAGCGGGTACGCCCCCTCCCGGAAGTAGGTGTCCACGGGGTTGACGCCCGCGGCCGCGACGCGGACCAGCAGTTCGTCCGGGCCGGGGTCGGGGCGGTCGGTCTCCTCGACGGTCAGGACGCTCTCGTCGCCGTGTTCGTGGTAGCGGACTGCTCGCATGGACGGGCCGTGGGGCGCGCGCGGCTTGAATCCGCCCGGTAGCGGTCACCCCGTCCGACAATCATTTACTTTCCCGGATGTGGTAGTCGGGTAGTATGCGGCTCATCGCGCACCGGGGGTTCGGGGACGTGTATCCCGAGAACACGCTCACGGCGGTGGAGGCGGCCGCGATGCGCGCCGACGACGTCGCCGTGGACGTCCGCCGATGCGACTCGGGGGAGCTCGTCGTCATCCACGACCCGACGGTCGACCGTATCACGGACGGCTCCGGGGCCGTGTGTCGCCACACGCTCGACGAGCTACAGGCGCTCGACGTGCTCGGGACGGGCGAGCGCATCCCGGCGCTGGAGACGGTTCTGGCCGCGGTCCCGCCCTCCGTCGGCGTCACGCTCGAACTCCACGAGGTGGGGTTGGCGGCCGACGCCCTGCGGCTGGCGCGCCGGTCGGACCCGCAGGTGACCGTCTCGTCGGGCATCGCCCACGAACTGGAGGGGTGTCGCGGCATCGACCCGACGGTGCCGCGCGCGTACCGCTTCGACGGCGAGCCCGAGGTCGGCCTCGACTTCGCCGACGAGACGGACTGTTCGTACCTCCACCCCCACGCGAGCGTCTGCGAGGAGTGGGTCGTCGCCGACGCCCACCGCGAGGGGATGTGCGTCAACGCGTGGGGCGTCGGCGACCGCGAGACGGCGACGACGCTGGCCGAGCGCGGCGTCGACGGCATCGTCGCGGACTGTACCGAGGTGCTGCCCCGCGTCGAGCAGTAGTCAGGCCCGCCGGTACAGCACCGCCAGCACGACCACGAGCGCGACCTGTATGGCCTTGTCCGCGTAGCCGAGCGTCGAGAAGTCGGGCGCATTGAGCGCGTACCACGCGACCACCTGCCCGAGCGTGAACGGGATGCCGACCAGGTACATCGCCCGGCGCCGGTAGTCCACGAGCACCGCCGCGACCCCGGCGAGGTAGCCGACCCCGGCGACGGCGAAGGCGACCCCCAGCCCCGACGCGCCGAAGCTCGCGGCCAGCCCGAGGTGGAGCAGCCCGGTCGCGAGCGACAGCAGTATCCCCGCCCAGTGCAGCGCCGTCAGCGAATCGGTGGCGAGCGTCGACCCGCTGCTCGCCGTTTGTGTCGCCATGCCTCCCGTTGGGACGGCGAGAGCTTCACTCTAAGGCCGCCGCGACGTGGTCGCGCAGGGCGTCCGCGAACCGCTCGGGGCCGAACCGGTCGCGCGGCAGCGTCGGCGTCAGTCCCGACTCGACGGCCGCGGCCACCCGCTCGGCCGCTCCCTCGACGCCGTCGAACAGCAGTCGTTCGTCGCCGGCGAGCACGTCGCGCTGGCCCCCGCTGTCCGGCGCGAACGCGACCATCCCCGCCGCGACGTACTCCGCGACGGCCATCCCGAAGTGCTCGTCCGGCTTGGCGTTCAGCCCGTAGCGGTAGCGCCCGAGCAGCGTCTCGACCCGCTCGCGGTCGGCGTCCGTCTCGACGGCGAGATAGGGGCGCTCGGCCGCGGCCGACCGCACCCGCTCGACGTAGTCGCGGTAGGCGGGCGCGGCGGTGCCGACGACGTGGAATCGGAGGTCGTGGCCCCGCTCGCGGACGGCGTCCGCGACCCGTATCGCGTCGAGCGTCCGCTTGTCGGGGGCGATGCGGCCGAGGACGAGCACACCCGGCTCACGGTCGGCCCACGCCCGCCCCGCGACGGGAGCCACGGGCGGGTGGAGCACCGCCGGGCGACGGCCGTAAATCGACGCGACCGTGTCGGCGGTCCACGCGGAGTTGGCGAGCAGGTGCGCGTCGTCGCCGACGGCGCCGGGCGTCGGCCCCGCGAGGCGGCTCCACAGCGGGTCGAGCGTGCCCGGGTCGGCCCGCGGCGTCCGCCGGCCGTGGAACTGCGGGAAGTGGACGTACTGCAGCGAGGGGAGCGAGAGGGCGAACTCGTTCGCGGTGGAGACGGCGAGGTCGTACTCGTCCGCGTGCCGCCGGAAGAAGGCCCGCAGGAGGGTGCTCCGGGCCGGCAACTGCGGCCCGATACGGGGTGCGGCCCGCGCGAACGCCCCCGCGACGGCGTCGGCGAGGGGCGGCGACGCGACCCGAACGTCGCCCGGCACGTCGAGCGACACGCCGAAGTCCGCCGCGACGGCGGCCGGGTCGGCCCGCGAGACGGTGAACAGCGTCACGTCGTGGCGCTCGGCGAGGGCGGCACACGCCCGGACGCAGACGGCGTCCGCGCCGCCCCGCAGGTCGAGCGTGTTGTGCAACACCGCGAGCCGTGCCATGGTCCGCCCAGGGACCGGGACCACTTCAACGGCGCGTACCGGGTTATATGGCGCGGGCGTCCCTACGCCGTGTGTGGATTGTCTCTTCGTCGGGGCGGGGGCGGTCGCCGCGAAGTACGCCGAGGGGCTGGCGGCGTCGCCGCTGCGGCTCGCGGCCGTCTGCGACCGGGAGCGCGACCGGGCCGAGCGGCTCGCCGGCGACCACGGCGCGGCCGCCTACGCCGACCTCGACGCCATGCTCGCGGCCGAGGACGCCGCGCTCGTCGTCAACCTCACGGGCCACGCGGCCCACGCGCCGGTGACCGAGCGGTGTCTCGACGCCGACCGACACGTCTTCTCCGAGAAGCCGGCCGCGCTGTCCCCCGACCGCGCCGCGGGGCTAATCGAGCGCGCACGGGACCGAGAGCTGGCGTTCGGCTGTGCCCCGCTGGCCCCCGACTGCGACGCCCAGCGCCACGCCGCGACCCTGCTCGGGGACGGTCGGCTCGGCCGGGTCCGGTTCGCCGCGGCGACGGCGAACGTCGGCCGGGTGGACCGCTGGCACGACCGCCCCGACTCCTTCCTCGCCGTCGGGCCGCTGTACGACGGCGCGGTCTATCCCCTGTCGGTGCTCGTCGCGTGGTTCGGCCGCGTCGAGCGGGTCAGGACCGCCGACGCCGTCCCGGCGTGGCCCGAGGACGCCCCCGAGGCGGACGCGCCGACGCACTGGGAGGCGACGCTCGCGTTCGCCGACGGCCCGACCGTCGCGCTCCGCGCCAGCTACTACGTCGACCACCGGAGCCGGGAGTTCTACGGGGTCGAACTCCACGGCGACGACGGGACGCTGTACCTCGACGACGCGGGCGCGATGGCCGCCGAGCGCGACGCCGTCACCGTCCGCGGGGGCGACCGCGAGCCGGTCGTCGCGCCCCACCCGAAACCCCGCCGCGAGCGGCGCTACCTCTACGGCCCGGAGCGGCTGGCCCGTGCCGTTGCCGCCGGCCGGCAGCCACGCGCCTCGGCCCGCCGGAGCGCCCACGTCGTCGCCGTCTGTGCGGCGGTCGAGCGCGCGGCGGCCGAGGGCGGGCCGGTGGATGTCGAAGGAGCAGCCCCGCCCCCTGCCGAAACACGCCGGTGGCCGGCACGGCCGGCGCCCGAGGGCCGACCGGACCGGGGCGCGATACGCCTCCCGCCGATCGGGTTCGGCTGCTCGCGCTACCGCGACGGCGCGTACGTCGAGCCGGCGCTCGGCGCGGCCGTGGACGCCGGCTACCGGCTGTTCGACACGGCGGAGCTGTACGGCAACGAACACCGGCTCGGCGACGCGCTCGCCGGCCTCGGCCGCGACGGCGTCTTCCTGTTCGGGAAGGCGTGGAACACGAACCACGGGCCGGGCCACCTCCGGGCGGCCTGCGAGGGGTCGCTCGCGGAACTCGGCGTCGAGGCGTTCGACTGCTACGCGCTCCACTGGCCCGACGCGTGGGAACACACCGACGACCTCCGCCGGCTCTCCGAGCGGCCGGTCGCCGAACAGGAGGCGCTGACGTTCCCGACCGAGGGGGACGCGCCGGTCCGCGCGGACGTCTCCCTCGCGGACACGTGGCGGCGGCTCGAACGGCTCCGCGAGGAGGGGCTGACCCGCACGCTCGGCGTCTGTAACGTCACGCTCCCGCGGCTCGCGCGGCTGTGCGACGCGGCCCGCGTCCCGCCGGCCGTCGTGCAGGTGGAGCGCCACCCGTACCGGCCCCGCACGGCGCTCGTCGAGTGGTGTCACCGGCGCGGCATCCGAGTGATGGCACACTCGCCGCTGTCGGCCCCCGGACTGCTCGACGAGCCGGCCGTGCGCGACGTGGCCGAGCGCGTCGATGCCGCCCCGGCGGCCGTCCTGCTCGCGTGGCACCGCGCCCGCGGCGTCGTTCCCATCCCCTCGACGACCGACCCCGGCCGCGCGAGCGAGAACCTCGCGGCCGCGCGCCTCCGGCTGGACGGCGACGCGCTCGCCCGGCTGGACGCCCTCGCGGACCCTTCCTTCGAGCGATGAGCCGGCTCCGTCCCGCGATGCGCCGCCGGCTGGTCGCGGTCGCGGTCGTCGGCCTGCTCGCGGCGACCGTGGTGGCGGCCGCGACCGCGAGCCGCTACGGCACGACCGAGGCGACGGCGTGGCTCGCGGCCGCGGCGCTCCCGCTCGGCTACGTCGCCGCCGCCCCGGCGTGGTGGCTCGTCAGGGACGGCGCCGAGGCGACGACGCTCGGGGTGGCGAACGGCATCACGCTGGCGCGGGGCGGGATGTACGCGCTCGTCGCCGGCTTCCTGCTCGTCGTGCCGCCCGCGGGCGACCCGTGGCGCTGGCTCCCCGCCCTCCTCTACGGGGCCGGCGCGGCGCTCGACGCCGTGGACGGGGCCGTCGCGCGCCGGGTCGGCACCCCGACCCGGCTCGGCGAACGGCTCGACATGGGGTTCGACACGCTGGGCTTCCTCGTCGCCCCGCTGGTCGCGGTGGCGTGGGGACGGCTCCCCGTGTGGTACCTCTCGCTGTCGGCGGCGCGCTACTGCTACCGCCTCGGCTGTGCGCTCCACGTCCGGCGGGGCGGGACCCTCCGCCCGCTCCCCGAGAGCCGCGTCCGCCGCCCGCTCGCGGGGGTCCAGATGGCTTTCATCGCGGTCGCGCTCGCGCCGGTCGTCCCGGTCGCGGTCGTCGAGGCGGCCGCCGCGGTCGTGCTCGTCCCCTCGCTCGCGGTCTTCTGCCGCGACTTCCTCGTCGTGACCTCCGCCGGAGGACTGAAACAACGTTCATGACCGTCCGGTCCAAGGGGCGCGCAGTGACACGACACGCAGACGGGGGTGCGCGGATGGTCGCCGTGCAGGTGGACGACTACGGCCCGTGGACGACGACCCCGCGACCCCGCCGCGAGACGGACCTCCAGGCCCTTCAGGCGCGGCTGTTCGCCGACGTGGCGGACTTCGTCGGCGGCCGTGACGGCTACGCCTTCGCCGGCCGGTTCGACAACATGGTGGGCACCGCGACCCGCATCGAGACGGACACGTTCGAGCGCCTCCAGGAGCGGGTCCGGAACCGCTACCCGGTGACGGTGAGTATCGGGGTGGGGACGGGTGAGACGCCGGCGGCCGCGCTCGACGCCGCGGGGAGCGTCATCAGCGACGCGGGGAGCGCGCAGGGCGACCGCCGCGAGACGCTCGGCGACCGGGTCGCGGAGGGGTTCGACGGGGCGCCCGACACGGTCACCGTCGCGCACTTCGACGTGGTGGACGCGACGGGCACCTACACGGACGCCGTCTCGCCCACCCGCGCGGAACTCGACATCCGCGGGGGCGTGCTCTCGCTCGCCGAGTACCTCCACGACGAACACGGCGCGGTGACGCAGTTCGTCGGCGGCGACAACGCCATCGCGGTGACGCCCGCGCTCGACCGCGCGGCCGTCGCGGCGGCGACCGACCACGTCCGCGCCGAGGTCGGCGTGGACCTCCAGGTCGGCGTCGGGCGCGGCCCGACCGCCCACGCGGCGGGCGACGAGGCCAAACACGCGCTGGAGACCTGCCGCGAGACCGGCCGCCGCGCCCACGGCCCGTGGGCCGCCGCGGACGACTGATGGAGGCGAGGACGCTCTACTTCGCCGAGCCGGGCCGCGTCGAGCGGCGGACGCGACCGCTCGCGGCCCCCGACCCCGGCGAGGTCGTCGTCGAGACGACCGCGTCGGGCATCAGCGCCGGCTCGGAACTGCTCGTGTACCGCGGCGAGGTGCCCGACGGGATGGCCGTCGACGCCACCATCGACGTGCTCGACGGGGAGTTCGCCTACCCGCTCGCGTACGGCTACGCGGCCGTCGGCGAGGTGGTGGCCGCCGGCGACGGGACCTCGGTCGGGGTCGGACGGCGCGTCTTCGCCTTCCACCCGCACGCCGACCGCTTCCGTACGGGGGAGGACGCGGTCGTCCCGCTCCCGGACGGCGTCGGCACCGAGGCGGCGACGCTCCTCCCGAGCGTCGAGACGGCGACCAACATCGCGCTGGACGCCGCCCCGAAGGTCGGGGAGCGCGCGGTCGTGTTCGGGGCCGGCGCGGTCGGCCTCTGTACGATAGCCGTGCTCGCCGACTTCCCGCTGGAACGGCTCGTCGCCGTCGAACCGGTCGCCGCCCGGCGGGAGCGGGCGCTCGCGCTCGGGGCGGACGCCGCCGTCTCCCCCGAGGAGTTCGACGGCTTTCCCGACGCGACCCCCGCCGGGGCCGACCTCGCCGTGGAGCTGTCGGGCCGGCCCGCGACGCTGGACGACGCCATCGACGCCGTCGGCTTCGACGGCCGCGTCGTCGTCGGCTCGTGGTACGGGACGAAGCGGTCGCCGGTCGCGCTCGGCGGCTGTTTCCACCGCGACCGAATCAGCGTCGAGTCGAGCCAGGTGAGCACCGTCGCGCCCGAACTCCGGGGACGGTGGACCACCGACCGACGGCTCGATGCCGCGCTCGACCGGGTGGCCCGGCTCGACGCCGACCGCCTCCTCACCCACCGCGTCCCGTTCGCCGAGGCCGAGGACGCGTACCGACTGCTCGACGAGGGAGCCGACGACGCCCTACAGGTCGTCCTCACCTACCCGTGACCACCGACAGCCCGACCGAGCCGTACCGGCTCACCGTCCGCCGCGAGTTCGTCGCACAGCACTTCCTCACCGTCCCCGACCCCGGGCCCGAGGGGGAGCCACACAGCCACGTCTTCACCGCCGAGGTCGAGTTCGCCGGGCCGGACCTCGGCGCGTACGGCTACCTCGTCGATATCGACGCGGTCGAGGCGGTGCTCGACGACGTCGTCGGCCGCTACCGCGACGCGCTGCTGAACGACCTCCCGGAGTTCGACGGGAACCCCAGCGTCGAGCGGTTCGCCCGGCTGTTCGGGGACCGCGTGGTCGACGGGCTGGACGACCCGACCCCCACCCGGCTCGTCGTCCGGCTGTGGGAGGACGACCTCGCGTGGGCGAGCCACGAGCGCCGGCTGTGAGCCACGACCACGGCCGCCGGCGCTACCTGCTCGCCAAGCGGTCCGTCGACGCCCGGGCGCGCGACCGCCGGGTGCGCGACGCGATGCTCGACGCCCTCGTCCCCGAGCCCCGCGTCTTCGAGGCCGGACCGGGGGCGGGACTGGGCGCGCTCGACCTCCGCGAGTGGGGCGTGACGCCGTCGTCGTACCGGGGCGTGGACGCCGACCCGGGCGTGGCCGCGTTTGCCGCCCGCCTCCTTCCCCGGGCGTTCGCCCGCGCCGGCTACGACGCCAACCCCGTCGAGGGCGGCTGTCGCATCGGGGACACGACCTACCGCTTCGAGGCGGGCGACGCGGTGGCCGCGCTCCCCGGCGCCGGCGCGGACCTCGTCGTTGCGCAGTCCTTCCTCGACCTCGTGGAACGCGACCGCGTTCTGGACGCCGTGGCCGCCGGACTCTCGCCCGGCGGGGTCGCCTACGCCCCGCTCACCTTCGACGGCGTGACGCTGTTCCAGCCGTCGCACCCCGAGGACGACGCGGTGGCCGAGCGGTACCACGACGCCATCGACGCGGCGCCCGGCCGGGACGCGCGGGCGGGACGGCACGTCCTCGACGCGCTCCGCCGACGCGGCGACGAGGTGCTCGCGGTCGGGGCCTCGGACTGGATCGTTCGCCCCGCAAACGGCGGCTACCCCGCCGACGAGCGGCGCTTCCTCGACCGGATACTCGACTTCGTCGCGGCGGCGGTCGACCGCGACGACTGGGTCGCGACGCGGCGCGAACAGGTCGAGGCGGGCGACCTCCTCTACGTCGCGCACGGCTACGACCTGCTGTGGCGCCCCGGGGGCGACGGGCCGTGATGGTCATCACCCACGTCGCGGTGGCGCTGCTCGCGGCGTCGGCCGTCGCCGTGGCCGCCCCGGAGTTCGCGGCGGCCGCGGCCGTCGGCGCGTACGTCGGCGGTACCCTCCCCGACATCGACCTGTTCGTCGGCGTCCACCGGCGCACGCTCCACTTCCCCGTGCTCGGGCCGGCGCTCGCCGTGCCCGCGGTGGCCGTCGCGCTGGTCGTCCCCTCGGACGCGACGGTCGCCGTCGCCGTCGCGCTCGTCGGGGCGGGCGTTCACGCCGCGAGCGACGCGCTCGGAGCCGGCGAGGAACTGCGCCCGTGGGAGCGGACGAACCCGAACGCGGTGTACGACCACGCCTCCGGGCGGTGGTGGCGCGCGCGCTACCTCGTGCCGTACGACGGCTCGCCGCGCGACCTCGCGGTCGCGGTCCTCGCCGCGGTTCCGACCCTGCTCGTCTACGACGGCCCCGTCGCGTGGGTGCTCGCGGGGCTGCTGGTCGCGGCGGCCCTCTACACCGCCGTCCGACGCCGGGTGGTTCCGTACTTCGAGGCGATGCTGTAACCGGCGGCAGGTCTATGCCGATGTGGTCGTATTCGCCGACATGAACCGCTACAGCGACCCGGACCGGGGCCACCGGCTCGACCCGGACTCGTTCGCCTCCGGCTACTTCCGCAACGCCGTCTACCGCCACTGGGACCCCTACGAGGACATCCCGGACGACCTGCTCGCGCAGGACCGCGAGCGCCTGACGGAGCGCGACCAGACGGAGGCCGAGTTCGACGGCCTGCGCCGCACGCTCGCGCTGTTCGGCGCGGGCGAGGAGGCCGTGACGGAGGACCTCGCCCCCCTCGCCATCCGGCTCGACGACGTGGAAAAGGAGATGTTCGTCACCTCACAGCTGTACGAGGAGGCGAAACACACGGCCTTCTTCGACCGGTACTGGCGCGACGTGATAGACCCCGTCGCGGAGGCGTGCGGCTTCGAGGTCACCGCGCCCACCGACGGGCGCTACTTCAACGAGGGGTACGTCGAGCTGTTCGACCGCACGGAGGCCGCGATGGCCGACCTGCTCTCCGACGACTCGCCGGAGGCGCTTGCGAAGGCGTACTGCCACTACCACCTCGCCGTCGAGTCCGTGCTGGCACAGACGGGCTACTACGGGATACAGGGCTCCTTCTCGCCGTCGGGGCCGGACCTGCCGGTCGTCGGCGAGCCGGTCCACCTCGAAGGGCTGGTGGAGGGCATCACCCGCATCCGCTCGGACGAGGGCCGCCACGTCGGCTTCGGGATGCACGAGGTCCAGCGGCTCGTCGGCGAGGAGGGGGTGGACCCCTCGCTCGTCCAGGAGACACTGATGGAGCTGCTCCCGCTCGTGGCGAGCACCGTCGAGGACCCCGAGGGCGCGGAGGCCGGCATCGACTCGAACGCGCTCGTGAACTACGCGAGCGAGAAGCTGGCCCGGCGTATCGAGGTCATCACCGACCGCGAGGCGGACATCCCGCCGGTGGACGAACTCGTCCGCGTCGAGGGGGGCCGGGAGGGGGCTGCCGACTAGTCGCTCGCCCGTTTCGATACTACTAACTCCGGGTCGCCGGAATCGGAGAGTGACAGATGAAACTCCACGAGTATCAGGCGAAGGGCGTCTTCGCCGACGCCGGGCTCCCGGTCCCGGATTCGACGCTCGCCTCGACCCCCGACGAGGTCGTCGCGGCGGCCGACGATATCGGCTACCCCGTCGCCATCAAGGCACAGGTACAGGTCGGCGGGCGCGGCAAGGCCGGCGGCATCGAACTCGTCGACGACGCCGAGGAGGCGCGCGCGGCCGCCGAGCGCATCATCGGCATGGACCTCAAGGGGCTCCACGTCGACCGCGTGCTCGTCGAGGAGGCCGTCGACTTCGTCAACGAGCTGTACGTGGGCGTCACGATGGACCGCAACGAGGGCAAGCCCGTCGCGATGGTCTCGACGCAGGGCGGCGTCAACATCGAGGAGGTGGCCGCGGAGACGCCGGAGGCCATCGCCCGCGAGCACGTCGACCCCGCGTTCGGCCTCCAGCCGTACCAGGCCCGCCGGGCCGTCTACGACGCCGGCGTGGACCGCGAGGTGGCCGGCGACGTGGCCTCCGTGCTGACGACGCTGTACGACCTCTGGGCGGAGAAGGACGCCACGGAGATAGAGGTCAACCCCGTCATGATAACGAGCGACGGCGAGGTCGTCTGTGCGGACGCCGTCATGAACATCGACGACGACGCGCTGTTCCGCCACCCGGACCTCGCCGACATGGAGGACGAGGCGGCGGAGGACGACCTCGAAGCCAAGGCGAACGAGTACGGCTTCGACTACGTCCGCCTGTCGGGCAACGTCGGCATCATCGGCAACGGCGCGGGCCTCGTGATGACGACGCTCGACCTCGTGGACTACTACGGCGGCGCGCCGGCGAACTTCCTCGACATCGGGGGCGGCGCGAAGGCCGAGCGCGTGGCGAACGCGCTCGACATGGTGTTCGCCGACGAGAACGTCGATTCGGTCGTGTTCAACATCTTCGGCGGCATCACCAGAGGCGACGAGGTCGCCAAGGGCATCAACGAGGCGCTGGAGTCGTTCGACGAGATACCGAAGAAGGTCGTCGTCCGGCTGGCCGGTACGAACGCCGCCGAGGGGATGGAGATACTCAACACCGACCTCGTGACGGTGGAATCGACGCTGGAGGACGCCGTCCAGCGTGCGGTCGAATACTCGGAGGAGGAACAATGAGCATCCTAGTCGACAACGACACGCGCGTCGTGGTACAGGGCATCACCGGCGGTGAGGGACGGTTCCACACCGAGCAGATGATGGAGTACGGAACGAACGTCGTCGCCGGCGCGGTCCCCGGCAAGGGCGGCCAGGAGGTCGAGGGCGTCCCGGTGTACGACACTGTCCGCTCCGCGGCCCGCGAGGAGGACGCCGACGCGGCCGTCGTCTTCGTCCCGCCGGCGTTCGCCGCCGACGCGCTGATGGAGGCGCTCGACTCGCCGGTCGACCTCGTCGTCGCCATCACCGAGGGCATCCCCCAGCAGGACATGGCGAAGGTGTACAAGCGCCTGAAGGAGACGGACACGGACATGATCGGCCCGAACTGTCCGGGCATCATCACCCCCGGCGAGGCGAAGCTCGGCATCCTGCCGGGCAACATCTTCGCCGAGGGCGACGTGGGCCTCGTCTCCCGCTCCGGCACCCTGACGTACCAGGTCGTTGACAACCTCACCCAGCGCGGCATCGGCCAGACGACCGCCGTCGGCATCGGGGGCGACCCCATCATCGGCACGGACTTCGTCGACGCGCTGGAGTACTTCGAGGCGGACCCCGACACGAAGGCCGTCGCGATGTGCGGCGAGATCGGCGGCGAGGACGAGGAGGAGGCCGCCGCCTACATCGCCGAACACATGGACACGCCGGTCGCCGGCTTCATCGCGGGCCGCACCGCGCCGCCGGGCAAGCGGATGGGTCACGCCGGCGCCATCGTCTCGGGCGGCGGCGGCACCGGAACCGCCGAGTCGAAGATACAGGCGCTCAACGACGCGGGCGTCCCGGTCGGCGACACTCCGAACGAGGTCGCCGACCACATCGAGAGCTTCCTGTAACCGTCGTTTCCGTTCTCGCGTTTTTTCGTACAGGTCGGGAGCCTCGCGACCGCGCTCACCCGTCGAGGCGGTCGCGCTCGCCGTTGCCGTCGAGGATGAACGGCCCGGCCGAGAGGGTGCGCCGCGAGACGGTGGCGACGCGGAGGACGTACGCCGTCAGCACGATGAAGGGCGCGAGCGCGACGGTGTAGGCCGCGCCGGCGAACAGCAGGACGTACGAGATGCCGAACACGGCGCCGTCGATGAACTGGAGGTCGACGGCCAGAACGGCGTACGAGACGACGATGATGGCCGGCAGCGAGACGTACAGCAGGTCCGAAGTGAGGTTCGAGAACTCGCGTTCGAGGTAGAGCGACTTGAAGTACTCGCGGGCGGCGAGGAAGAACTGAAGCGCCTCCTCCAGTTCGTCCACGGTGTCGCTCGCGGCGTCGGTGAGCTGTGCGCCGTGTCGGGAGCGGAGCCGGCGGAGCGCGAACAGCTGTTCGGCGTAGTCGTACTCCAGCGCCGCGCGCAGCATCTCGAAGGTACCGTACTCCGCGCTGTCGAGCGCGCGGTTGACGCGCTCGGTGTTGGCCGCGACGTGGCCGAGGTACGCGTCCACCTCGGCGTCGAGGTCGCCGGGCGTCGCCTCGTCGATACCCGGATGGGTCCGCATCTCGGCCACCTCGTCGTCGAGTTCCTGCGCGCGCTGGAGGACGGCCCGCGTGATGGCGCGCAGGAAGGCCGCCGGCTCCGCGGGCGACACCTGCCGGTCGATGATGTCCTCCGTCTGTCTGCGGAACTCGCGGGTGGAATCGACGCGCTCCTGCTGGCGACCCACGGGCGACAGCTCCTGGGAGACGAACAGCGAGGCGACGGAGACGACGACGGAGACGAGGAGGATGACCCCCGACAACAGCGTGTTGAGCAGCGCCGCCACGGAGGAGCGGTCGGTGAGGAGGGCGTTCACGCCGTCGGGCGCGATGATACCGAGCGGGAACATCGCGACGTACACGGCGAGGACGAGCGCGAGGATGACGTGCCGGCGGCTCCCGGTGACGAGCAGCCATCGACCGACCCTACCGCCGGGCACGTCGGTGTTCACGCGCCGGGCTACCGGCGGCTGTGACTTAATCGGGCCGGGTCGCCGCCGGTCGCCGCGGGCTGAACCCTCAAGCGTCTGGAACCCCAAACACGGGTATGCAGGCCCAGCCGCCGGGACCGAAGGGGGAGCCGGTCGTCGGGAGCACGCGCCGGTACGCCCGCGACCCGTTCACGTTCATGCAGCAGGTCGGCCGCGCGTACGGCGACATCGCGCGGTTCCGCCTCGCCGACCGCGACACGTACATGTTGGCGAACCCGCGCGATATCGAGGAAGTGCTCGTCGCGGGCGAACGCGCCTACTCGAAGCCCGTCTTCGGCGACGACGCCGTCCAGGAGCTGCTCGGCAACGGCCTCCTCCTCTCCGAGGGGGAGTTCTGGCGCGAGCAGCGCCGGCGTGCCCAGCCGGCCTTCCACCCCGGCCGCATCGCGGACATGGCCGACATGATGGTCGAACACACGGAGCGCCACATCGCCGACTGGGAGGCCGGCGACGTGGTCGATATCCGCGAGGAGATGGCGACGCTCACCGTCGGCATCATCGCGGACGCGATGTTCGACGCCGACCTCGACTCCGACACCGTCGAGCGCGTCCAGACCGCGCTCGAACCGCTCGGCACCCGCTTCGAGCCGGACGCCGTTCGCTTCCTCACGCCGAGTTGGGTGCCGACGCCGGAGAACCGCCGCTTCCAGGGCGCCATCGACACGCTGGAGGAGGTGCTCGCGGACATCGTCTCGCAGCGGCGCGCCGACGGCGTGAACGAGGACGACGACGACCTGCTCGCCATCATGCTCCGGGCGACGGAGGCCGGCGAGATAGACGACTCCGTCCTGCGGGACGAACTGATGACGATGCTGCTGGCGGGCCACGACACGACGGCGCTGACGCTGACGTACATGTTCTACCTGCTGGACGAGAACCCCGGGGCGCGCGACCGCCTCCACGCCGAGTTCGACGACGCGCTCGGCGGCGGGGCCCCCACCGCCGAGGACGCGATGGGCTTCGCGTACGCCGACCGCGTGCTCAACGAGACGATGCGGCTCTACCCGCCCGTGTACGTGATGTTCCGCCAGCCGCGGACGGACGTGCGGCTGGCCGGCTACCGCGTCCCCGAGGACGCGCTCGTGATGCTCCCGCAGTGGGTCGTCCACCGCGACCCGCGCTGGTGGGACGCCCCCGACACGTTCGACCCCGACCGCTTCCTCCCGGAGCGCTCCGACGGCCGGCCGAACTACGCCTTCTTCCCGTTCGGCGGCGGCCCGCGAATCTGCATCGGCAAGCGGTTCTCACTCTTGGAGGCGAAACTCATCGCCGGAACGGTGTGTCAGGAGTTCGCGCTGGAGCGGGTCGACGACGGCCCGCTCGACCTGCGGCCGTCGCTCACGATGCATCCGGCGGAGCCGGTCGAAACGGAACTCCGGTCGCGCTAGGCCTCGACCCACTCGCCGTCGGGACCGACCTCCAGCACCGTGTCGAACAGCCCGCGGAGCGTGGCGAGCGTCTGGTCGTCGTGCGCGCCGGGGTCGACGTGGAAGTAGCCGACGGCGTCCGCGCTGTCGAGACGCCCGGTGAGGACGTGGACGAACCGGAACACGCGCTTGAGGTCGGCGAACTGGAGCAGGGTGGTGAGCGAGTCGAACCGGACCGTCGTCGCGCCGCCCTCCCACGAGGAGAGGCACTGGCTCAGCTTGATACCCAGCCCGGTGAGGTCCCCCGGCGAGGAGACGGAGGCCGTGGAGACGCCGTCGGGGAGGCCGGTCGCGCCGCCGGACGCGGCGGCCGCGGCCCCGCGGGCTGACTCGCCGACGGTGACGACGGCGAGCCGGTCGGGGAGGCGCCCGGCGTCGCGGAGCCACGCGTCGGCCACGTCGTCGACGGACCCGTCGAGCGCGACGGCGAGGACGTTCGTGCTCGCGGGCGCGGCGGCGTCCGTCGTCGTGACGGCATCGACCGGCGGGCGGTCCATCGGCGACGAACACAGCAGCACGCTCTCGCCGGGAGCGGCGGCGTACGCGCTGTCCGCGTCGTCCGTCCCCGATGCGCGTCGTGCCGACTCCATCAGTTACTATTCCTACTCCTCGTACGGACATAAACACCCGACGGGGTTTTCATCGCGTGAGAACGCGTCAGGTCCGGGGGTAGCCGTAGTCGAGGACCGTCCCGCCGTCGGCGTCCGTGACGCTCACGACGCCCTCGGCCGGCCAGACGTGCGAGTCGAGGTCCCAGTAGAGGTCGTCGGGACCGTACTCGCCGTTGCCCGTGTGGAGCCTGACGCTCGCGTCCGGGTCGAGGGTGAACCCGTCGGGGAGGTGGAACGCCCACCCCTCCGGGGTCGAGACGGTGTAGCCCGTCAGGTCCAGCGGCTCGGAGCCGCCGTTGGTGAACTCGACCCACTCGTCGTTGAGCGGGGCGTCCTCGGGCACGCCGACACTGAGCGCCGACACGGCGAGGCCGGCGGCCGCGCCCTCGGTGTTGTCGTAGCCGCCCGGCCGGACCACGTCGCGGCCGCGGAACCACGTCCGCTCGCCGGCCTTCCCGACGAGGTAGCCGTACGCCGAGTCGAGCGAGAAGTTCGCGGCGCCCACCTTGTACTGGAGGTAGAGCGCGTCGCCCCGGCGCATGTACTGCTGGGGCTGGGCGGCGTTGCCGCCCGCGAGGTACGACTTCGAGCCGAAGTTCACGCTGTAGTTGCCGGGGTCGATGTCGTCGGGGCCGACCCACTCGCCCTCGGCGTCCTCGGGCGGGGCGCGGACGGCGACGGTGATGCGCTCCTCGTTCGCGTAGGGGTCGAACTCGTTCTCCTCGCTGTCGGGCATGACGTCGACGTTCGCCCGGGCGACGGAGCGGTCGCGCAGCGGCTTCAGGTAGGCCGCCTTCTCCGTCGAGAGGTCGATGCGGTCGGGGCCGTCGCCGGAGAGGAACCGCCAGCTACCGACGCCGTGGAGCGTCTTCGGCGTCATCGAGACGGTGAAGTCCTGCCGGTCCAGCCCGCCGTAGAAGACGCCGCCGTCGGTGTCGCCCGGGCCCCACGACCAGTTCACGCGCTGGTTCCCGTTCGCCCACGCCTCGAAGTCGTCGTCGGTCCCGAGCGGGTCGTCCCGGAGCGCCCACTCGCCGGCGTCGCGCGACAGCCCCGAGAAGGCGAACTCCGCCGTGCCGCCGTGGTCGGCGTCGGGCGAGCCGTGGAGGAAGACGAGGCTCGCGGCCACCGGCCCGTCGTAGACGAACACGCGGGCCGCCTCGTCGCTCGCCGTGAGGTCCGTGTCGGGGCGGCCCCTGCCGGTCCCCCCGTCGTAGCCGTACCAGTCGCCGGCGGTCGTCTCCGAGGAGACCGCCGGCTCCACCGCCCACCGGAGCTTCCCCTGCCGGAGCAGGAAGCCGTTCCCGTCGTCGCGGGTCGTGTTCAGGTACGCGCCGCCGAGACCGAGGGCCGCGAGCCCGCCCGCACCCGCGAGAAACCGGCGTCGTGTCGGGGACGGCAGCCGCTCGCCGAGTCGTTTGTCCGGGGACATACGCGACGGTACGACAGTATCGGTTGAAAAGGTCGGGGGCGGGGGCGACGCCTCAGTCCTTCTCGGTCGGCTCGAACTCCTCGGCGGGGCTGACGAGCCCGTAGGCCGCCCCGAGCGAGTGGACGGCGACGACGAACGGGACGAGCAGGAGGCCCGGGAGCAGGCGGAGCGTCGGCCCGTCGTAGTAGCGCCAGCCGCGCCACACCCAGACGAACGTGAACGCGAACAGCACGAGGCTGAGGGCGTAAAAGAGGTCCCACCCCGGCACCGTCGCGGGGAGGACGGCCGCGAACGCGACGAGGAACGGCGACAGCGGCGAGAACGCCCACGCGACGTTGCGGAGGACGTACAGCGCGCGGTACCACCGCGGCAGTTCCGCCTCGTCCGCGAGCGACCCGCTTATCCAGCGTCGGCGCTGTGAGACCATCTCCCGGACCGAGGGCGGCGCCTGATTGCGGAACTTCGTGTCGAGCACCTCGTACTCGTAGCCGGCCTTCGCGGCCTTCCACGCGAACACGGTGTCCTCGATGAGCGTCTCGTAGTCCCACGTCACGGCCTCCTCGACCTCCCGCCTGACGGCGATGCCGCCGCCCCACGCGTACAGCGGGACGGGGAGGCGGGCGAACGCCGACAGCTCCGTCTGGTAGCCGAGCCGGAGCACCTCGGCCCAGTAGGCCCAGTACGAGCCCGTGAACATCGGCCACTCGCGGAACTGCGCGACGCCCACGTCCGGCAGGCCCGCGAAGTCGCGCACGAGCGTGTCCTCGTCGAGGAAGAGCACGAACTCCGTGTCGCAGCGGACGTTCCGTCGCGCCCACTCCAGCGCGCGCCCCTTGTCCGTCGCCGCACAGTCGAACGAGTCCGGGACGACGTGGACCGTCGCACCGGCGACGTCGATGGGCGTCTCCGCGACGACGTGGCGGTCGTCCGGGGCGAGGCCGTCGGGGAGCGCGTCCACGGTCCCCTGGACGACCGACTCGGCGCCGACGGTGAGGACGCGGACCTGGATGTCGTCGTAGCCGAACGCCGGCTCCACGGGCTCGTGGTCCCACGCCAGCAGCGCCTCGACGACCCACACGGTCGTGGCGAGCAGGTAGATGCCGACGAACAGCCACAGCGCGCCGTAGACGGCCGTGAGCGTCATCCCCGCGAGCGGACCGTCGGGAAGCCACGACCGGTAGCCGAGCGCGAGGACGAGCCCGGCCGCGATGGCGAGGACGAACACGGACGCGAGCAGTCGGTCCGGTTTGACCGCGCCACGTCGCTGGATATCGACCCCCGGGAAGGCGTCCGAGCGGGCGGGGGTGGGGAGCCACTCGCGGAGGCGCTCGACCGGCGTCGATGGCGGGGCCTCCGCGATGCGCTTCGCGAGGTCGCGGTAGCGCGGGAGCAGGTCGTCGTCCCCCTCGGTGTCGTCGCTGTCGCCGCCCATTCGGTGTCCTGTCGCGGGAGGATGAAGCCGCGGCGGATAAAAGCGGGTGGGGCCGCTCCCCGGCTCAGGCGAACTCGACGCCGGCGAACTCGAAGCGCGCGCCGCCCGACTCCGAGTCCGTCACCGAGACGTCCCACCCGTGTGCGGTGGCGACCCCCTTCACGATGGCGAGGCCGAAGCCGGTGCCGCTGTGGCTCGTGGAGGTGCCGGCCTCGAAGACCTGCTCGCGGCGCTCCGGCTCGATGCCCGGGCCGTCGTCGGCGACGTAGAAGCCGTTCGGGGTGTCGCCGACGGTGACGGTCACGCCGTCGCCGCCGTGCTCGACAGCGTTTCGCACGAGGTTCTCGATGGCCTGTCGGAGCCGCCCCCGGTCGGCGACGACGGTCGCCTCCGTCTCCACGTCGAGGGTCGCGTCGCCCGTCTCGACGCCGCGCCAGCAGTCGACCGCGAGCGTCGCGAGGTCCACCTCGCCGAGTTCGACCGCCTCGTCGCCCTGGCGGGCGATGGTGAGCAGGTCCTCGATGAGCGCGCTCATCCGGTCGTGGGCCGAGGCCACGGTGTCGAGCCGCTCGTGGTCGACCGACTCGCGGACGAGTTCGAGGTTCCCCTTCGCCACGGAGAGGGGGTTGCGGAGGTCGTGACTCACGACGCTGGCGAACTGGTCGAGCCGCTCGTTGCGCCGCCGGAGCTCGTCGCGCTGGTCGCGGAGCTCGGCCTCCCGCTCCACGCGGTCGAGCGCGGTCCGGAGCGACGCCGCGAGCAGCTCCACGAGCGCCTCCTCGGTGTCGTCGATGGCGTCGGGCTCGTCCGAGGAGACGATGAACATCCCGTGGCGGCCGAGCGGGTGGAGGACGACGCTGCGGGCGGGCCGTCGCTCGTCGAGCCCCGTGAGTTCCCACGAGTCGTCGATGCGGAGCGGCTCGCCCGACTCGAACGTCTCCCAGACGAGCGCCGCCGCCGTCCCCGGCTCCGCGTCGCGGGGGTAGCGCGGTATCTCGTCGAACGAGTCGGTGACGGTCTCGACCGTCGCCGCCGGTTCGAGCGCGTCGGCCTCCTCGTCGAACAGGTGGACCGCGGACAGCGGCGCGCCGATGAGGTCGTCGGCCGCCCGGATGGCGACCTCGGCCGTCTCCGTCACGGTGTCGGTGTACATCAGCTTCCGCGTGCGGTCGCGAAGCCGGTCGATGCGCTCCTCGCGTTCGACGCGCTCCGCGATGTTCCGGACGACGCCGACCGTCCCGCGGAACTCCTCGTCGAACGGGAGCACGGAGATGTGGAGCTCACAGGGGATGAGTTCGTCCGCCTTCGTGTAGAGGTCCATCTCGAGCGTACACCGGTGGCCTCCCTCGGAGAGCATGGCCCGGATGTCGGCCTTCGCGCGCTCGATATCCCCGTCGTCCATCACCACGGAGACGTGTTCGCCGAGGAGTTCGTCCGTCCCGTACCCCGTCGTCTCCAGCAGGGTGTCGTTGACGTAGGTGAACCGCCCCTCCGCGTCGAGGGTGTACACGGGGTCGCCGGTCGTCTCCAGTATCGTCTCGAACCGCTGGAGGTCGCGCCGGTACTCGCGGCTGTCGGTCACGTCCTGGTACACCCACAGGTGGCCGTCCCCGTCGGCGAACTCGATGGGGCGGTGGATACGCCGGACCACCCGGCCGTCGGCGAGCGTCAGCTCGTCGTCGGCCGGTTCGCGCGCCGCGGCCAACTCCTCGACGCCGGCGACGAACCCCTCGGGGTCGGCGGCGCGGTCGGCCAGCATCTCGGCCAGCGCCGGCCAGTCGCGTCCCGCCGCGTCGGCCGGCTCGCCGGGCAGGTCGAACAGCTCGAACAGGCGGCTGTTGGCCGTGATGACGTCCCGGTCGCTGTTCTCCGCGACGACGCCGACCGGGAGCGCGTCGAACAGCGTCGACAGCAGGGTGTTGGTCCGTTCGAGTTCGGCCTCCCGCTGGCGCCGTGCCGTGATGTCGGTGATGAACCCCTCCAGCGCGGCCGGGTCGCCCTCGGTGCCCGCGACGCCGCGACCGCGCTCCCACATCCACCGCACCTCGCCGTCGGCCGTCCGCACGCGGTAGGTCACCTCGAACGACTCGTCGGCTTCCAGCGCCGACTGGACCGCCTCCCACGTCCGTTCGCGGTCGTCCGGGTGGATGACCTCCTCGCCCCATACCACGTCGCCCGACTCGACCGCTCGGGCGGGGTAGCCCGTCAGCTCCTCGCACTCCCCCTCGACCACCTCCATCGGCCAGCCCGGCTCGTTCAGGCACCGATAGACGATTCCGGGGAGGTTGCTGATGAGCGTCTCCAGGCGCCGCTTGCGCTCCTCCAGCGCGTACCGCGAGCGGAGCCCCTCGACGACGTTGTCGATGCGGTTCGCGAGGATGGCGTACTGTTCGGTGCCGGCCTCCTTCTGGAGGTAGTCGGTGACGCCCGCCGAGATGGCCTCGCTGGCTATCTCCTCCGACCCTTTCCCCGTGAACAGCACGAACGGGAGGTCCGGGTGGGACTCGCGAACGGCCGCGAGGAAGTCGATGCCGTCCCGCTCGGGCATCTCGTAGTCCGAGACCACGCAGTCGTAGCTCCCGGCGTCGAGCGCCGCGAGCCCGTCGGCCACGGCCGTCGCCGTCTCCACGTCGAACCGGTCGTCGTGGCGTTCGAGGAACCGCGCGGTCGTCTCCGCGAAGCCGGGCTCGTCGTCCACGTGGAGAACCCGAACCGTCGCACTCCCGGCCCCGTCGCGGTCATCGGGGCTCATACTGTGTCACCCCCATCGATTGCCCGAACCTCGGGCGACGGAACCATAGTCGTATCGCCGGTGTGACGGGAGCCGTCGCGAGAACGAGTGGGTCGGGGCGGATTTGAACCGCCGGCTTCCTCCGTGTGAAGGAGGTGTCATAACCGAACTAGACCACCGACCCGATAGAACTGGGTACCGGGGGGCTACTCTTAAGAACTACGCTTCCTGCTTGCGGTAGCTGTCGAGGCGCTCGCGGGCGTCGGCGATGGCCTCGCGCGCCTCGCCCTCGGCGCGCTCCTGTATCTCCGAGAGGTCCGCCCGTATCTCGTCGAGGCGCCCCGCTTCGGGTTCCGACTCGCGACCGGTGACCTCGCGCAGTCGCGACTCCACCTTGCCGACCTCCTCGGAGACGCCTTCCTTCGCCGTCTCGCCCGCTCGCTTCAGGTAGTACCGCGCGTCCTCGAAGTGTTTGTTGACCATGTATAACGAGACGCTGTCATGCGGGAAAACGTTTGTGGCGAGCCACGGAGGTCGGGAATCCAGCGTATTAGGCCTGCCTAAAAACCGGAAGGCTTTTGAATTGTTAGGCCAACCTAAAACCGTGGTCGTCAAGCGGGCGTGACCGCGACGCTGCCGCCGCGGCGTCGGGGTCGCGGACGCGCGCTGCGCGACCGCGTTTCCGTGGCATCCCGCCGGCTCCGGCCGGCACCCTGTCCCTTCGCCCGGCGAGTCAGTACTCCGGCGACTCCTCGGCGACGCCCTCGCGGGCGTTGACGACCCGCGCGAGCGTGAACAGCGCGTCCGACAGGCGATTGAGATACGCGACCACCTCGGCGTTGATGGGCTCGTCGCCGGCGAGGTCGACACAGCGGCGCTCGGCGCGCCGGCAGACCGCGCGGGCCTGATGGAGGCGCGCGCCGACCGGGCTTCCCCCCGGAAGGACGAACGACTGCAGCGGCTCCAGTTCCTCGTCGTGGTCGTCCATCACGTTCTCCAGCCAGTCCGTGTGGTCGTCGGTGACGTGCGGGGCGTCCTCGTCGTCGGTGTCCGGGTTGGCGAGGTCGGCCTGCACGACGTGGAGGTGGTTCTGTATCTCGCGGAGCTGCTCGTCGATGTCGTCGTACCCCGAGGGGCGCAGGACGCCGATGGCGGAGTTCACCTCGTCGACGGTGCCGTACGCCTCGATGCGGAGGCTCGTCTTCGATACGCGCGACATGTCCCGGAGGTCGGTCATCCCCTCGTCGCCGCGACCCGTGTATATCTTCATGTTCGGGCACACGCGCGGCCGGGCCTTATAGCCGTCCGCCGCGGCACGCTTATGCCCTCGCGTGACCTGTCGGTTCGCGTGAGTGAGTCCCCGTTCGTGGCCGTCGGCTTCGGGGCGTATCTCGTCGCCGTCGGCGCGACGGGCCCGCTGGTGCTCCTCGCCTTCGCCCTCCGACACCTGCTCGGGACCCGCCCGTTCGCCCGTGCGCTCGCCGCCGTCGCGGCGCTCCCGCTCGCCGGCCTGCTCGTCCTGTCGGCGTGGGTCGGCGTCGAGGTCGCCCCGCTCGCGTCCGTTGACGTGGCCCTGCGCGCGCTCCCGGTGTGGGTCGCCTGTTGGGGCGTCCCCCTCGTCCTCGCGTACGCCGCGGGGAGGCGGGTGGGACTCGACCCCGAGCGCGCGCTCCGGCGCGCGGCCGGCGCGCTTCCCGTCGGGCTCGCCGCCAGTCTGGTCGTCTTCGTCTCCCCCGGCGGGTTCTCCCGCTACAACATCACCTTCCTCACGGGAACCGAGGCGCTCGTCTGGTGGACGGCGTTCGCGCTCGTGCTCTTTCTGCTGCCGGGCGCGCTCTCCGTCGGCGTTGCGGCGCTCGACGGTCGGCTCCGCTCGCGGGGCGACATCGATTGAGTATCCCGCTATACGGTTTACAACCGCGGGAACCGTCTCGAGAGGGCCGCGAAAGAACGAATACACGCGTTCCGGAGGAGTGGTCCGCCGGGTACGACCTCGACTCGTCTCCCGTGCGCGGGCCGGGACGGCACCGGTCCCTACGCGCGCTCCGCGCGCCGAGTCGGTACGTTCAGTATCCCGGAGCGACAGACGCGAACATGAGCCTCGAACTCGATCACGACTGCCCGGGGTGCGGCGAGACGAAGACGTTCTACCGCGCCGCCTCGACGCTGATGCACCTCGGCGAGAAGGTGAAGTGGCACTGCCCGGACTGCGACTACGGCTTCGTCCGCATCGACGGCAACGTGGACACGGGCGCGGCCGTCGACACCAGCGCGTAACGGCTCCCTTCTCGTCGGGCGTTCGACTCCCGTAGCGGCGCGACTCACGCGCGAGCCGAACCCCTTTGTCCCGCAAACACCCCCGGAGTCGAGGCCGGAAAACGGGTCGGCGTTCGTTCACGACTCGGTAGCGACACGGTAATCCCATCGGCCGAGCGGTGCGACCGCGTTCGACCCCGGAGCCCCGCGATTCGCGCAGCTGAGACACTTATAAACTATATATCGCCATACGAAATCGTCGTTCGACCCGAAATCCCGGGAAACCGGGGAAAGCCCCGCTACTCCCCGTCCGGCACGGAGACGCCGAACGCGGCCGGGGTCGCGTCGGCGACGGCCGGCAGCCGCCGCAGCGTCGGGTGACACAGGAAGCAGAGGCCCGAGAACCCGAAGCCGGCCGCAGCCAGCGCCACCGTCGTCCGCGGGCCGAGCGCCGAGGCGACGAGCCCGCCGAGAAGCGACCCGAGCGGGAGCGTCGCCCCCGAAGCAGTCCCTTTGACGCTGGTGACGCGGCCGAGCAGCGCGTCGGGGAACGCCTTCTGGTTCAGCGTCGAGACGAAGACGCCCCCCACACCGCCCGAGACCCACGAGAGGCCGAACAGGCCGACGGTGAGCGCCGTCGTCGGGGCGTAGACCGAGGCGGCCCACAGGCACGCCGAGCCGAGATACAGGGCGGCCATCGTCCGGCCGTACGGGAGGCCCGTGAGTCGGGGGGCGACGGCCGACCCGACGAGGCGACCGATGCCGAGTGCGCCGAGCAGGAACCCGTAGGCAGCCGGTCCGCCGAGCGACGCCCCGAACGCCGGAAGGGTCGCGAGCGTCACGCCGACGGCGAGGTTGAACACCGCGGCGGTGGCCGTCATGTGGACGAACGCGGAGCCGCGGACCGCCGCGACGCCCTCGCGGAGGTCGGAGGCGTAGTCGGCGAGGGCGGAGCCACCGATGTCGCCCTCGCGGCTGTCGTCCCGGGCCGCGGGAACGGCCATCCCGGCGAACAGCACGGCGGCGACGGCGAACGTCGCCGCGTCGAGGGCGAACAGGGCCGTCGCGCCGGCGACGGCGATGAACACGCCGCCGAGCGCGTCGAACACCATATCGAGCCCGAGCGTCACGGTCGCGAGCGCGGAGTTCCCCCGCGATAGCTGCCGGTCCGGAACGATTCGGGGCACCAGCGCCGACTGTGCCGGGTCCACCACCAGCGTGGCGAGCGAGAGCACGGGAACGGTGACGAGCAGCAGGGTCGTCGTGAGCCGACCCGTCGCCGCCGCGAGCGGGAGGACGAGGACGACGACGCCCTGCACGACCTGCGAGCCGACGAGCAGGGGCTTGAGCGGGAGGCGGTCGACGACCGGCCCGGCGAGCGCCTGCAACACCCACGGCAACAGCAGGAGGGCGTTGGCGACGCCGACGAGGGCCGACGAGCCGCTCAGCTCGAAGACGAGCCAGAGGGCGGCGACGCTGTAGAGGCTGTCGCCGGCGTTCGAGACGAACCGGCCGACGAGAAAGCGGACGAAGTCGCGGTTGCGCCGGAGCGGAACGCCGTCGCTCACGGCCGCCACCTCGTGGCGGGGGTGCGGTTTCGGGGCTGTACGCGGTGTCGGTCCGTGGGGACCGACGCGGTCCGGCCGCCGCGGGCCGGGGGTGTGACTGACATTCCTATCGGGAAGGCGAGAAGCTGCGGCTACGCGGGAGCGTAGGAAGCGACCCGGGTGCTGCTGCTGTCCGGCCTACCGAGCGGCGGGGCGCTGCCGGGGCTTGTACACCGGGCGGCAGTGACAGCGACGGGTCATGCGGCGATGGTCGAAGGGGAAGGCGAGACGGACTTAGTTCCGGCGGTACCCCGTGAGAGGCTCACACGGACCCTTACTCGTCGTCGAGCGCCTGCCACGAGAGGCGGGGGTTGCGGGCCGCGCTCGTCTGGTCGATGCGCCCGGCGGCCGTCCGCGACGGCGCGGCGTCGAGGTCGCCGTCGTCGCTGTCGCGAGCGGCGTTGAACGCCGCGGCCAGTTGGTCGAGCGTGCGCTTCGACTCCACCTCGGTCGGTTCGGTCATCAGCGCCTCGGGCACGATCTCGGGCCACTTCGTCGTCGGCGGGTGGACACCGAAGTCGAGCATCCGCTTCGCGGCGTCCGCCGCGTCCTGCTCGCCCGCGCTCGCGACGAACTCGTGGTGGAACGGGCCGAAGGGCACCTCGTACTCCACCCGCTCCGCGAGGTAGTTCGCGTTGAGGACGGCCTTCGCGCTCGCGTCGGCCAGCCCCTCGTCGCCGAGGCGCGTGATGTACGCGTGCGCCTTCAGCAGGACGAGCCAGTTGCCCGCGTAGCCGTGGACCTTCCCGACGGACGACTCCGGCGTGTAGCGCTCGTACCGGCCGTCGCGCTCGCGGACGTGGGGGTCGGGGAGGAACTCGGCGAGTTCCTCGACGACGCCGACCGGACCCGCGCCCGGTCCGCCGCCCCCGTGGGGCGTGGCGAACGTCTTGTGGACGTTGTAGTGCATCACGTCGAACCCCATGTCGCCGGGGCGCGCGCGCCCGAGCAGGGCGTTGAGGTTCGCGCCGTCGTAGTAGAGCAGGCCGCCGGCGTCGTGGACGCGCTCGGCGACCGTCTCGATGTCGCGCTCGAACAGGCCGAGCGTGTTCGGGTTCGTCAACATCAGCGCCGCGGTGTCCTCGGAGAGGGCGGCGTCGAGCGCGTCGAGGTCGACCCGGCCCTCGTCGTTCGAGGGGAGCGAGACGACGTCGTAGCCGGCCATCGCCGCGGAGGCGAAGTTCGTCCCGTGCGCGGAGTCGGGGATGACCACCTCGCCGCGGTCCTCGCCGTTGGCCTCGTGGTACGCGTCGATGACGAGCAGGCCGGCGAACTCGCCGGCCGCGCCCGCGGGGGGCTGGAGCGTCACGGCGTCCATCCCGCCGATGGCCGCGAGGTAGTCCTGCAGTTCGTGCATGACCTGGAGGGTTCCCTGCGTCGAGCGCGTCGAGCGGTCGGGGTGGACGGAGGCGTTCGGGTCCGCCGCGAGGTCCTCCGTGAACTTCGGGTTGTACTTCATCGTACAGGAGCCGAGCGGGAACGGGCCGGACTCGACGCCGTAGTTCATCTCCGAGAGCCGCGTGTAGTGGCGCGCGAGTTCGGGTTCGGCCACGTCGGGCAGTTCCACCGTGTCGCGCGTCAGGTCGTCGGGTAGCTCGGACTCGACCGCGACCTCGCGGTTCCCCTTCTCCGAGAGCAGCGGCTCGTACCGCTCGCCGTCGGGGTCGTGCCACGCCGCCTGGTCGAAGCGGAGCGGGTCGGTCATCGGACCGCCCCCGCGAAGGCCTCGACGAAGCCGTCGAGCGCCGGCGCGTTCGTCTCCGTGACGCACACCTGCACCTCGTGTTCGCCGACGGCGTGGACCGCGTACCCCTCGGCTTCGAGGTCCTCGGCCACGGCGCGGGCGGGCTGGTCGGTGTGGGCGACGAACTCCCGGAAGTGGTGGCGGTCGTGCAGCGGCGCCTTCACCCCCGTCAGTTCGTCCAGCCGCGCGGCCGTCTCGCGGGCCCGGCGCACGCAGTCGTTCGCCAGGTCGACGAGGCCGTCCGGCCCGAGGTAGGCGGCGTGCATCGCGGTCCGGAGCGCCACCCACGCCTGATTGGAGCAGATGTTCGAGGTGGCGCGCTCCCGCCGGATGTGCTGTTCGCGCGTCTGGAGCGTGAGCGTGTAGGCGCGCTTCCCGTTCGCGTCCTCGCTCGCCCCGACCAGCCGGCCGGGAACCTGCCGGAGGAACTCCTCGCGGCAGGCGAACAGCCCGAGGCCGAAGCCGTAGGCGGCGGGCAGTCCGAGCGCGCTCCCGTCGCCGACCACGACGTCCGCGCCGACGCTCGCCGGCACCTCTAAGAGGGCGAGCGCGACCACGTCCGTGCCGAGCGTGAACAGCGCGTCGTTGTCGTCCGCGAGCGCGCCGATCTCGGACAGTCCTTCCTCGACGGCCCCGCGGAGCGTCGGGTTCTCGGCGTACACCATCGCGACGTCGTCGTCCATCGCGTCGGCGAGCGCGTCCACGTCGGCGGCGCCGTCGTCGCTCGGATACGTCTCGACCGAGAGCTCCGAGCCGACGAGGTAGTTGTCGAGGACGCCGCGCCGTCCCTCGTGGAGCAGGTCGGGAACGAGCACGCGCGTGCCCGAGACGGAACGGACGCGCTCGGCCAGCGTCGCGGCCTCGCCCAGCGCGGTCGCGGCGTCGTACATCGAGCAGTTGGCGACGCCGAGGCCGGTGAGTTCGACCAGCATCGACTGGAACTCGAACAGCGCCTGCAGGAACCCCTGTGCCACCTCCGGCTGGTACTGGGTGTAGGAGGTGAGGAACTCCGAGCGGTCGGCGAGGTGGTCCACGGCCGACGGGACGTAGTGGTCGTAGTGGCCCCGGCCGAGGAACTCGACGAGGTCGTCGTTTCGCCCGAGCGTCGTCCCGACCTCGGCCATCGCGGCCTGCTCGGAGCGCGCGGGGATGTCGAACGCGCCGTCGAACCGGACGGACTCGGGGATGTCGAACAGCGCCTCCTCGTCGGCGGCCCCGACGGCGTCGAGCATCGCCGCCGTCTCCGCCTCCGAATGTGGTGCGTACGGGCTTCCCGTCACGGGAATCGGCCCTCCTCGCAGTGAGACATGTGGGTGCGCGACCCTAGCGGCCGGCGGCTATTGATACCCGCGGTTCCGGAGGCACGTGGACGGATACACGAACGGCGTCGCGGGCGAGAAGTATGCACGGGCGTGCCCCGTTGGGGCGATACTCGCGGACACACGGCGGCGGGCAGGACGACGGAAGCGGGAGCGCCCTACTCCGTCTGCTCGCGGTACTCCTCGGGCGACAGCAGGTCGTCGAGGTCGCCCTCGTCACCGGGCTCGATTTCCAGCATCCAGCCCCCGTCGAACGGCTCCTCGTTGACGAGTTCGGGCGCGTCGAAGAGTTCCTCGTTCACGGCCGTCACCTCGCCGCCCACGGGGGCGTAGAGGTCGGAGACGGCCTTGATGGACTCGATGACGCCGAACTGCGCGCCGGCGTCGAGGTCGTCGCCGACCTCCGGGAGTTCGACGAACACCACGTCGCCGAGTTCGTCCTGCGCGAAGTCCGTGATTCCGACGCGGACCGCGCCGTTCGGGCGGGCCCACTCGTGCGTTTCCAGGTACCGGCAGTCGTCGCGGATGTCGAAGCTCATGGTTCGTAGAAGGGTAAGCTGTGGACGCGGGCGTTCTTCGCGCTCCCCCGGACGACCACCCGCACGTCCGTCCCGGGGTCGGCGTACTCGGTCGGGAGGTAGCCCATCCCGACCGGCTCGTCGAGCGTCGGGCTCATCGTGCCCGACGTGACCTCGCCGATGATGCGGTTCTCCGTGTCGACGACGTCGTAGCCGTGGCGCGGCACGCCGCGCTCGGTCAGCTTGAAGCCGACGAACGTCTCCTCGGGGTCGGTCGCGGCCGCGAGCGCGTCGCGGCCCACGAACTCGGTGTCGAGGTCGACGGCGAAGCCGATGCCGGCCTCGTACGGCGTCCGGGGGTTCGACTCGATGTCGAAGTCCTGCCCGGCGAGCAGGAAGCCCGCCTCGATGCGGAGCGTGTCGCGCGCGCCGAGGCCGCAGGGCTGGACGCCCGTGCCGTCCGTGTCGGCGAGCGCGTGCCACACCGCCTCGGCGCCGTCGGTCGGCAGGAGGAACTCCACGCCGTCCTCGCCGGTGTACCCGGTCCGCGCGACGAAACACGCCGTGTCGGCGACCGTCGCGTCGCGCCCGGTGAACCGCCGGATGTCGTCGAGGTCGGTCCCCGCGGCCTCGCTCGCCGTCGCGACGGCGTCGGGCCCCTGCAGGGCGAACATCGCGTACTCCTCGGTGGCGTTCGCGACCACGGCGTCGAGTCCCCACTCGTCGCGACGGCTCGTCCACCGTTCGTGCATCTCCCCGTCGCCGCCCGCGTTGGGAACGAACAGGTACGTCTCGCCGTCGGGGAGCAGATAGACGACCGTGTCGTCGATGATGTTGCCGTCCTCGTCCGTGATGGCGGCGTACTGGGCGTCGCCCGCGTCGAGCGCCGCGACGTCGTTGGTCGTCAGGCGGTTCGTCAGCTCGGTCGCGTCCGGTCCCGAGACCTCGATCTGTCCCATGTGGGAGACGTCGAAGAGCCCGGCCGCGGACCGCACGGCCTCGTGTTCGACCCGGATACCGTCGAACTCGACGGGCATGTCCCAGCCGCCGAACTCGGTGAACTTCGCCCCGCGCTCGGCGTGGGCCTCGCGCAACGGCGGCGTCCGAAGGGCCATATCCGACAGTCCGACGGCGGGCGTTAATAGCTTCCCTTCCCGGGCGCTACTGCTCGGCCCGCTCGACCGCACCGCGTAGCGCGAGCACGATCTCGTCCACCCGCTCGGGGTCGTAGGTCCAGAAGCCGCGGTAGCTCCCGGGGTCGCGCTCGACGGCGAGCAGCGCACAGCTGTCGCGGCGCGTGTCCGCGTCGTACACGACGAACCACGTGTCGGCTATCTCCGGGTCGTCGGCGACGCGGACGGTCGCCCCCTCGACCGCCGGCGGGTCGCCGTTCGGCGTCGCGAACACCTCGACCCGGAGGTCCGGCTTCGTCGCCAGTCGGCGGTACACGTCCGCCTCCGCGTGCATGACGGGGAGCGACTGGAACCCCGCGTAGAGCCGGCCGTGCCCGAGCCGCCACGCGCGGTCCTCTATCTCCCTGGAGGTCGCCAGCATCCGGTCGCGCTCCAGCGAGGTGAACACGGTGTCATCGAGCAGGCCGAGCAGGGCCCGGAACTGCTCGTCGGCCTCGCCGTCGCGGCTGCCGGGGACGCCGGCCGGCGGGTGGACGAGCGTGTCGAACGCGCGCACCGGGACGGAGCCGACGAACTCGCCGTCGCGCCGGACGACGACGAACCCCTCGTCCGCCCCCGGGAGCGTCGTGTGCTCGACGACGACGTTGCGCGAGCCGAACCGGTCGCTCAGGTCGGGGGAGTCGTCCGGCGAACAGACGCGGAGCCGCGTGGGGTTCGCGGCGGCCGCGTCGATGATGTCGCCGAGGGTCATCTCACTGCTCCGGCTCCGGTACGGCCGTTTCCCCCGCCTCGGTCTCGATGGCCAGCGCGGCGTCGAGCAGCCGGTCGAACGCCTCCGAGGGGGACGCGAAGGCGACGACGCCCGTCTCGTCGTCGTAGGTGACGACCCCCGCCGCGCGGAGCTTCGGGACGTGTGTGTGGTGGAGCGAGACGAGCCGCTCGCGGCGGTCGTCGGCCGTGGCGCGCCCGTCGCCGCGGCGGACCGCGGACCACCCGGTCACCACGTCCGCGAGGTCGGCGAGCGACATCCCGCCGTGTTCGCGGAGGACGTACAGCGACAGCCGGCGTGTCTCGTCCGCGAGCAGGCCGAACGCCGTGTCGAGCGACGGCCCGGCGGACGGGATACCCCCGTCTGGCGAGGAGGACATTGTTGGACTAGACACTTGTCCAGCACAATACTTAGCGTTACCTCCCAAGCATTTCGAAATCCGAAACCGGGAGTTTCGGCTCCGTTCCGGCGGAACGCCGGACTGCGCCCGGACGCTCCGTCAGCTCTCGTGGGGGTGCTCGTCGCGGTGGTCGTCCGGGTTCTCCTGCTCGCGGGCCTCGCGGTTGCGCTCGGCCTCGGCCTCCGGCTCCGGTCGGTCGTCGTCGAGCGACTCCTCGCGCGCCCGCTCGGCCTCGGTCGTGTCCTGTTCGTCGTCGGCGGTGTCGAGGTCGGCGTCGGTGTCGTGGTCGCTCATCGCGTCGTATCTGTTCCCGGCGAGGTCGGAAAAGAATGGGGGGACCCGGGACGGGGTCGGGCTACTCGGTCTCGTCGCCGTCGCCGCCGGAGAGCCTCTCGCCGTCGGGACCGACACCGGTATTCCGGGCCGTCCCGAGGCGGGGGTATGAGCGACGACGAGCGCGCGCCCGCCCGGGTGGGGCTGTTCGTGGACGGCCCGAACGTGTTCCGCGAGGAGTTCGACGTGGACCTCGACGACGTGCGCGACGCGGCCCGGACGGAGGGGCGGCTGGCCGTGACGCGGCTGTATCTCGACGAGGGCGCCCCGCCGGAGCTGATACGCGCGGCGGAGGCCCGCGGCTTCGAGACGACGGTGACGAGCGGCGACGTGGACGTGAAGCTCGCCGTGGACGCGACGGAGTTCGTCGTCGCCGGCGAACTCGACACGCTGGTCGTCGTCTCCCGCGACACCGACTTCAAGCCCGCGCTGGAGGTGGCGAACCGCCACGGTCTGCGGACCGTCGCCGTCGCGCCGGGCGAACACGGCCGCTCGGACGCGCTCCGCAACGCCGCCCACGGCGAACTCACGCTCGGCCCGGACGAGTAGCCGTCGCGGCGTGACAGGAGATTCAAGGCCCCGTGCCGAGAACCGACGCCAGTGGTCCTTCCCGATGTCCTCCCCGACTCGCCCCCCGTCGCGGCGCTCGCGATAGTCGTCACGACGGCCGTTATCTGGGTCGGCAGCGGCTGGCTGGAGGACTCGGCCGAGGAGCTGTCGGCCCACTACGGCCTCCCGGCCGTCGTGCAGGGCTCGGTCGTGGTGGCCGTGGGGTCGAGCTTCCCGGAACTCGCGAGCGTCGTCTTCGCCGCGCTGGCCGGGTCGTTCAGCATGGGTATCGGCGCCGTCGTCGGCTCCGCGATATTCAACGTGCTCGTCATCCCGGCCGCCTCCAGCATCGTCGCGGACGGCGACCTCGACGCCGACCGCGCGCTCGTGTACAAGGAGGCGCAGTTCTACATGATCGCCGTCTCCGCGCTCGTCATCACCTTCGCGCTCGCGGTCATCTACTTCCCCGTCGGGGGACCGGACGAACTCGGCGGCGAACTGACCCGCTCGCTCGCCGCGATTCCGCTCGCGCTGTACGGCCTCTACCTCTTCATCCAGTGGCAGGACGTGAGCGACTACGGCGGCGGGGACGGCGTGGGCGACGTGGACGTGCTCCGGAGCTGGGGCCTGCTCGCGCTCGGCCTCGTCACCATCCTCGTCAGCGTCGAACAGCTCGTCGGGGCGCTCGAAGTCCTCAACCGGGCGTACGGCGTCCCGGACTTCTTCGCGGGCGTCACCGTCCTCGCCGCCGCGACGAGCCTCCCCGACGCGCTCGTGAGCATCCGGACGGCCCGGGCGGGCAACCCCCTGACGAGCCTCGGCAACGTCCTCGGGTCGAACACCTTCGACCTCCTCGTCGCGATTCCGGTCGGGGTGCTCATCGTGGGGACCTCGACGGTCTCGTTCGCCGTCGCGGCCCCCATGTTCGGCGTGTTGACGCTGGCGACCATCCTGCTGTTCACCGTCCTCCGGACGGACCTGACGCTCACCGCGCCGGAGTCGTACCTCCTGCTCGTCGCCTACGCCGCGTTCGTCGGCTGGGTCGTCGCCGAGACGCTCGGGGTCACGAGCTTCCTCATCGGCCCCTGACCCGACCCGGAGGGGCAGGGTTTTCGGCGTCGGCCACGCACGCCCGGTATGCATCCGGTTCTCGACGACCACCTCCACCTCGACCCGGTGAACGGCCGGGGTGCCGAGGCCGCCGCCGAGTTCGCCCGTTCCGGCGGCACCCACCTGCTCGTGCTCAACAAGCCCTCGTGGTCGCTCGTCGGCGACGTCTCCGACGCGTCCGGCTTCCGCGAGGCGTTCGACCTCACCGTCGAGGTCACCGCCGAGGCCGACGACGAACTCCCGGGCCGGGCGTGGCCCGTCCTCGGCGTCCACCCCGCGCTGATTTCGAAGCTCACCGAGCGCGGCTACGACCCCGACGGGGCGGCCGACCTGATGAAGGCCGGCCTCGACGCGGCCGCCGAGTACGTCGCCGACGGCCCGGCGCTGGCGGTCAAGTCCGGGCGCCCCCACTACGACGTGGACGACGACGTGTGGGCCGCCTCGAACGAGGTGATGCGCCACGCGTTCGCGCTCGGCGCGGAGGTCGGCTGTCCGGTCCAGCTCCACACCGAGGGGGGCGAGGACTTCTCCGAGGTCGCGACGTGGGCCGAGGCCGAGGGGCTGCCGGCCGGCCAGGTCGTGAAACACTACTCCGAGGGACCCGTCGAGGGGCCGGTGCCGAGCGTCATCGCGCGCAAGGAGCCGCTGCGCGCGGCCGCCGAGTCGGGCGAGCCGTTCCTGATGGAGACGGACTTCATCGACGACCCCGACCGCCCCGGCGCGGTGTTGGGCCCGAAGACCGTCCCGCGGCGCGTCGAGTGGCTCCGCGAGGAGGGGTACGACGAGGCCGTCCGGCGCGCGCACGTCGAGACCCCCGCGGCGGTGTACGGCATCGACACCGAAGCGACCCTCGACTGAGGGGGCGTGGCCCCGCGCCACGTCGCCGAAATCGCCCGCACCGCCGTCACACACCCCAGAAGGCCTTTACCGGGATAGTCGCAATCGGGTTTCATGTCACGCTCCCCGACCGAAACCGTCGGCATCGGCTCCGACGCCGTCGCCATCCCGGGCGAACACGTCCTCTTCCGCAACGACGGGACGCGCTCCGCGGAGTTCCGCGTCGTCCGCCGCCGCGACGGGCGCGTGGAGGCCGACCGCGTCGGCCTCGCGCCGGGCGACACGGCCACGCTCCCGGTGCCGCGCGGCGCGGGCGCGGTCACCGTGGAGGTCCACGGCCCGGACACGACCGCGACGACGGCCTTCACCCCCGGCGAGGAGCCGCCGCTGTTCGCCTGCCGCGACGGCGCGACCGTGGTCGTCCGCGACTGATTTTTCTCCCCCCGGCCGCACAGTCGGGGTATGAAGGAATCGGGGTTCAAGGAGGTCACCCGCGTCGACGCGGCGCGCGAGCGACTGCTCGGGGCCGTCACGCCCGTCGAGGGGACGACGACCCGGCCGCTCGCGGCCGCCGACGGGCGTGTCCTCGCGGAGCCGGTGACGGCGGAACGCGCCGTGCCGCACTACGCCCGCGCCGCGATGGACGGGTTCGCCGTGCGCGCCGAGGACACGTTCGGCGCCTCGGGCCGCTCGCCCGCGGTCCTGCGCGAGCGCGAGCGGGGCGAATCGGTCGGCCCGAACGAGGCGACCCCGGTCCACACCGGGAGCGAACTGCCCGACGGCGCGGACGCCGTGGTGATGGTCGAGGAGACGGACCGCTTCGCGGGCGAGGTGGAGGTGTCGGCCGCCGTCGGCGAGGGGGAGAACGTCGCCCCCGTCGGCGAGGACGTGGCCGACGGCCAGCCGCTGTACGAGGCGGGCCACCGGCTCCGCCCCTCGGACCTCGGTCTGCTGAAGTCCGTCGGCGTCCACGAGGCGGAGTGCTACGACCGGCCGAGCGTCGGCGTGATACCGACCGGCGAGGAACTCGTGCAGGGCGACCCGGACCCGGGCGAGGTGGTCGAGACGAACGGGCTCACCGTCTCGGCGCTGGTCGAGCGGTGGGGCGGCCGCGCCGAGTACCGCGACGTGGTGACCGACGACGAGGCGGCGCTGCGCGCGGCCATCCAGCGCGACCTCACGAAGGACCTCGTCGTGACGACGGGCGGGTCGTCGGTGGGCGAGCGCGACCTCATCCCCGAGGTGGTCGACGACCTCGGCGAACTGCTCGTCCACGGCGTCGCGCTGAAGCCGGGCCACCCCTGCGCGCTCGGCGTCGTCGAGGACACGCCCGTCCTGATGTTGCCGGGCTACCCGGTCGCGTGTATCGTCAACGCCGCACAGTTCCTGCGCCCGGCGCTGAAGGCCGCCGGCCGGATGCCGGACGAGCCGTTCCCGACGACGGCGGCGCGGTTAACCCGGAAAATCGCCTCCGCGCCCGGCGAGCGGACGTTCGCGCGGGTGCGGCTTTCGGAGGCGGACGGCGAGACGGTCGCCACGCCGACCCGCGCGTCGGGGTCGGGCGTCCTCTCCTCGGTGGCGCTGGCCGACGGTTGGGTCGTCGTGGCCGACGACGCGGAGGGTATCGCCGAGGGAGAAACGGTCGCGGTACAGAACTGGGAGTACGATGCCTGAATACGTGGAGACGTTCCCGCTCGCTCGCATCGCTCGCCGCGCGGGACTGCGACTCCCCTCGTCCGTAACGCGAGGTGAACTCGCGTGACGGACCGGAAGGAGTTCAGGGACCTCGCCTCCCCCGAGGCGGCCCACGAGGCAATCGCGTCGCTCGACCTCGCGCCGGGGACGGAGACGGTGTCGCTGGCCGAGGCGCGCGGGCGCGTGCTCGCCGAGCGGCTGGACGCGGCGCTCGACGTGCCGGGGTTCGACCGCGCGAGCGTGGACGGCTACGCGGTTCGCGCGCACGACACCTTCGGCGCGGACGAGGCCGACCCCGCGCGCCTCGACCTCGTCGGCGAGGTCCACGCCGGCGTCGAACCCGACGTGACCGTCGGGGACGGCGAGGCCGCGGAGATATCGACCGGCGCGGTGGTTCCCGACGGCGCCGACGCCGTGGTGATGGTCGAACGAACCGACACCGAGGGCGACGAAGTTCTCGTCCGCACCTCGCTCGCGCCGGGCGACCGCATCATGTTCGCGGGCGCCGACGTGGCCGCCGGCGAGCGGGCGCTCGGGCCGGGCACGGAGATAACGGCGCGGGAGATCGGCCTGCTCTCGGCGCTCGGCGTCGCGGAGGTGCCCGTCCGCGGGCGGCCGACGGTCGGCATCGTCTCGACGGGCGACGAACTCGTCCGGCCCGGGGAGACGCTCGACTCCGACGCCGGGCAGATATACGACGTGAACAGCTACACCGTCGCGGCGGGCGTGGAGGCGGCGGGCGGCGAGGCACGGCTGTACCCCCATGCGGGCGACGACCGTGCGGAGATGGAGCGCGTCCTCCGGGAGGCGGCCGACGAGTGCGACCTCGTGCTCTCCTCGGGGTCGACCTCCGCGAGCGCCGTCGACGTCATCTACCGCGTCATCGAGGAGCGGGGCGACCTCCTGCTCCACGGCGTCGCGGTGAAGCCGGGCAAGCCGATGCTGGTCGGCACGCTCGGAGGAAGCGCCTACGTCGGCCTCCCCGGCTACCCGGTGAGCGCGCTCACCATCTTCCGAACCTTCGTCGCGCCGGCGATACGCCGCGCCGCGGGCGTCCCCGAGCCCGAGGGTGCGACCGTGACGGGCGCGATGGCGGTCGAGGAGCGGTACGCCGAGGGACGGCTCCGATACATGCCCGCCGGCCTCGTGGAGGACGGCGACGGGAACACGCTCGTCTACCCCGTGGACAAGGGGTCGGGCGCGACCACGTCGCTCGTGGAGGCCGACGGCGTCGTCGCCGTCCCGCCGGACACCGAGTACCTCGCGAAGGGCGAGACGGTCGAGGTCCAGCTGTTCGCGCCGGACGTGCGCGCGCCGACGGTGTTCGGCGTGGGCGAGGACGACCCCGCGCTGGCGCGCCTGCTCGACCGGGTGGAGCGGCCGCGCTACCTCGGACAGGGGTCGCGGCCCGGCCTGCGCCGGGTGCGCGACGGCGTGGCGGACGTGGCCGTCACGAGCGCGCCGGACGACGGCCGCGTCGAGACGGTCGAACTCGGCGCGTGGACGCGCGAGTGGGGGCTGGTCGTCCCGTCCGGAAACCCCGACGGCGTCGAGGGACTGGGCTCGCTCGTCGACGACGACCTGCGGTTCGTCAACCGCACGACCGACTCGGGGCTCCGGACCTCGCTGTCGAACACGCTGGCCGACCTCGCCGACGAGCGCGGGGTCGAGCGACGCGACCTCGTGGAGGCGATAGACGGGTTCGACCGCGCGGTTCGCGCCCACGAGTCGCCCGCGCGGCGCGTCCTGGCCGGGAAGGCCGACGCCGGCCTCGGCCTGCGCGCGACGGCCGACGCGCTCGACGCCGGCTTCGTCCCGGTCGGGACGGAGACGGTCCGCGTGCTCGCCGCGCCCGACCGCGCGGACAAGCCCGGCGTGCGGCGGTTGGCGGCGGCGGTCGCGGACGGCGGGGACGTGTTCGACGCGCTCGCCGGCTACGGGACGGACAAGGCGTAAGGGCCAGTCCGTCGAAGCCCCGATATGGCCTGTGACCACGACATCGACCCGGAGTACCTGTTCCCCGCCGACATCGACGTGCTGGACTTCGTGAGCGGGCCGAACGGGCCCGCGATACGGTTCGCCCTCCCGTGTCCCGACTGCGGGCAGGCGCTCGAACTGGAGGCCGACGTGCGCGGCATGAAGGAGTCCGACGTCGATCTGCCGCTCGACGACGCCGAGGACCAGTACGACTAGGCGAACAGCTCGTCGAAGTCGCGGACGCGGTGGTCGCCGAGGACGCACATCCCGCGGCGGTCGTGACCGTGGCGCTCGACGTGGACGCCGTCGAGGCCGGCGTTCCACGCCGCGCCCACGTCGTGCGGGCCGTCTCCCGCGAGGACGCCGTGCTCGTCGTCGCGGACGCCGAGGTCGGCCATCACCGAGCGCACCGGCGCGGGGTCCGGCTTCCACCCTGTGTCGTCCGTACAGCAGAGCACCGTGTCGAACCAGTCGCGGATGTCCAGCGCCTCCAGCACCGGCTCCGCGAGGTACGACTGCGAGTGGGTGACGACGCCGACGGGCGCGTCCACGGCGGCGAACCGCTCGGCGTCGGGGTAGACGAACGAGTGGGCGGCGTGCGCCTCGCCGTCCTCGACCTCGTGGAAGGCCTCCCAGAACGCCTCGGGGTCGATGTTCCACCGCTCCAGTTGGTTGTTGCGGAAGCCGCCCAGCCCGTGCCACAGTATCTCGGCCTGCTCCGTCGTGAAGCCGTAGCCGATGCGGTCGCCCACGGCGGCGAAGACGTCCTGCACGTAGCCGGGCTCGACGTCCACGACCGTGCCGTCGAGGTCGAGGAGCCAGTAGTCGTAGTCCGGGCCGGAGGGCATGAGGGTAGTCGGTAGCCGGCGTGTCGGTAAGTGCCTTTCGCGGGCGTGAGAGTGTGCGGCTCGGGAGTGGTCGTCGTCACACGGGGCTCGGAGCGGGGGTAGGCTGTGTCGTCATCGCCGCACAGGCGGGCTACCGGGCGCGCCCACAAGGCGGTTTCGAGCCGTTCCTCACGGTCCTTCAGACGCACGTGCGGTCCCCGCGGGCGAGCGGGAAAGCGGCTATACGGGGACGGCCCTCGCCCCGAGCATGTCACTCGAAGGCGAGCAAGCGCCCGACTTCACGCTCGAACGGACCGGCGGCGACGAGGTCACCCTCTCGGAGACGCTCTCGGACGGGCCGACCGTGGTCCTCGTCAACCGCGGCTCGTGGTGCAGTTTCTGTGCCGAGCAACTTCAGACGTTCAGCGCGGTGTCCTACGACCTGTGGTTCAACGACGGCGTGGACGTGCTCCCGGTCGTCACGGACCCGGTCGGCGACCTCGTGGAGATGCGCGACCGCTTCGACCTGGACTTCCAGCTGCTCGCCGACCCCGAGGGAACGGTCGCCGAGCGGTACAGCGGGACGGAGGAGACGAGCCACGGCGTCACCGGCATCGCCGCCACGTACGTCGTCGACGAGGAGGGCGTCGTCCGGTACGAGCAGGTCGCCGACCACCCGGCCGACCGCACCTACGGTAACTGGGTGCGCTACTTCGTCCGGAACGACTACGAGGACGTCTTCGCGTAACCCCGGACGCGGCCGCGAGCGCGCCGACGGCTTCAGTCCCCGACGACCCGGATACTGCTCCCGAGGTACTTCGTCAGCACCTCCGGCACGTCGTCGGCGCGGAACGGCGTGAGGTCCGCGGCGATGGCCTCCCGGAGGGCGTCGTAGTACTCGCGGTCGCAGGCGAGTTCCCGGAACGCGACCGACTCGGCGGGGACGCCGAGCGCCTCCTCGGCCAGCCGGCGGGCGTGCGCGTCGTCGTTCGTCTCGCCGCGCCAGCAGTTGTCGCGGAAGAACAGCCACCCCTCGGCGCCCGGCTCCGGCGCGCGCCGCCGCAGCACGGTTTCGAAGGTGTCCGGGTCGAGGGTCACGTCGGGGTCGGAGGGCTCGACGCGGAGGCGGACCCGGAACACGTAGTCGCCCCTCACTCCGCGAGCTCGTTCAGCCGCTCGGCGAGGTCGATGTCCTTCCCCGTGATGCCGCCGGCGTCGTGGGTGGTCAGCTCGACGGTCACCTCGCGCCACTCGACGGTCAGCGTCGGGTGGTGGAACGCCTCCTCCGCGAGCCCGCCGGCGCCCGCGGCGAAGCCGACCCCTTCGAGGTACGAGTCGAACTCGAAGGTTCGCGCTATCTCGTCGCCGTCGCGGCTCCAGCCGTCGGGGAGTCGGGCGCTGATCTCGTCGTCGGTAAGGGTCTCGGCCATGCCCACGGTTACGTCGCGCGGGTGATAAACGCGGCGTCGGTCTAGACACTGAGAGTCGCCGCTAAAGTTCGCCAAGCCGTTACGGTGGAACGCCACCAAACGGCCTTCGCCGTCCGACACCCGTTGCTGGGGGGTGATGGGTGTCACGGTGGCTTGGGGACGCACCCTAAGTCCCTCGGTCGGGCGGTTTCGCCTACCCGAGGGTTCCTATTCAGTCGTCCGAGAAGATACCGCTACTCGTCGTGACCGCTATCTCCCGACCGGCCAGCCGCCCGGCCGCGAGCCCGCAGGCCGCGACGACCCCGAGCGCGACGACGGTGGCGACGGCGACCGTCTCGCCGTAGTTCTGTCTCCCGAGCACGAGCAGCCCCGCGAGGACCGCGGCCCCGACGCTCGCCACGAAACTGGTCCGCTCGGCGCGGAGCCAGACCGCCGCCGCGAGGAAGGCCGCGAACGCCGCGAGCAGCAGCGCGTAGTAGCCCACCTGCACCGCGGAGCCGAACGAGAACAGCAGCCGGGGCGAGACGACGGCGGCGGGCACCGCGAGCGCCGCCCCGAGGAACGCGGCGTTGCGGGCGCGGGTCGCCGTCTCGGCCATCGGGCCCTCGTAGCTCCACGCCGCGGCGAGCACGAGCAGGCCGAGGATGGCCGTCGCCGTCGCGAAGTGCGCGACGAGTATCAGCCACTGGTAGGTCGTCACGGTGAGCATCCCGAGTATCACCTGCGCCGGGAGTATCAGCAGCGCCGCGGTCGTCGCGTAGCGGACGCGCGCCGAAAGCCCGGCGCGCCACGCCTGCACCGTCGTCCCGAGGACGACGAGGCCCGTCACGCCCGCGACGACGCGGTGGAACCACTCGACGAAGCTGAGGTAGTTCGCGGGGAGCAGCCCCCCGAGCGGGCCGTCACACAGCGGCCACCGCTGGGCGCAGGTGAGCCCCGCGCCCTCCGCGGCCGTGAACACCCCGAGCAGCATCGTGACCGCGGCGAGCACCGCCGTCCCCGCCGCCAGCCTGCGGAACCGGGTCATTGTCGGCGCTCGGGCCTACGCGGACTTAACGCCCGCGTTCGGTTCCGGGTCGGCGCGGCCCGGCGCGGCCCGGCACGGAGTTCGACGCCTGACGTACCGGCCTTCGCATAGGTTTTTGGGGCCGGCGAGTCCCCTCCCGGCATGGGACTGGACGAGGACTCACTCGACTATCACGCCGCCGACCCGCCCGGCAAGCTGGAGATATCGACCACGAAGCCGACGAACACACAGCGCGACCTCTCGCTCGCCTACTCGCCCGGCGTCGCCGCGCCGTGTAACGCCATCGCCGAGAACCCCGACGACGCCTACAAGTACACGGCGAAAGGGAACCTCGTCGGCGTCGTCTCGAACGGGACCGCCGTGCTCGGTCTCGGCGATATCGGCGCGCAGGCATCGAAACCCGTCATGGAGGGGAAGGGCGTCCTCTTCAAGCGCTTCGCCGACATCGACGTCTTCGACATCGAACTCGACCAGACCGACCCGAAGGAGGTCATCACGAGCGTCTCCGCGATGGAGCCGACGTTCGGCGGCATCAACCTGGAGGACATCTCCGCCCCCGAGTGCTTCGAGATAGAGGAAACCCTCCGCGAGGAGATGGACATCCCCGTCTTCCACGACGACCAGCACGGCACCGCCATCATCTCCGGCGCCGCACTCCTCAACGCCTGTGACATCACCGGGAAGGACATCTCCGAGCTGGATATCGTCTTCTCGGGCGCGGGCGCGTCGGCCATCGCCACCGCTCGCTTCTACGTCTCGCTCGGCGCGTCGAAGGAGAACATCACGATGTGCGACTCCTCGGGCCCCATCACGCCCGACCGCGACGATGTCAACGAGTACAAGCGCGAGTTCGCCAACGCGACCGACGCCGACGACCTCGCGGACGCGATGGTCGGCGCGGACGTGTTCGTCGGCCTCTCCGTGGGCGGCATCGTCTCGCAGGACATGGTCCGCGGGATGGCAGAGGACCCGGTCATCTTCGCGATGGCGAACCCCGACCCCGAAATCGGCTACGAGGAGGCGAAGGCCGCCCGCGACGACACGGTCATCATGGCCACGGGTCGCTCCGACTACCCCAACCAGGTGAACAACGTCCTCGGCTTCCCGTTCATCTTCCGGGGCGCGCTCGACGTGCGCGCCACGGAGATAAACGAGGAGATGAAACGCGCCGCCGCCGAGGCCCTCGCGGACCTCGCGCGACAGGACGTGCCCGATGCGGTCGTGAAGGCGTACGGCGACCAGCCGCTCCAGTACGGCCCGAACTACGTCATCCCGAAGCCGCTCGACCCGCGGGTGCTGTTCGAGGTCGCCCCCGCCGTCGCGCAGGCGGCCATCGACTCGGGCTGTGCCCGCGAGGAGATGGACCTCTCGACGTACGCCGAGGGGCTGGAGGCGCGGCTCGGCAAGTCCCGCGAGATGATGCGCGTCGTCCTCAACAAGGCGAAGTCCGACCCCAAGCGCGTCGTGCTCGCGGAGGGCGACGACGAGAAGATGGTCCGGGCCGCCTACCAGCTGACGGACCAGGGCATCGCGGAGCCGGTGCTGATCGGCGACGCCGACGATGTGCGCCGCACCGCCGCCGAACTCGGCCTCGACTTCGAGCCGGAGGTCGTGGACCCCGAGGGCGGCGACCTCGAACCGTACGCCGACCGGCTGTACGAACTCCGCCAGCGGAAGGGCATCACCCGCCGCGAGGCCGAGGAGCTCGTCACGGACGGCAACTACCTCGGCAGCGTGATGGTGGAGATGGGCGACGCCGACGCGATGCTCACCGGCCTCATGCACCACTACCCCGAGGCGCTGCGCGCGCCCCTGCAGGTCGTCGGCACCGACCCGGAGACGGACTACGCCGCGGGCGTGTACATGCTGACGTTCAAGAACCGCGTCGTCTTCTGTGCCGACACCACGGTGAACCAGGACCCCTCCGCCGAGGTGCTGGAGGAGGTCACGAAGCAGACGGCGAAGCTGGCGCGCAGTTTCAACGTCGAGCCGCGCGCCGCCCTGCTCTCGTACTCCGACTTCGGCTCCGTCCGCAACGAGGGCACCGAGAAGGTCCGCGACGCCGCGAACGCGCTGCGGGCCGACGACGCGGTCGACTTCACCGTCGACGGCGAGATGCAGGCCGACACCGCCGTCGTCGAGGAGATGCTCACCGGCGACTACGACTTCTCCGACCTCAAGGAACCCGCGAACGTCCTCGTCTTCCCCAACCTGGAGGCCGGCAACATCGCCTACAAACTCCTGCAACGCTTGGGCGGCGCCGAGGCCATCGGCCCGATGCTCGTCGGCATGGACAAGCCCGTCCACGTCCTCCAGCGCGGCGACGAGGTCAAAGACATCGTGAACCTCGCCGGCGTCGCCGTCGTCGACGCTCAGGACGACTGACCGCACGACTCCCGGGCCGAACGGCCCTTTCGTTTCCCGTAGCTATCACGCGAGTGACGCGACGAACGTGGGGCGAGCGCCGGAACGTATCCCCGGACGCAGTACGTGACCCGTGCGAAACGTTGAAACCCGGTACGCTATATCTGTGTGCGTATGTCACGCGAATTCAGTATGGACCGTCGCGCGTACCTCGCGACCCTCGGTACGGGCGCGGCAGCATCGCTCGCCGGCTGTTCCGGCTTCCTCGGCGGCTCGGACGCGATCGTTCCCGGCACCGCGCCGGGGTTCCAGCCGTTCGAGTTCCGGGAGGGCGGCGAACTCGTCGGCTTCGACATCGACCTGACGGAGGCGGTGTTCGCCGAGACGGACTACGAACTGGCCGAGTGGGAGACGTTCGAGTTCGACTCGCTCATCCAGGCGCTCACGAACGACCGCATCGACTTCATCGCGGCCGCGATGACCATCAACGACGACCGCGACGAGACCATCGACTTCTCGGACCCGTACTACTCCGCGAACCAGTCGGTCGTCGTCCGCGACGACGGGAGCTTCTCGCCGAGCGAACTGGGCGACCTCTCCGGCCACCCCATCGGCGCGCAGTCGGGGACCACGGGCGAGGGCGTCATCCAGACCGAACTCATCGAGACGGGCGAACTGGAGGAGTCGAACTACAACAGCTACGACAACTACGTGCTGGCCGTCGAGGACCTCCAGAACGGCAACATCGACGCCGTCGTCATCGACGAGCCGGTCGGCGAGACGTTCGCGAGCCAGCGCCCGGTCGAGGTCGCGTTCGTCTACGAGACGGGCGAGCAGTACGGCTTCGGGATGCGGACGGAGGACGACGACCTCACGACGGCCGTCAACGAGGGCCTCGCCGCCGTCCGGCAGGGCGGCACCTACGGCGAACTGACGAGCGAGTGGTTCGGTAACTGAGATGCTGGCCCAGACCGGCCCCGACCCGTGGGAGTTCATCTACGCGAACTCGGGGTTCCTCTTCGAGGGGCTCGTCTTCACCCTCGCGCTGACGGCGACGAGCATCGTGCTCGGCTTCGTCGTCGGTCTCCCCGCGGCCGTCGTCGAGACGTACGGCGACGGCCTCGGCCGGCGGCTGGTCGAACGGGTCGGCGTCCTCTTCCGCGGGACACCCATCGTCATCCTGCTCGCGGTGTTCTACTTCGTCTTCCCGCTCAACATCACGACGTTCGTCGCCGCGACGCTCGGACTGGGACTCCGGTCGGCGGCCTACCAGTCGCAGATATTCCGCGGCTCGCTCCAGTCGGTGAGCGGCGGGCAGATGGAGGCGGCCCGCGCCGTCGGGCTGACGAAGCGGGAGGCCATCCGCCGTGTCACGGTGCCGCAGGCGCTCCGCCGGGCGATTCCCGGCTTCCAGAACGAGTTCACCATCGTGTTGAAGGACACCTCCGTCGCCTACGCCATCGGGCTGGGCGAACTGCTGACGAACGGGACGCAGTTGTACCTCACCGAGGACGGCAACACCGCGGTGCTGGAGATATTCCTCGTCATCTCGGCGGTGTACTTCGTGCTCACGATGGTCGCAAACCGCTCCCTCGACTTCGTCGGGCGCGTCTTCGCGATTCCGGGGGGTGACGCCCGGTGAGCCTGCTGGAGTTCGACGACGTGTACCAGTCGTACGGCGACGAGGAGGTGCTGAAGGGCATCACCGCGTCGATGGACCGCGGCGACGTGGAGGTCGTCATCGGCCCGTCCGGGTCGGGAAAATCGACGCTGTTGCGGTGTGTGAACCGCCTCACCGACATCGACAGCGGCGACATCCGGCTGGACGGCACCTCCATCTACGACCGCGACGAGAACGACCTCCGCCGGCAGGTCGGGATGGTGTTCCAGGACTTCAACCTCTTCGCGCACCTCACGGCGCTGGAGAACGTCACGCTGGGGCTGCGGCGCGTGCGCGGCTTCACGAAGGAGGAGGCCCGCGCCGACGCGCACGACCACCTCGAGCGGGTCGGCCTCGCGGACCAGGCCGACTCCTACCCGGCGGAGCTGTCGGGCGGGCAGAAACAGCGCGTCGGCATCGCCCGGGCGCTGGCGATGGACCCCGAACTGATGCTGTTCGACGAGCCGACGAGCGCGCTCGACCCCGAACTGGTCGGCGAGGTGGTCTCCGTGATGCGGGACCTCGCCGACGAGGGGATGACGATGCTCGTCGTCACCCACGAGATGGGGTTCGCCCGCTCGACCGCCTCCCGGCTCACGTTCATGGACGACGGTAAACTGGTCGAACAGGGGCCGCCCGACAGGCTGTTCGAGGCCCCCGAACACGAGCGGACGGCGCGGTTCCTCCGTCGGCTCACCGACATGCACGCCGGCACGGGCCCATGAGCGGCGCGACGGCCACCGAAACGCGGCGGCTCGGCGGCGGCGCGGCCCTCCGGTACGCCGCGTTCGGCGTCTTCTGGGGCTACCTCCTCCTCCGGTGGGCGTACGAGTGGGTGCTCGCGGACGCGCTCGGCATGGCCCGCGGCGCGCCGTTCCTCCCGGTCGGGACGTTCGAGTCGCTCGCCGCGTCGTGGACCGGCACGCCCGTCGGCGGCTTCTTCTCGTTTCTCGCGCTCGTCGGCGAGTCGCTCCCGGCCGCGGTGAGCGGCGCGTGGCTCACCGTCGTCCTCACCGTCGTTTCGATGCTGCTGGGGCTGGTCATCGCCGTCCCCCTCTCGGTCGCGCGGGTGTACGGCGGTCGCCTCACGCGCGGCGTCGCGCTCGCGTACACGGAACTCATCCGCGGAACGCCGCTGCTCGCCCAGCTGTTCGTCCTCTACTTCGGCCTCTCGCTGTCGGCGACCATCCGGGAGCTCCCCTTCGTCGGGGAGGGGTTCGTCCCCGGGCAGGCGGTGTTCGTCGCCGTCATCGGCTTCACCATCAACAGCGCGGCCTACCAGTCCGAGTACATCCGGTCGGCCCTGCTGTCGGTCGAGGACGGCCAGCTACGGGCCGGCCGCGCCGTCGGCCTCTCGCGGCTCGACACCATCCGGTACGTCGTGCTCCCGCAGGGGCTCCGCTACGCGATTCCGGGCTGGACGAACGAACTCGTCTACCTCATCAAGTACTCGTCGCTGGCGGCGTTCATCACCGTCCCCGAACTGTACAAGCGGACGAGCGACATCGCCGCGGGGAACTTCCGCTACTTCGAACTGCTCGTGCTGGCGGGCGTCATCTACCTCGGCCTCGTCCTCTCGGCGTCGGCGCTGATGGGGCGCGTCGAGGACCGCGTCTCGATTCCGGGGCTCGGCTCCGAGAGACGGCGCTGAGCCGGGTCACATGAAGTCCGAGAGGCCGGACTGCCCGTCGTCGCTCTCCGCGTCGGCCGCCGTCTCCTCCTCGCCGTCGTCCTCGGCCAGCGACTCTACGTCGCCGCTCTCCGCCTGTGCGGCCTCGCTCTCCCCCGCGTCCTCCTCGACCCGTTCGAGGAAGGCGTCGCCGCCGTGTTCGGCCGCCTCCTCGGCCTTCAGTTCCTCGGCGTCGGCCACCACGTCCTGCACCTTGTTCGTGGACTCGCCCGACCCGGTGACGAACGCGACGCCCGCGGCGTCGAGGTCGTAGCGCGCGGCCATCCGCACCGTGAGGTCGCGGTTCTTGCAGTGGTGGGTCATCACGGCGAGGAAGGGGATGACGTCGCGGCGCGCGGTGGCCGTCGAGACGCCCGCCGTCTCCGCGATACGCGCCGCGATGTCGTCGCGCGTCTTGTTCTTCGTCGAGCGGTACGGCGCGCCGCCGTAGCGGGTCCACCCGCCGCGCGTCTCGTCGCGTGCCGCCGCGACGCCGGCGGCGATGTTGTCCGTCGCGTAGCGCCAGTACGAGTAGTTCTGGGTGGCGCGCACGCGGCCGAGCCACCGGTCGGCCCGCGAGAGGTGGTCGTACGCGCGGGCGAGTTCGCCGGCGTCGAACACCTTCGGCGCCTTGTCCTCCAGCCACAGGAGGAGGTCGTCGGGCGTCTCGTCCACGTCGTAGGTGAGGTGGAGCGCGTCCTCGGCGTCCTCCTCCTTCAACACGGCGTCGAGGAAGTCGAAGATGCCCTTCGTCGTGTCGCGGTCCCCGTTCGTGATGTCGTCGACGGTGACCTCGTCCTTCCCGTCGGCGACGGCCTGGAGGTCCTTCACCGCGCCGCGCAGGTCGCCGTCGTTGCCGTCCGCGATGCGCTTCAGCGCCTTCTCGTCGAACGCGATACCCTCCTTCCGGCAGAGGTCCCGCAGGACGGGGACGATGGAGCGGGAGGACACGTCGCGGAACTCGATGGTGCGACAGGCGTCGCGGAGGCCGCGCGACATGTCGTAGAACTCGTTCGCGATGAGGACCATCGGCTGGCTGGCCTCCTTCACGATGCGGGTGACGGCGCGCGCGCCGCCCCGGTCGTAGGTGCCGTGGATGTTGTCCGCCTCGTCCATGATCACGAGGCGACGCCCCGGCTCCCCCTCCGCCGACTGCGTGAGCGTGCTCGACTTGGCCGCCTCGCCCGCCACCCGGTCGATGACGTCGCCCGTGCGCTGGTCCGAGGCGTTGAGTTCGATGACGGGCCACCCCATGTCGTTGGCGAGCGCGTGGGCCGCGCTCGTCTTCCCGACGCCCGGCGACCCGTGGAGGATGACGGCCTCGCGGTGGTCGTCCCACGTCTCGGCCCACTCGCGGAGCGCGTCGCGCGCCTTGTCGTTGCCGCGCACCTCCGAGAGCGTCGAGGGGCGGTACTTCTCCGTCCAGTCCATTACCATGGGGTCGGCGCGTCCGGGGTGTGAAGGTTTCGGACGCGCCCCCGGCACGGCCACCCACGCCGGGGAACCGCTTTAGTCCGGACCCGGCGACCCGCCGGTATGTCGCTGTTCCCCGCGACGATGGAGACGGACCGCCTCCGCTTCGAGGCGATACGGCCCGGGAGCCTCGACCCCGTCGAGATGTACGAACACGTCCGGCCGGACGCGCCGGCCATCGACGAGGTCACGCGGTACCTCAGGTGGGGACCGCACCCGACGCCGAAGGCGACCGCGGAGTTCGTGGCCCGGGCCGGCGAGGCGTACGAGGCGAGCGAGGACGTCCACTACACCGTCCGACCGACGGAGGGCGACCTCGCGGGCGAGTTCCTCGGCACCGCCGGCTTCCACCCCGACTGGGACCGCGAGGTCGCCACCCTCGGCGTCTGGTTCCGGGAGGTCGCGTGGGGCAACGGCTACTCGGGCGAGCGGGCGGCCCGGATGCTCGAACTCGCCTTCGAGCGGCTGGACCTCGCGTACGTGAAGATCGACCACGACGCGCGAAACGAGCGGTCGCGCCGCGCCATCGAGAAGTACGTGGAGCGGTTCGGCGGCCGGAAGGAGGGAACCCTGCGCAACGGCGCGGTCACGGAGGACGGCGAGCCGTACGACGCGGTCCGCTACTCGATAGCCCGCGAGGAGTGGGCCGCCGCGACCGAGCCATAATTTACTTCAGCCGCGCTCGCGAAAAAGGACCGATGGCTGACAACGGAATAGCGGAGCGTGTACCGTTCGGCGTCGGCGCGGCCGCCGGCGCGGGTGCGTGGGTCCTCGGCTACCTCGTGACGTATCTCGTCGCGTCGAGCGACATCCAGAACTCCCTGTTCGGACAGGTGCTGGAGGCCGCGGAGATCGGGACCTGGCAGGTCGTCGGCTGGGTGTTCTACAACGCGCACTTCGTGAACACGAACGTCGACCTCGGCTTCTTCGGCTCCGGCGCGACGAACGCTATCGGGGGCGACGGCGGCTTCACCGTCCTCCTGTACGTCGTGCCGCCGCTCCTGCTGCTCGGCGCGGGCCTCGCCGTCGGACGGGCGGCCGGCGCGGGGTCGCTGGACGCAGCGAACGCGGCCGTCGCCGGCGCGTCGACCGTCATCGGCTACGGCCTGCTCTCGGTCGTCGGCGTCTTCCTGTTCGCGACGGAGAGCGTGACGCCCGACCTCGTGACGGGCATCCTGCTCGGGGGCCTGCTGTACCCGGTCGTGTTCGGCGCGGTCGGCGGCTTCGTCGCCAAGGCGACCGAGGGCGGCGCGTAGCTCACAGCTCCCGGGCGACCATCTCCCCCCAGTGGGAGAAGCCGTGTCGCTCGTAGAAGGCGCGGGCCCGCTCGTTCTCCCGGTCCACGTCCAGTACCACCCGGTCGAGCGGCAGGTCCTGGGAGCGCGCGTGGTCGAGGCCGCGCGCGAACAGGTCGTCCGCGAGGCCCGTCCCCCGGCGCGCGGGCCGGACGTACACCTCGTTCACGACGGCGGCGTCCCAGACGAAGGCCAGCCGCTCGGGGAGGAGGAAGACGTAGCCGTCGAGTCCGTCCGCGCCCGGCGCGACGAACACGCAGTCCTCGTCGGCGACACACCGCCGCACCCACGCGAGCCAGCGGTCGCGGTACGCGTCGTCCAGTTTCGCGTCGTAGGCGGCGGCCTTCGCGTCGTCGCCGGCCGCGCCCATGTCGCTCTCGAAGCGCCGCTTGAGCGCCCACAGCGCCTCCTCGTCGCGGTCGGGGTCGTACGGGCGGACGGTCACGTCCCCTCCCTCGCACCCGTCAGTCATCAGCGTCCCGGAGTCGCCACCACGTCGCCGCGACGCCCGCGAGTATCAGGGTGACGTGCCAGCCGCGGTAGACGACCGGGAAGACGCGCTCGGCGCCGGCGTCGGAGCCGCGCTGCGGGTCCACGCCGCTCGCCACGTGGACCTCCTCGGTCGAGCCCTGCTGGCCCACGTCGACGCTCGGCGCGCCGCCACCGCCGCCGGTCGCGTTCCCCGCGGAGCCGTCGGGGGCGGGCGCGGACTCGAACGTGACGTTCACGAACGTCTGGTAGAGGCCGTCGGCGGTCGAGTACCCGGCGCGACCCCCTATCTCGACGAACTGGTCGTAGAGCGGGTAGAGCGGGTTCGCGCCCAGCGCGGTGAAGAGGTCGAGGCCGACGCCGGCGACGACGTAGCCGGCGAGCGCGACCCACGCGACGCGGACCCCGTAGTCGTCGTATCGGCCCCGGAGCCACGACTCCGGGCGGCGCGCGTCCCACCACAGCAGGGTCGCGAGCGTACCGGGGAGCAGCAGGGTGTGGAACGCGGCGCGGTGGGCCGACTCGACGACGAGCGCGACGAACACGTCGAGGTCCGGGAAGACGGTCGCCGCCGCCACGACGGCCGCGGCCCGGCGGTCGAAGTCGCTCCCGAGCAGGCCGGCCGCGAGCAGCAGCGCGAAGGCCACGTGGAGGACGGTCGAGGGCATCAGCGCTCACCCCGCCGGAACAGACGCCCCCCGGCTACGACCGCGCCCGCGAGGACGACGAGCAGCTGCCACCCCGAGCCGACGAGGACGAGGTCGCGGACGACGCCGGTGTCGGGACCGTCGGCGGGGTTCAGGAACGTGGCGATGTGGCGGCCGCCCGCCACGGTGCCCGACCCGGCCTCGGGGAACAGTTCGCCGCCGCCGAGGTTCGGCTTCACGAGCGTGAACAGGGCTCCCTCGGTCGTCGAGTAGCCGACCTTCCCGACGACGCCGAAGAAGCGGCCGTGGACCGGCCACAGCACCGCGGCGCTCTCGACGTTGAACAGGTCGAGCGCGACGGCGAAACAGCAGGCGGCGAGCGCGACCCACGCGACGCGGACCCCGCGGTCGCCGTATCTCGACCGGAGCCACGAGTCCGGACGGCGCGCGTCCCAGCGGACGGCGAGGCCGACGAGGAGGGGTATCCAGACGTTGTGGAGCGCGGCGTTATGGAGTCCCTCGAAGACCACGTCGATGACCGCGTCGAGGTCGGGGGCGATGCCGGCGGCGACGACGACGGCGAGGCTCCGGGGCGTCAGGTCGCGCTCGTCGAGGAGGGCGGCCGCGAGCAGCGCCGCGAGACCGGCGGCGACGAGCGCGGACGGCATACCGGCCGGCAGGGGGGAACCGACTTAAGCGCCGCGGCGGTCCCCAGGGTATGGACCGGACGGCGCGCCAGCAGTTGGCCGAACACATGGCCGGCGAGGTGACGATGAGCGACGAGCCGGGCGCGACCCTCCGGAAGTGGCGCGAGGAGTTCGACGTGACGGGCGCGGCCCTGGCCGAGGCGCTCGACGTGTCGCCCTCCGTCGTCTCCGACTACGAGTCGGGGCGGCGCGACTCCCCGGGTATCGGCGTCGTCCGGCGGTTCGTGGAGGGACTGCTCGACATCGACGAGGCGCGCGGCGGCGACCGCCTGCGCCAGTTCGCGCGCGTCCTCTCGGCGGGCTTCGAGTCCGACATCGTCCACGACCTGCGGGAGTACCCGGCGACGGTGCCGCTCCGGCGGTTCTACTCGGCGGTCGAGGCGCGGGAGGTGGCCGGGACCGGCGGCGGCGGTCCCTCGCGGCTCGCCGGTCACACCGTCATCAACTCGATACAGGCCATCTCGCGGCTCTCCTCCGAGGAGTTCTACCGGCTGTACGGCCAGTCCACGAACCGCGCGCTCGTCTTCACGGACGTGACGCGCGGCGAGGGACCGCTGGTCGCGCTCCGGGTCGTCACGCCGACGCCGACAGCGGTCGTGCTTCACGGGCTCTCGGAGGAGGAGCTATGGGAACACGCTCCGCGGCTCGCGAACGCCGACGGCTACTCGCTCGCCGTGACCGAGGAGCCGCTCGACTCGATGCTGGCCGCGCTGCGCGACCTCCCCTAGTGGCGGTGGGTGAAGAGCAGGGTGTCGTCGTCGTGTCTGGAGACACAGAGGTCGAGCAGCCGGCTGAGTTCGAGCGAGGTCTCCTCGTCGTGGACGACGACGAGGTCGTCGAACGGCTCCCCGCAGGCGGGGCAGGCGACGCTGACGGTGTTGCGGTAACTGGAGACGCCGCCGCCGGACTCGGTCGGCGTCAGCGAGGAAACGAGTTCGTCGTACTCCGCGGAATCCATACCGGCCCCACAGGACGCGGGGGCTTAGTTTTTCACTCGACGTAGCGGTACTTCCGCTCGCCCATCCGACCCCACCCGTCGAAGACGAACTCGTCCTCGGGGGCCGTGAACTCCTCGAAGTCGCGGTCCTTCGAGTGGTCGTGGGCGGCGTGGACGCGCTCGTACTCCTCGAAGGTGAGGTCGTAGCGGTCGGCGACCTGCTCGTCGATGTTCAGGCCGGCTATCTCCTCGTCCCAGCCGGGCTGGACGGTCTCGTGGTGGACCTCCGCCTGCGCGCCCGAGCCGTAGGAGGCGACGAAGATGCGCTCGCCGGTCATGTCGCGGCCCTCGGAGAGCGCGCGCTTCAGGCCCGCGATGCGGGCGATGTGGACCGACCCGGTGTACCAGTTGCCGACCCGCCGCGAGATGTCGAGCGTCGGGTCGATGGTGGCGTCGTACCACGCCGCGTACCGGTCCGTCCCCTTCAGGTCGTCCGTGTACGCGCTGACCGCCTCGGAGAACGCCTCGTCGTCGTCGAACTCCTCGCGCCGGGGTTGCATCCCGATGGCGTCCGCGAGTTCCTCCTCGATCTCCGTGTCCCGGGTGATGTGCCGGTAGGCGAGCAGCGCGGCCTTCCGCACCATCCCCGGGAACGGCGTGTGGAACGGCGCGTACACGAAGTCGTCGGGGTGGAGGTCGCCGGCGACCGACTCGTAGTCCTCCACGGCCTCGCGCATCCGGGCGAGGTACACCTGCACCGAGCGCTTGCCGTCCACGCTCGGGAACTGCTGGTTCGGCTTGAGGAAGTCCGTCTCGTCGGCGCTGCCGTACCCCTGCGCGTCCGAGAGCGTGACGAGGTCCGGGTCCTCGGAGACGAGCATCGCCACCGCGCCCGCGCCCTGCGTCGCCTCGCCGGGGTCGTCGCGCGCGTACAGCGCCGTGTCCGTCGCGACGACGATGGCCGACCGGCCGCGGTTACGGCCCGCACGGATCCAGTTGTACGCGTCGTCGATGGCCTGCGTGCCGGCGACGCAGGCGAACTTCCGCTCCCCCTTGTTGGCGTGGTGGAAGTCGCCGTCGAACGTCTGTTCGAGACAGCCCGCGATGTACGTCGAGATGGGCTTGGAGTTGTCGAACGACGACTCCGTCGCCACGTCGATGCGGCCGACGTCGTCGGGCGAGAGGTCGTGTCGCTCCATCAGCCGCTTGCAGGCGTTCGCGCCCATCGTGACGATGTCCTCGTAGGTGTCGGGGAACGACGACTCGAACAGGCCGAGCCCCTTCGTGTACTTCGCGGGGTCGTCGCCCTTCTCCGGGGCGAACGTCTCCGCGAGGTCGAGTTTCAGCTTCCCGGTCCAGATTTCGACCGCGTCGATGCCGACGTCGCTCATACCTGCCGGTCGTAGTCCCGGTATAAGGACCTGACGACGACGAGTTCGTCGTGTGTCGAACTGCGTCGAACTACTCGGTCAGCGGGGCCGTGTCCCCCGTGCCGTCGAGGAACGCCGTGTAGGTGCGCTCGTTCCCGGCCGCGTCGCGCACCGTCACCTCGACGTAGACGCCGTTCGTCTCCCGCCGCGGGTCGTTGACCTTGACCTCCCCGAGCGACAGCGTCGTCGTCTCCGCCGCGCGGACCGACTCGCGAGCGACCTCCCGGCGCTCGACGGTGACGACCCCGTCGCGCTGCTCGGCGAAGGCGACGTAGGTGACCGAGACGACGTCGTCGCCGAAGGTCCCGTCGAACCGAACCGCGTCGGCGTTCGCGCCACGGCCGTCGACCGTCGCCGTCAGGTCGGCTGTCGGCGGCGTCGTGTCCGACGGTGTCGGCGTGGGAGTCGGTGTCGGCGTCGGCGTGGGAGTCGGGGTCGGGGTCGGCGTCGATGTGGCCGTCGGCGTCGGGGTCGGCGTCGGGGTGGCCGACGGCCGCGGCGTCCCCTCGGGCGTCGCCCCCCGCGCGTACACGCTCTCGGAGAAGTACACCTCGCCGCTCGGCCCGTGGACCACCTGCACGCGCACGAGCGACCCGGCCGCGGCCGCCGGGTCGAGGTCGATGCGGACCGCGTCGCCCGGCGCGAACCGCTCGCCCGCGACCGTGTTGAGCGCGACCCGCTCCGTGGTGTTCGCCGTAGCGACGACGACGGTCACGTCCGCGGCCGGAACCGAATCGCCGCCGCCGTGAACGACGGTGACGGCGTCGGTGGTGGACGAGACCTCCGCGCCGACGAAGGGCCCGGTCGAGGCGTCGACGTCGAGGACCAGTGGCGCCGCGACCGCGCTCACGACGGAGACGGCGATGACGGAGAGGAGGATGACGCCGAGTTGTTGGGATTGGGCGCGAGTATCGGTGTCGGTCATCCGATGAATGTTATCGTCTCGGACGTCCCGTCCGCGAACTCCAACACGACGGTGACGGTTTTGCCGGTGACGTCGACGCGGTCTCCGTTGTTCTTCCGGAAGAACGAAACCGTGACGGTCGCGTTTCTCCCGGCCCCGACGGTTGCGGCGTCCGTGAGTGAAACGGTCTGCCCGTTGGTGAGTTCGTTCGTTTCCTGTCCGCTCGACGGCCCGGCCTCGTAGTAGCCGCTGTCGGTAGAGTCGATGTACACTTCGTTCTGCCCGGCATCGCTCCCGCCGCTTTGCTCGTAGACGGACTTCGTCGACTGTGCGTCCACGCTGACACCCGTGATCTCCACATCCGAACTACCGTTGTTCAGCACGGAGAACTGCACTTGGCTACTCTGGCCGGTGGTTCCCCCGTCGCCGTTGTACTCGATACTATCGGCGGACGTGCTCGTGCCCCCACTCCCATCCCCTCCCGTCGCGGAATCCGACCGGACGTCGATGAAGTAGCGGTAGTTCACGCCGCTCTCGTAGATCGCGCTGAACCCGAAGAACAGGTCGCCGACGTTCTGGTCGAACTCGAACCGAAGGCTGGTCGTTCCGCCGGCGGGGATGGTGATGTTCTGGTCGACCTGTTCGAAGTTCTCGCGGACCGTGAGGTTGTCGTCGGCGTTCCCGTTCAACAGCGTGTACGACGGGACGTTGTTCTTGTCCGGCGTGTACATGAACGGGACGCGGGCACGGTCGATGGTGACGGCGCTGTCCCCGGTGTTCTCGAACGTAGCGTTCACGACGTCGTTACCGTCGGTCGAGACGCCGGTGAGAACGACGCTGTTCGCCCCCGCGGGGTTCACATCGCTACCGCCATCGCCGGCACCCGGCGTGAGACTACTCGAACGCGCGCCCGACGGCGGCGGCCCGTTGATGCCGACCGGGGCACAGACGATCTCGTAGTCGCCGGATAGCTGGAGGCGGAGGGTGTCGCCGCCCGTAACGGCCGCGCTCTCGCCGCTCTCCAGTTGGTCGCCGAGTATCTCCTGCCACGTCGTCGTGTCCAGTTCCGTCGGCACCTCGATGACGGGGTCGGAGACGGTGGTGGTGACGACGCCGCCCGGAACGGGTTCGACGCTCGCGCTTCCCGTACCCTGTTGCTGGTACTCGTTGCGCATCGGGACGAGGTTCACCGTGTTGTTGACGAGGAAGCGCTGGCCCGAGAGGACGAGCGGGTCGTCGCCGGTCGTGGTGAACGCGACGGTGTTCTCGACGAAGACGGACTCGGCGTCGAGGTAGTTGTAGGTGGGCTCGTAGGTGAGCAGGCGCGACCGCGGCGCGGAGGTGCCGGGACAGACGTCGTTGGAGACGTTCGTGCCGCCGGGACCGCCTTCCAGGACGGTAACCGGCGACGAGTCGGTCGTGCGCACGAGTCCCGACGGCGGCGCGGGATTGATGGCGAGGGCGCGGGCGGGGTACTGCGTGCCGAGCCCCACCTCGACGAACGGGTTCGCACCGGAGGACACCGAGGAGAGGACGGCGTTGCGCACGTCCAGCATGTCGGACTGCACGCGCTCGTTGTGCTGGACCTCGATGGCGGTGTTCTGGCTCGGGACGACGCTCGCCTGATACAGCGAGAAGGCGATGACGACGAACGAGAAGAGGATGACGGCACCGACCTGAATCGCCTGCCCCCGTTCGTCGGTGCCGAACATGTTGTCCGTGCTTCGGCGTCGGGAGGTAAAAGCGTCGTGGGCGGCGGCTACGCGTCCTCCTCGACGACCTCGGGGTCGGAGAGGGCGTCCTGTAGCGAGTCGAGGCCGTTGACCCACTCCGCGACGTAGCCGTATTCGAGGTCGGCGGCGATGGCGCTCACGTCGGTGTCCGCGCCCGCGATGATGATGGTGCCGGCCTGCGCGCAGTAGTTGAACGCGGTGTCGAACTCCTCGTCGGCCTCCGCCTCGACGGCGGCGTCGATGTTCGCGCCGACGGTGCCCTTCTCGGGCGCGCCGTCGAGGACGAACATCTCCGCGGCGGCGGCGACACAGTGGAGCGCCATCTGGACGGAGTCCACGAGCATCGCCTTGTCCTCGTCCTCGATGTCGACCTCGCCGAGGACGACGGCGGCGAACTGTTCGAGTTCGTCGAGCGCCGGGTCCTCGCCGAGCACGCCCTCGTCGTAGGCGGTGACGATCTTCGCGACGGCGATGGCGGCGTCGTCCTGTAGATTGAGCAGGAGACGGGCGGAGTCCTCGTTCTCGGGGTCGATGTCCTCCTCGCGGAGCCGGTCGAGCCAGTTGTTCCAGCGTTCCTCGCTGTAGAACTCCTCCGGCGTCTCGTCGTCGGTCATGTGTCCGGCATCACACGGCCACGGGTATAAGCGTTTCAAGGTCGCTTCGCGCCCGTTCGGACATGGAAAGACCCATGGACGCGACGGCGAATTCGCCACCATGATCGCAGTCGTCGGCGGCGGCGTCGCCGGGCTCGCGGCCGCCTACCGCCTCCAGCAGGCGGGCTACGAGCCGACCGTCTTCGAGGCCTCCGACTCCGTAGGGGGGCTCGCGGCCACCTACGAGACGGCCGGCGACCCCATCGAGGCGTACTACCACCACCTCTCCGCGACCGAGGAGACCATCGTCGAGCTCGCCGAGGAGCTGGGCGTCGCCGACCGGCTGGAGTGGCGGTGGGGCCACGACTCCTACTACGTCGAGGGCGTCGTCCACCCGCTCAATACGGCGTGGGAGATAGCCGCGTACCCGTACCTGAGCTTCTACGACAAGTTCCGGCTCGGCATGCTGACGCTCGGCATCGACGTGCGGGGCGGCCTCCCCTCGTTCGACACCTACGACGACCTCGAGTCGTTCGAGCACGTCCCTATCAAGGAGTTCCTGCTCGACCACACGACGCAGGGGGTGTACGACTACTTCTTCGAACCGCTCCTGCGGGCGAAGTTCGGCTCCCGCGCCGAGGACGTGTCGGCCGCGTGGCTGCTCGGCCGCATCAAGTTCCGCGGCGAGCGCGACCTGACGAAGGGGGAGAAGCTCGGCTACTTCGAGGGGAGCTTCGCGGTTCTGCTCGACGCGCTGGTCGAGGAAGTCGGCCGGGAGAACGTCGTGACGGGGGCGCGCGTACAGGACATCGGGTTCGGCGAGTCGGTCGAGTCGTTGACCGTCGAACGCGACGGCGACGTGACCGAACACGCCGTCGAGGACGCCGTCGTCACGACGATGCCCCACCTGCTCGAACGCTGGACGGGCTACGCCTGCGACATCGACTTCCAGGGGTCGGTGTGTGCCGTGGTCACGATGGAGGAGGCGGTCACGGACACCTACTGGCTCAACATCGCGGACGAGGCCCCGTTCGGCGCGCTCATCGAGCACACGAACTTCGTCCCGCCCGAGCGGTACGGCGGCGACCACCTGCTGTACTGTGCCAGCTACGTCCAGAACACCGACGAGCCGCTGTGGAACATGGACGACGACGAACTCGAGGAACACTGGCTCTCGGGCGTCGAGGAGATGTTCCCGGAGTTCTCCCGCGACGCGGTGACCGACTTCCGCGTCTCCCGGAACCCCCGCACCGCGCCCATCTACGAGCGCGGCTACCTCGACATGGTCGTCCCCTACGACCTCGGCGACGAGGTGGCCGACGGTCTCTACTACGCCGGGATGGCCTCGCGGGCGCAGTACCCCGAGCGGTCGCTCAACGGCGGTATCGTCGCGGGGTACGAGGCCGCGGACCTGGTGGCGGAAAATCGGAGGTAGGAATCAGTCCGCGGTCGCGTCCTCGCCGTCGTCCTCGAAGCCGGGCGCGGCCGACACGTCCACGTCGTCGTCGTCCGGTTCGACGGCGTTGCCGCCCTTCACGAGGTCGTCGCCGTCCGAGACGTACACGTCGTCGGCGAAGCCCGCGACGGCGTTCTCGAACTCGCCCTCATCGAGCGCCTCCGGGGTCGCGGGGGCGTCGGCGATGCCGTCGGCGGGTCGGAACTCGCCGAGGGGGTCGTCGATGGTGATGCCGTGCGTCGAGAAGAAGTCCTCGTAGCGGCGGTAGTGTTCCTCCAGTTCGTCGGCGGGGAACTCCATCATCTCTGCCCAGCCGTGGGTGAAGAAGTCGAAGTTCGCCTGGATGTGGGTGACCTCGCGGGCCTCGGCCTCGGTGTAGCCGGCCTCCAGCGCGGCGACGTAGGTGTCCATCGTCGCGTCGAAGAAGTCGTCGAGGTGGGCCTCGCGCTCGTCGCGGCGCGCCTCGTCGGCCTTCCCGAGGAAGATGCGGGTGTGGAGGTCGACAAGCTTGTCGTTGGCGATATCGCCGATGACGGGCGTGGTGAGCGCCTTCTTGGCGGCCCAGTGGCGGACGTTCTGCCGGAGCTTCATACTCTGCTTTCGGGGCGCGAACCGCTTGAATCCCGCGGCCTCGGCGATTGCCGGAGGCACACGCAGATAGCAATTCACATTAGTGGCGCTTTCCAAGTCGCCGCTATGAGTGCGTCGCACGTCATCATCGGCGACGGAATCGCCGGGAGTTCCGCCGCCGAAACCGTCCGGGAGGCGGACCCGGACGCGGACGTTACCGTCATCACGGACGAGGGCGAGGCCCTCTACAACCGTATCCTGATAAAGGAGTTCGCGAAGGGGAAACTCCCCGAGGCGCCCATCTCCATCCACGACCCGGACTGGTACGCCGAGCGGGACATCGACCTCCAGCTGAACACCCACGTCACCACCGTGGACACGGACGCCCACGAGATACACACCCACGCGGGCGACGTGTACGAGTACGACAAGCTCCTCGTGGCGACGGGCGGGACGCCGACCCAGCTCCCGGTCGAGAACTCCGACGCGGACGGCGTCCACCACTTCTGGACGTTCGAGGACGCCCGCGCCATCAAGGAGAACGCCGAGAACTCCGAGACGGGCGTCGTCGTCGGCGCCGGCCTGCTCGGTATCGACCTCGCCGCCATCTGTGGCGCGCAGGGACTCGAAGCGAACTACCTGATGCGCGGCGAGTGCTGGTGGCGCTACGCGCTCTCGCCGGACGGCGCGGAGATAATCCACGACGCGCTGCGCGACATCGGCGTGACGCCGGTGTTCGACTCGGGCGTCGACCGCTTCGAGACGGACGAGGACGGCCACGTCACCGCGGCCGTCGACCCGAACGGCGAGCGCTTCGAGGCGAACTTCGTCGGCGCGGCCATCGGCCTGGACTTCAACACGGAGTTCCTCCGCGACACCGACCTCGAACTCGACTACGGCGTCGTCACCGACGAGCACATGCGGACGAACGTCGAGGACGTGTACGCCGCGGGCGACATCACGCAGTTCCACGACGTCATCCTCGGCGAGCGCGCACAGAACGGCGCGTGGGGCTCCGCGAAGGAGCAGGGCTCCATCGCCGGGCAGAACATGGTCGGCGACTGGGCGGAGCCCGAGGAGACGTTCGAGTGGGTCTCCTCGTACTCCATCACGCACTTCGACTTCCCGTTCCTCTCCTTCGGCCACCCGACGCTGGGCGACGACGACGCCGAGCGGAAGTACTCCGACACCGAGTGGCGCCGCGTCGCGCTCAAGGACGGCAAGGTCGTCGGCGGCGTCCTCATCGGCGACCTCGCCCCGCAGTCGAAGCTGAAGAAGCTCGCGCGCGAGCAGGTGGACGTGAGCGACCAGAAGGAACTCCTCTTAGAGGAGACCATCGACCTCGAGAAGTTCGACGCGCTGGAAGCCGAGTAGGCCGCGCCGAAGGACACGCTTTTGCCCCCGGTCCACCTTCGCTCCACAGTCATGGACGAGCGGACGCGCGAGTACCTCCGGGGCCGGTTCGGCGACTACTACCGCCGGAGCGGCATCGAGGGGCCGCCCGCGGCCAACGAGCGCGAGTGGGGCCACATCCCCTTCACCGCCGGGTCGGGCACGACGATGGTTCGCCACCAGTCGTGGCTCGACGTGGCCGGCGGCGGCTCGCTCGTCGACTTCCTCGCGCGCGAACAGCCCCGCCACGTCTACCACTCGGCGGGCCGCTACCGCGACCCCGGCGCCTCCCGGATGTCGGAGAAGGGGTGGCGCGCCGCCGACCTCGTCTTCGACCTCGACGCCGACCATCTGCCCGGCGTCGACCCCGAGGCCACGAGCTACGCGGACATGCTCCGCGAGTGTAAGAACGCGCTGCTCGACCTGCTCGACTTCCTCGAAGGCGACTTCGGCTTCGAGGACCTCGATGTCGTCTTCTCGGGCGGGCGGGGCTACCACGTCCACGTCCGCGACGAGGGCGTCCTCGAGCTCGGCCGCGACCAGCGCGACGAGATCGTCGAGTACGTCCGCGGCCCGGACATCGAGTTCGCGGACGTGGTCGACACCGAGGCCGTCGCGGGGATGGGCCTGAAGAACCCCGCCCAGAAGCGCACGCTCCCGACGGACGGCGGGTGGGGCGCGCGCGTCCACCGGCGGCTGATGGACCTCGTCGACGAGATACGCGACCTGCCCGAAGAGGAGGCGCTCGAACGGCTCCGGGAGTTCCCGCGCGTCGGCGAGGGGAAGGCGGGAGCGATTCGGCGCGCGGCGAGCGACAACTACGACGAACTCGCCGCCGGCAACCTCGACGTCCACCCGGCGGTCGTCTCCGTCGCGAAGATACTGTTCGAGCGGGCCCTCGACGAGGACGGCGCCCCCATCGACGAGCCGGTGACGACCGACATCAACCGCCTCATCCGCCTGCCGGGGAGCCTCCACGGCGGGAGCGGCCTCGTCGTCACCCCCATCGAGCGGGACGCGCTCGACGACTTCGACCCGCTGGCGGACGCGATACCCGAGCAGTTCCGCGGCCACGAGATACGCGTCGCGGTGACCGACCCCGGGCCGACGGAGTTCGACGGCGATACGTTTACGGTGGCGGAGGGTGAGCGTTCAGTCCAAGAAGCGCTCGGCGTGTTCCTGATGGCACGCGGGCGCGCTCGCAAGGTGGCAGAATGAACCTCGACGAACTCCAGAGCATCCAGAGCCGGGAACGCCAGGCCAGCGGCCTGCAGAACCTCCGGCCAACCTTCTACCAGGACGCCGGCGAGTTCATCCAGGAGTTGGTCCGCGAGCGCGACCGCACCGCCGAGCGCGCCGACGACCCGTTCGCCTCGCCCGAGGTTCGCCGCCTCACCGACGACATCGAGACCGCCAAGTCCACCGTCGAGGCCATCTACGAGCGCCGGGTCGGCAAGGTCGTCAAGACGGCCTCCATCGCCGCCGCCGGGATGCCCGCCGACGACGAGGGGCTCACCGACGAGGAGGCCGAACTGTTCGACCACCTCGTCGAGGAGATAGAACGGAACCGCGAGCGCGTCCTCGACGGCGTGCTCGAGGGCGACGGCTCCGACCTCTCGTGTGCCCGCGGCCCGGCCGCCGAGACGGCGGACCCCGACCCGGAGCCGACCGGGGACGCCCCGGAGCCCGAGACGACGGTCCGCTCGGAGCCCGACGCCGCGGCGGAACTCGGCCTCGACCCATCGCCCGAACCGACCGGGGACGACGGCGTCAGCGCCGCGGACATGATGGGCGACGGGAACGACGACCGGCCGACCCCGCCCGAGGTCGTCGCCGCGAGCGCGTCGGACACCGCTCCCGAACCGCCGGACACGCACGAGACACCGCCCGAGGACGCGACGGAGGGCGAGGCGTCGGTCGAGCGCACTACGGTGCGTATTACCCGCGACGTCGGCGAGGTGTTCGGCGTCGACGAGCGGTCATACGACCTCTCCAGCGACGACGTGGTGACGCTCCCCGCCGAGAACGCGGGGCCGCTGGTGGAGCGGGACGCGGCGGAACGGTTGGACTGACCGGACGCTACTCGTTCGTCGGTGTCTCGGTGAGATTACCCGTCGGGTCCCACGCGCCGTCCCGGACCGCGACCTCGTACGGAATCACGGTCTCGTTGTTCCGGAAGCGGGCGTCAGACGGGTCCAGAGCCTCCTCGGAGAGGTACCGCCGGTCACACATCGTCATGACCGCGACGCGCGACCCGCCCTCGCCGACGAAGAGACCGACGCCGCCGACGTCGTAACGCTCGTGGAGGATCTGCTCACGGTGGCCCTCGGACCGCATCCACGCCTCCACGATTATGGCGGCGTTCCGCTCGACGTGGGTTACACCGGGAGAGTAACCGCCGGTGGTGATTACTTCACCGTAAACATCGCATCTACTGGTAGCGGGGTATCCGGCCCACTCGGCGCGTTCGCCCCAATTTCGCCCGGTATTCGGATTCACGTGAGCGAATCCCTGCCCCTCGTAGATCCGTCGCGCGTGCCAACGGTTCAGTTGCGACAGCCGTTCGTTCCAGAACAACGGATCGAGACCGCGCTCGGCCCGCTGGGCGTTCACGAACGCCATCGTTTCGAGCTGTGTGAAGTGGACGTTCCTCGATTCGACGTCGACGGACGTGTAGGGCGCCCGCAGGTCGCGGTCGATGCCGAACCGCCACTCGCCGTCGGTGTCGAGGTGGTCGGACGGCGTCGGCGACGTCGTCGGAGAGGCGGGCGTCCGGACGGAGTCGCCGATACCTTCGACTATCGCGCCCGCGACGCCGAACTGGACGAGGCCGGCGGCGAACACCGTCGCCACGGCGACGGCGAAGAGGAGCCGGACGAGACCGCTCCGGCCGTCGTGTTGCGGACCGCGACCCCGGATACCGCCGGATCCTCGTCCGGTCACGGAGGAACACCTACGGTGGGTACGGCGAGCCGGCCGGCGTCGCGTCTTCGAACGAGCGCGTCCATCGTCATCGAGAGGTGGGGAATCGGGGGCAGTTGGCCGCGGTCTCCATCATCTCGTCGCGAGCCGCCTGCTCCCGTTCGGCACCGTACTCGTCGTCCCCCTCGGCGTACGCGCGGACGGCCTGCTCGAAGTAGCGACTGCCGCGGCGGTTGCCGCTCCCGCGACAGAAATATGGGTCGTAAAGCGCCCGGAAGAACCCGTACGGGTCGTTGTTCCGTAGCGCCGCGGCGTTCTCGTACGCGCGGTAGTACAGCGGTTGTGCGGTCTCGAACCGACTTGCGGCACCCTCCCAGTCCGCCTCCTCGAAGCGCCGGATTCCGGCCTCTAGTTCGGCCTCGCCCGCGGTGAACCCCTGCTCGGCGAGACCGAGCTTATTGAACTCCCACGGTGCCTCCCGAGCGAGCACGTCGACCCGCTCCCACCTCGTCGGCCGGAATCCATCGACGTCGGGCGAGCCGGTAGCCTCCAGGCTCAATACGCCGTCGTGGAGCTCCTCAGCGGGACCTTCCCACCGCTCGGGCGTGGAGATGACGTCGTCGATGTAGTCCAGTGCCTCCGGGGTGTTCCCCTGTTGCCAGGACCGGAGCCCGGCCCAGACGCCGTGATACGAGAGGTAAACCTCTGGCACGAGGTTCGCGGCACCACGGGCTATAACGGTGCCACTCAACAGCGCGTTCGCGTCGCCCCGCACCGAAGTCGACTCGGGGGCCGCCTCCTTCGCCGTGCGGGCCGCCTCGGCCGCGCTTTCGGCGGCGGCGATGACTGGCTCCGGTTCGAAGGCGTCAAGCGATTCGAAGTCGATCGGGATCCGTCTGTTCTCGACGTCGTAGAGGTTCGCCCCACGGAGGTCCCGAAACGCTCCGCGGAGGTCGGTTCGGGCGGAGGCGAGGGCGTCACGCGCCGTACCCGGGACCGTCGGTGTCGCGGTCGCAGTCGGGTCGTCAGTCGCGGTGGTCGTATGTGTCTCGGTTTCGAGCCCGTCGGTCGGGTCGGCCGTCGTGTCGGTACAGCCGGCGAGGACGGCAGCGACGCCGCCGGTCGCGGCGAGCAACCGTCGTCGGGTGGGGGTGGTATCGGTCATTGTTGGGGGGTCGTCATATCGAGAGCCGCGCGGTGAACTCCTCGCGGTAGTCGTCCGTCGATTGGTCGGCCGAGCGGCTGACGCTGCCGTCGCTCGTGTCGGCGTCCCGCTGTCCGTTCGTGCCGCCGGGGTCGGCCGAAGCGGCATCCGGGGTCGCGTCCGGCGGGTCGGGCGACGTCGGCGCCGTCTCGCCGACAGTTCGACCGGACCCACCTTGCAATACGCCGCTGGGGTCGTTGGTCGCAGCGGCGGAACCCCCGTGTTCGTCGCTCGCGGGTTCCGCCGTCGTGTCCGCAGTCCGCCCGTTCGCACCGCGGAGCTGGTTTCCGGTCCCGCCGCCCGGAGCGGCGGTATCGCTGCCGGAACCGTTCACCCCGTCGTTGTCGAACCGGCGGTTCCAGTCGATGATATTGATCGTTCCGTCGCCGGTCAGGTCACTACGGACGGTCTCTCCGTTCCTGCTGTACGGGTCGAGCGGGTCGCTGGCATCGCTCGTGGGGTCGGTCCGCTCGGATACTTCGGGGTTCGACCCCGGCTCGTTGTCCGTGAGACCGTTACAGGCCATACACTCTCGGGCCGGGTCCGAAGCCGCTCCCGTCTCTGTCTCGTTGTTCCACTGGGAGTCGGTCCGTACCCACGTGACGTCGTAGTCACCGACCGTTCCGGACCAGTCGAGCGCGACCTGTTGCTGCGTCCACGATTCACCCCACGAGGCACGGCAGCCACCGGAGGGGGCGTTCCGTTCCCGCTGGGACGGGGCGGTGTAGAAGCAACGAACATCTGTTTGCCGAACTATCGAACCGCCTTCCGTCGTACTCAGTCGGATCCTGTCGCTCGCGGAGGCGCCGTCGTCGTCCGTCACGTTGACGACCACGACGATGTCCCCGCCGGCTTCCGGGACCGTAACCGTCCGACCCGGCGTCCATTCGACATCGACGACCCGGCCGTCGGAGTCGGAGGCCTCCGCCGTCAGCGTCACCTCCTCGCCGGGCGAGATATCGCCGGGGTCGCGGATATCCACGCGGGGCGGGTCGTTCCGGTCCGTCGTGTTCAGGACGACCTCGACGGTGTGGGTGTCGGAGACGACCCGGCCGCGAACGGTCGTCGTGACTGTCAGGGTGTAGTTGCCGGGCTCGGTCCACGTCCGGGAGACCGTCGCGCCGGTCCCGCCGTCGTCCCACGAGAGCGTCGCGCCGTCGGGGACGTCGTTCCCTTGGACGGCGAACGTCCCCGTCATGCCGGCGTGGAGTTCGGTCGGTCCCTCTATCTCCAGCGACGGGTCGAGCACCTCGACGGTGAGCGTGTCGCTCGCGGTCTCGCCGCGTGCGCTCGTCGACGCGGAGACGGTGTAGGTGCCGGCCGTCGCCCAGGTACGGGTGACGCGGGTGCCGCTGCCGGCGCCGTCCCACCGAATCGCGGCGCCGTCGGGGATGGCGCCCGTCGTCGCGGTGTAGTCGGCCGCGTCGCCGGCGAGGACGGTCGTCGGCCCGTCAAGGGTCAGCGATGGGGACGGTGCCGGCTCCGGAGTCCGCGAGTCGGACGTGGTCGGAGCGGGGTCGGTGTTCGTTTCGGCCGTGGCCGAGGGCGTCCCCGTCGGCTCCGCGGGCGTCACGTCGAGGGTGTCCGTCGCGGTCCGGCCGTTCTCGTCGCGGACGGTCACCGTCAGCGTGCGCGGGACGGAGGAATCGAAGGCCCGGGAGAGCGTGTCGGGCCCTGTGCCCGTGTCGCGGCGGGCGAGGCGCTGGCCGTCGAGCGACCAGGTCACGGACGCGACGGGGGCGTCGCCGGCGGCGACGGCGGCGGTGTAGGTCGCGCGCTCGCCGACCGTCGGTGTCGTCTCGCCCGAGAGGGAGACGCTCGGTCCCTCGGGCGGCGCCTCGACGGCGACGTAGAGCGTATCGGAGCGCGCGGCGCCGTCGTCGTCCGTCACCGTGACCGTCACGGTGTAGGTGCCGACGGAGTCGGCGACGAACGACGTGCGCGCACAGCCCGCGCAGTCGGGGGACACCGCCGTCCCGTCGGGCGCCTCGATACGCCACGCGTAGTCGGTCAGTTCGCCGTCGGGGTCCCGCGAGCCGCCGGCGTCGAGCGCGACGCTCGCGCCCTGCCGGACGGTCTGATCGAGACCCGCGTCGGGGAGCGGGGGGTCGTTCTGGGGGGTGGACGCCGTCGCCATGGCCGGGAGCGTGACGAGGAGCACGCAGATGGCGACGGCCGCCTGCGTCCTCATGACAGGTCTGCGTCCCTACGTACTTGTAAGCCTTAGCTATTTTACACGAAAAACATCGCCGGGGGCGGCCGGGGTCAGTCGCCGTCCTCGAACCGCTTCCGGACGCTCTCGGCGTGGGCCTCCAGTCCCTCGGCCTCGGCGAGCGCGACGACGGTGTCGGCGATGCCGTCGAGCGCGTCGCGGTCGAGCCGCTGGACGGTCTGGGAGACGAGGAAGTGGTCGACCGAGAGACCGCCCGTCGTCTTCGCGAGGCCGCCCGTCGGGAGGACGTGGTTCGGCCCGGCGGCGTAGTCGCCCGCCGCGACGGGCGAGTACGGGCCGAGGAAGACGCTGCCCCCCGCGCCGACGCGGTCGAGCAGGTCCTCGTCGTCCTCGGCCTGAATCGAGAGGTGTTCGGCGGCGTACTCGGAGGCGAACAGCACCGCCTCGGGCATCGAGCGTGTCGTGAGCACGCCGGAGGCGTCGTTGTCGAGCGCCTCGCGGATGGTGTCGGCGCGGTCGCGCTCGCCGGCCTGCGCCTCGCAGGCGTCGGCGACCGCGGCGGCGAGCGCCTCGTCGGGGGTGACGGCGACGACGGAGGCGTTCGGGTCGTGTTCGGCCTGCGCGACGAGGTCCGCGGCAACGACCTCGGGGTCGGCGGTCGCGTCGGCGAGCACGAGCACCTCGGAGGGGCCGGCGAGGAAGTCTATCTCGCAGTCGGCGCGTACCTCGGCCTTCGCGGCGGTGACGAAGCGGTTGCCCGGGCCGACGATCTTCTGCACGCGGTTCACCGTCTCGGTGCCGTACGCGAGCGCGGCGACGGCCTGTGCGCCCCCGACCTGGAACACCGCGTCCGCGCCGGCGACGTGAATCGCGGCGAGCGTCGCGTCGTTGAGGTTCTCGGCGGGCGGGGTGGCGACGGCGACGTGGTCGACACCCGCGACCTTCGCCGGAATCACGGTCATCAACGCCGAGGACGGGTAGGCGGCGGTGCCGCCGGGGACGTACGCGCCGACCCGTTCGAGCGGGCGGAAGCGCCGCCCGAGTTCGCGCCCGTCGAAGTCGCGCGTCCAGTTCTCGGGGAGTTGGGCCTCGTGGAACTCGCGGACGTTCGCCGCGGCGCGCTCGACGTGTTCGCGGAGGTCGTCGTCGAGGCGGTCGTACGCGCGCTCGGCCTCGTCGGTCACGTCGATGTTGCCGACCGAGACGCCGTCGAACTCCTCGGCGAACTCCCGGAGCGCGACGTCGCCCTCGTCGCGGACCCGGCCGACGATGTCGGCGGCGGTCTCGCGGGCGGCGTCGACGCCGGCGTCGCGGTCGAACAGCGCCGCCCGCTCGTCCGGCGAGAGGTCGGCGACGGCTCTGACGTTCATACCCGCGCTGGGTGCGCGCCGCGAAAAACGGTTTCCATGCCGCGACAGGCGGTCGCAACAGCTATATTGCTCGCTTCTAAACTAAGGATTAGATATGTCTAATTCATCGGCGGGGCGTGACGTCCCGTGGTGACCGCGGCCGAGGCCGTCGATATCGCGCTGGTGTCGATGCGCGACGGCTACGTACAGGTGTCGGCGTTCGTCGCCGTCACCGTCCTGCTGTTCGGCCTGATCCAGTACCGGACCGGCGGCGCGCTCCTGCGCACCATCGAGGAGAACGAGCGGTACGGCCCCGTGTTCGGCGCGCTGATGGGCCTGACGCCCGGCTGTGGCGGCGCTATCGTGATGATGCCGCTGTACGTCCGGGGGACGGTCTCGTTCGGGACCGTCGTCGCGACGCTGATGGCGACCGCCGGCGACTCGGCGTTCGTCATCCTCGCGCTCGCGCCCGAGGCCGCGCTCTACTCGTACGCGCTGGCGTTCGCCGCGGCCATCGTCTTCGGCTACGCCATCGACCGGTTCGGCCTCGGCGTCGGTCGCGTTGACGACGCCGTGGCGCGCCTCTCCCCGGCCACGACGGACGGGGGCGTCGTGGAGACCGCGGGCGTCGCCGGCAACCCCGGCCACGAGTACGGCACGGACGGCCCGGTCCACACCCACGAGAGCGGCCCCGACCACGAGTCGCGCGTGCTGACGCCGCTGTCGCACGCCGCCCACGTCGTGTGGTGGGTCGCGGCCGTCGCCGCGCTCGTCCTCGGCATCACCTACCTCGTCCGCGGCGCCCCCGACGTGGCGTTCACGTTCGGACTCGGCTTCGACGGCCTGTTCACGGTCGTCGGACTCGTCGGCACCGGCCTCTCGGTGTATCTCTACGGCGTCGGCCGCCACTACATCGGCGAGGGCTCCGTGGGCCGCGTGCGCGAGTCGTTCGCGAGCGCGTACGAGACGTTCCAGCACGCCGCGATGGAGACCTCCTTCGTCACGGTCTGGGTCATCGTCGCCTACCTCGTCTACGAGTACGCCATCGTCCTGACCGGGTTCGACGTGGCCGCGGCCGCGGCGGCCGCCGGCCTGCTCGCGCCCGTCGGCGGCGCGCTCATCGGCCTGATACCCGGCTGCGGCCCGCAGATCGTCCTCGCGTCCGTCTACGCGCAGGGCGGCATCCCCTTCTCGGCGCTGACGGCCAACGCCATCAGCCAGGACGGGGACGCGCTGTTCCCGCTCATCGCCATCGACAAGAAGGCCGCCGTGGTCGCCAGCATCTACACGACGATACCCGCGATACTCGTGGGCGTGGGGCTGGCGCTCGTCTGGGGCCCCGTGTTCGGCCTGCCGGAGTTCGGCTTCGGGGTGCTCGGCCCGTGACGCGGCCGCTCGACGGCCGCCTCCGCCGGTGTAAAGACCTATTCCGCGGGGGGCGGTAGGGGGAGCACGCATGCTCAGCGCCGTGATGGAGGACTACATCAAGGCGGTGTACACCATCGGGAACGAGACCGGCGAGCGGGTCTCCACCTCGGCGCTGGCCGACTACCTCGACGTGACCCCGCCGACCGTGTCCAGCATGGTGAAGAAGCTGGAGGAGCGCGGCCTGGTGGACCGCGAGGAGTACAAGGGCGTCACGCTCACCGAGGAGGGCGAGGTCGTCGCGCTCGAGATACTCCGCCACCATCGCCTCCTGGAGTCGTTCCTCACGGAGGCGCTCGACTACGACTGGGCGGACGTCCACGACGAGGCCGACCGCCTCGAACACCACGTCTCGGACGAACTCACGGACCGCATCGCGGAGGCGCTCGGCCACCCGCTCGCGGACCCGCACGGCGACCCCATCCCGACGCGGGAGCTCGAACTCCCCGACGCGGGCGAGACGGCGCGGCTCTCCGCCGCCGAGCGAGGGGAGCGCCTCGTCGTCCGGCGCATCCGCCACCAGGGGGACGAGGAGCTCCGGTATCTCGCGGAGGCGGGCGTCGAGCCGAACGAGGCGCTCGAAGTGGTTGACGTGGCCCCCTTCGGGATGGTGACGGTCCGGACCGCCGCGGGCGAGCAGTCGCTCCCGGAGGAGATAGCCCGGCTCATCGAGACGGTGCCCGCCGAGGAGGAGGCGGAGCCGGCGGCCTAACCCCGGACCCACCAGACCGCGGCGAGCCCGGCGATGACGACCAAGCCGCCGAGGAAGAAGGCGACGGCGGGGTCCGTGAGACTCAACCCGACCAGCGCCGGGTCGGTCGTTCGCGCGACGCCGTCGGCCGCCTGTGCGGCCGACTCGCCGGTGTCCGCCGACATCGTGAACACCTCCGCGCCGCCCTGTGCCGTGTCGCGGAGGAACAGCGCCAGCCCGATGGTGAGCGTCCCCAAGAGGAGGTACAGCGAGAGGACGCGCCCGAGCAGGCGCTCGAACCGCGAGCGGTCGTGGTCGGTCCCGGCGAACAACACGAGCGCCTCGTTGCAGGGTGCGTACACCGTCATCTCGTTGCCCTTCTCCGAGTAGCCCGTGCCCGCCGGCTCGATGAGGTCCGCGCCCTCCAGCCGGTCGAGGTGGTAGTGGACGTTCTGGAGCGAGGTGCCGACGACGCCCCGTATCTCCGGGGGCGTGCGCGGCTGCTCGTATATCGCCTTCAGAATCCCCCGGGCGGTCTCCGAGCCGAGCGCGTCGAACGCGCGCTCGGCGTCCGACCCCTGGATGTCGAGCACCCGCGGCTCGTCCGGGTCGGGGTCGGCGAACACGCGAGAACCCAACAGTCCCATCGGCCCCCAGTAGTCCGTACCGGGGGAAGCGCGTTTCGGTCGGTCAAACGCGCCTTTGAACGCTTCCCGCGGCGAGCGGGCCGGGGAGGCCCGACCCGGAACACCCACGCCGTGGGCGGTGCTCGCCCCGTGGGCGGTGTTCGCGCCGGCATGGATATGTGTGCGCCCGGCATCAGGTGGGCATGCAACACAGTCGGGCGTCGGGGGCGGTCGCGGTCCTCGTGTCGGTGCTGCTCGTGACCGGGGCGCTCGCCGTCCTGCCGTTCGGGACAGGTGTGGTCGGTGCCGCGAGCGTCGAGGTCACCGAGTGTACGGTGATCGACCGGTCGGGAACGTACGTGCTGACCGGGGACATCGACGGGACGACGTCTCCGGCGGTCGCGTGTATCCGAATCCAGAGCAGTAACGTCACCCTCGATGGACAGGGCTACACCGTCACGAACACCGGCCGGGGAGTCGAGGTGCAGGCCGAGGACAGTGACACCGTTCGGTTGGAGAACGTCGTGCTCCGTAACCTGACCGTCGACGCCGGAACCTACGGCGTCGTCTCGTACAGGGCCGGGACCGTCGTCGACGGCGTCGACGTTCTGGGCCGGGGTGGCTGGGGAGTGGTGCTGCAGTTCGGCGACCTCACCGTCTCGAACTCGTCCATCGTCTTCGAGGACGTTCCCGAACCGGACCCCTTCACCCTCTCCACTCGGGGAGTGTACGTGTTCAGCGGGAACCTGACGCTCGCGGACAGCACGGTCTCTATCACCTGTGCGTCCGGCCTGTCCTGTGGGTCCGGCGTTCAGCTCTCGCCCAGCCCCACGGTGGAATCGAGCGTGCTCGTCTCGGGAAGCGCTATCTCGGCGGGAACAGGTCTCTACGCGACCACCGGCGAGTGGCCCCTCGTGGTGATCGAAGGGAGTCGGATAGACGCACAGCAGTACGGTGTCTGGGCCCGGTTCGGCACTTCCGCCGACCTCGTCGTTCGCGACAACGACATCACGACGGGCCGGTACGGCGTGTGGCTCGAGGGCGACGGCCACGTCGTCACCGACAACCGGATCACCGGTCCGGCCGAGGTCGGCATCGCCCTGCTCGGCAACGGGACACTCGCCGAGCGGAACGTCGTCACCGGGAGCACCGGCGTCGGTATCGGGGTCGTCGGCGAGGCCGGCCTGCTCCGGGACAACGCCGTGAACGAGACGTCCGGCGTCGGGTTCCTGGTTCTCGGGACGGACGTCAGCGTGGTTCGGGCCACGGTGAACCCGACCCTCTCGTTCGTCGGCGACGACGTCAGCCTCTCGGCCGCGGAGGCCCCCGCGGACGGGACGGACGGGCTGGTCGGTCTCGGCGGGTACGCCACCGTGGCGCTCGGACAGGCGACGCCGCTCGCGCTCGGACTGAACTACACCGACGAGGACGCCCTCGGGTTGGACGAGTCCTCGCTCGCGCTGTACCGCTACGACGAGGCCGCCGGGGCGTGGGTGCCGCTCGCCGACGGCGCGGTCGACCCGGCGGGGAACGTCGTGTCGGGGACGCTCGCCGAGACGGCCATTGTCGCCGCGTTCGGCGCACCCGCCACGGATACCGTCGAGGTCGATATCGCGGTCAAGCCCGGTGCCGACCCCGCGCCGGTGAACCCGAAGGCCCGCGGCGTGGTGCCGGTCGCGGTGTTGCACACGGACGAGTTCGACCCGGCGACCGTGAACGTCTCGTCGCTCCGGTTCGGGGACGCCGAGGACGTCGCCGCCGGCCTCGGGGCGACCGCGGTCCACGGCGGCCACGCGGCGGACGTCGACGGCGACGGCGACCTCGACCTCGTGGTCCACTTCGACGCCCGCGCGGCGGGGTTCGACGGCGACGAGACCGTCGCCGTCCTCGTCGGCGCGACGGCGGACGGGACGGCGCTGACCGGCGAGGACGAGGTAGTGGTCGTCGGCCGACCGGCGTAGCGGGACCCGGCGCCGCGTGTGCCCCGGTTCCGCCGCTCTCCGGTTCTGTAGGACGGTGTCGCGAGACACGGCGAACGCTCTCCGAGCGAAAGGTATCGCCCCAGACACTAACGACCGGCGTCATCCCGTGGCGGCGTGCCGCGTCGGCCGGATAACCCTCGTGTAGGGCGAGTCCCGATGGGCCGGGACCAGGTCCTGTCGCACGCCCGGGTTCTCCGCCGCCTCATCGCGCGCTGGTGCGGCCTCGGGGCGGGGACTAAAGGCGTGCATCCGGTCTTCGCGGGGGCCGTGGTTACCCTTTTCGCCGTGGCGTCCGTACTTCGGACATGGACGAGCGCCCGGTCGTGTTGTTCGACGGCGTCTGTAACCTCTGTGCGTGGTCCGTCCGCTTCATCGTCGCACACGACGACGGCGCGCTCCGGTTCGCGCCGCTCCAGTCCGACGTGGCCTCGGAACTGCTCGCGGAGCACGGCCTCGACGCGGACTACTTCGACTCGCTCGTCTACATCGACGGATCGGGCGCGTACACGAAGAGCGACGGCGCGGTCCGTATCGCGCGCCACCTCGACGCGCCGTACCGGTGGGCGTGGCACGCGCGCCATGTGCCCCGAACCGTGCGCGACGCGGCGTACGACCTGCTCGCGCGGGTACGCTACCGGATATGGGGGAAGAAGGACGCCTGTCTCGTGCCGACCGACGAACTGCGCGAGCGCTTCCTCGCTCAGACCGCGTAGTCGTCCTCGCGTATCTGCGCGTAGCGGCCGTTCCGGTAGCCGAACTTCGCTCGCGTGTACCGGTAGAACAGCTTCGCGCCGTTGAGCCCTTGTCCCAGCGCGTCCCGGTTGTCGTAGAAGCCGTCCTCGGGGAGGATGGCGTCCACGACGGAGAACAGCCGGTCCCAGTCGTCCGGGCCGTAGTCGCCCACCACGTCCGCCATGGCGACGTTGCGCCGCACCTCGTCGCCGATGGCGCGGTGCCACTCGCTGTTGTACGCGCGGAGGTTCCCCTGTGCGGCGAGCTTGCCCGCGAGTTTGCCCGTTCGGACGGCGACGTGGTCGCCGCCCTCGTGGAACGCGCTCGTCGCGCCCATCGCCCCGCCGACGACCGCGACGTTCGCCGCGGTGGGCGACTCGATGGGCCGCGTCGAGGAGATGGGGTACGTCTCGGTGCCGTTGGCCTTCCCGCGGTCGGTCTGCAGCGGGAAGTCCTCCAGGTCGTAGTCGGGGTACGCGTGCTCGATGAGCCGCTCGATGTACGTCTTCCCCTGCGGGATACGCTCGTCCTCGGGCCGGAGAAGGGCGTACTTCTCGCGGTCGGCGACCGCGTCGAGGTCCATGCCGATGGGCATCGTGAGGCCGACGCGGGCCACCTGCCCGTCGTTCGGGAACACCCACGGGTAGGCGGTGTGCCCGGGCATGTACCCCCACCAGAACTTCAGCCGGTCGTGTTCGAGCAGGTCGTCGGGGAACTCCCGGTACTCCTGATAGGCGATGTGGTTCGCGCGCGTCGAGGCCATGTTCTCGAACTCGCCGCCCGGCAGCAGCGGGTCGAGCACCTGCCCCGTAATCGTGCGCTGGGGGCCGTCCGCGAGTATCAGGTAGCGCGTCTCGAACTCCGTGCCGTCCTTGAGGACGACGGTGTGGGACGGCTCGCCGGTCAGTTCGGAGTGGACCTCGCGGACCCCGGTGCCGACGCGGTACTCCGCGCCGGCCGTCTCGGCGCGCTCGCGGAGCCAGTCGTCGAACCGCGCCCGGTGCATCGTGAACCCGAAGTTCGGGTAGTCGGAGTCCATTCCCGTGTCGTTGAGGCGGACCCGCGTGTTCGGGCCGACGAAGTCCGTCCCCGACAGCTCCCGGTGTTTGACGTGGTCGGGGATCGGCTCGTCGAGGTCCATTATCTCGACCCAGTAGTCGAGGATGCCCGCGGCGTCCGTCGAGTCCGGGCCGAGTCCCTCGCGGTCGGCGCGGGGAACGCCCTTCTCCACGACGACCGCGTCCGCGCCCGCCGTCGCGGCCGCGTGGCCGGCGGCGGAGCCGGCCGGGCCGCCGCCGACGATGACGACGTCGTAGTCCATACCGTCGAAGCGTGTGGCCTCGGCTTAAAACGCTTGACACGCGCGTCCCGACAGGGGCGCGAGAGCAAGCGGGAGGGAGCATCGCGACCGACACGCGAGACGGGTGGCGCGAGCGACCGGAGGGGGCGAGGGGCACCGAACACGCGAGCGGCGAACGGAGCGAGCCGTGAGCGCGCGGAAGACAGAGACGCGAGGGCGAGCCCGCGGGAGGGACGAACGCCCGAGCGACGAGGGAGACTTATGCCGGCCCCGGCCGCCCCTCCGGCGGGATGGTCCCCGACCCGCGCCGTCGGCCGGTCGTCGCCGTCGCGGCCGTCGCGCTCGCCGTGGAGGCGTTCACCGCCCTGCGGCTGTACGCGCGTCTCGGCCCCGGCGAGCGCCCGGTGTTGTTCGACTCGGTCATCTTCGAGTACCACGGCTGGTGGCTCGCGCGCGGCCGCCGCCTCTACGTCGACCTCTGGGAGGTGAAGCCGCCGGTCGCGTTCGAGGTGACGACGGCGCTCGCGCTGGTCGCGCCCGACCCGGTGACGTACCACGCGCTCGCCGTCGCGGTCACCGTCGGCGCGACCGTCGCGACCTGCGTGCTCGCGGCGGCGTTCGTTCTGGACCGGACCGGCGACGGCCTCGCCGCGCTCGCCGCGGGCGTCGGTCCGCTCGCGGTGGCCGGGTTCGTGACGCGGGGGCTGGTCGGGTTCAAGGCCAAGCCGCTGGTCGCGGCACTCGTGCTCGCCGCGCTCGTCGCCGACGGGCGCGACAGCCCCCTGCTCGCTGGCGTCGCGGGCGGCCTCGCCGCGGGGACGTGGCAGTTGGCCGCGGCGGTGCCGGCCGTCCTCGTCGCGACGGCGCTCGCCCGCGGCGACCGCTCGGCGGCGGGGCGAGTCCTCGCCGGGACAGGCCTCGTCGCGTCGGTCGCGGTTGCCCCGGTCGTCGCGTGGGGGACCGTGCCGGCGATGGTCGCCGAGACGGTGCTCGTCCCCCTGCTCTCGACGGGCGGCAACGGGACGCCCGCGGGGAGAATCGCCCGCGCGCTCGCGGGGATGGGTCCCGCCGTGCCCGTCGTCGCGCTCGGCGTCGCGGGCTACGCGTTCGCCGCCCGCGACCGGGCGCGGGAGTGGCTCCCGGCCGCCCTTCTGACGGCGTGGTTCGGCGGCCTGCTCCTGCTCGACTACGACGCGTCGCCGGACCTGTTCGTGGTCGTTCCGGCCGCCGCGCTCGGGGTCGGTTACGCCGTCGCCGCGCGCCCCCGGATTCGGGGACGGGCGCTCCGGCGGCCGCTCGTCGCGGGCGTGCTCGTACTCGCCGCCCTCTCGGTCGGGACGCTCGGCGCGATGCCGGGGGCGGTGGAGCCGCGGGCGACCGTCGAGCCGTACGACTCGTCCGCGAGCCTCGACCCGGCGCTGCCGTACAACCGGACGGAGGCGCAGTACGTCTTCTGGAACGAGGTGCCGCCCCCGTCGTGCCGGCTGTTCGGGGCCGTCACGCAGCGGGAGGTCGTCCGGGCGGCCGAACTCGTCCCGCCGGACGAGCCGTGGCGCGCCGCACCCTGTGGCCGGTTCGGGCCGCTGGCCGAGGCCGTCGCCGAGAAGTACAGTTAACTCCGGGCGGGCGGACTCCCGGACATGACCGACGACGTGCGCGTCGAGCGCGACGGAGCCGTGGGTCGCATCGTCCTCGACCGGCCGGACGCCAACAACGCGATGGACGCCGACACGGCCGAGGGGCTGCGCGCGGCCGCCGCCGAGTTGGCCGACGACGACGCCTGCCGGTGTCTGGTCCTCACGGGCGTCGGCCCGCTGTTCAACACGGGCGCGGACCTGACCACCCTCGACGGGAACGCGAGCGACGGGACGCGGCTGAAGTCGCTGGCCGCGACGCTCCACGAGTTCGTCCGCCTGCTCGCCACCGCGCCCAAGCCGGTCGTCTGCGGCGTCAACGGCGTCGCCGCGGGCGGGGGCATCGGCCCGGCGCTCGCGGGCGACGTCGTGCTCATGGCCGCGTCGGCGCGCTTCCAGTTCGCGTACCCGGCTATCGGCCTCTCCGCCGACGGCGGCTCGACGTACTTCCTGCCGCGCCTGGTGGGGCTGCGCGAGGCCCAGCGCATCGCGATGCGGAACGAGCCGGTGGGCGCGGCGGAGGCCGCGGAACTTGGGCTCGTCACCGAGACGGTGCCCGACGACGAGTTCGGCGAGGCGCTCGCGGCGGAGGCCGAACGGCTCGCGGACGGCCCGACGCGGGCGTACGCCGAGACGCGCGACCTGCTCCGGACCTCCTTCGAACACGGGCTTGGCGAACAGCTCTCGCGGGAGGCGGACGCCATCTCCGGGCTGGCCGACACCGAGGACTTCGCCGAGGGGTACGGCGCGTTCTTCGGCGACGACGACCCGGCGTTCGTCGGCGAGTAGCGCGACCGGCGGGACTTTTGAGGGGCGCCGGCGACCCCCAGGTATGAAGCTACTCGTCCTCCGCGAGGGCATCCACGGGACGAACGCCGCCGACTACGCCGAGCGCCTGCGCGAGCGCCTGCCGGACCACGAGGTGGTGCTTGCGCGGACGCCCGAGGCCGAGGAACGCGAGATAGCCGACGCGCGCGTCGTCACGGGTGCGTCGATAGACGCCGACCTGCTCGGCCACGAGACGCGGCTCCGCCTGTTCGCGGGCGAGTACGCCGGCCACGGTCACCTCCCGCTCGACGCCTTCGAGGAGCGGGGCGTCGGCCTCACGAACGCCGCGGGCGTCCACGCGCCCAACATCGCGGAGTACGTCGTCGGGGCGCTGCTCTCGCACGTCAGGGGCTTTCTCGACGCCGCGCGCAGGCAGGAGCGCCGCGAGTGGCGACCGATGCCGGTGGGCGAACTCGCCGGCTCGACCGTCACGATAGTCGGCCTCGGCAACATCGGCGGCGCGGTGGCCGAGAAGCTCCGCGCCTTCGACGTCGAGACCGTCGGCATCCGCGCCTCGCCGGAGAAGGGCGGCCCCGCGGACACCGTCCGGGGACCCGATGACCTCCACGACGCGCTTTCGCGCTCGGACGCCGTCGTCCTCGCGTGCCCGCTCACGGACGCGACCCGTGGTCTGCTGGGGAGCGCGGAGTTCACCACGATGCCGACGGACGCCGTCCTCGTCAACGTCGCGCGCGGCCCGGTCGTGGACACCGACGCGCTCGTGACCGCGCTGCGTCGGAACGTCATCGGCGGCGCGACGCTGGACGTGACCGACCCGGAGCCGCTCCCCGAGGACCACCCGCTGTGGAACTTCGGGAACGTCCAGCTGACGCCGCACAACGCCGGCGCGACGCCGCGCTACTACGACCGCCTCGCCGACCTCGTGGCCGGCAACGTCCGGCTCGCGGCCGAGGAGGGGTGGGACGCGGCGTTCGAGAACCTCGTGCTTCCGGTCGGACGGGAATGAGACGGGTTCAGAGCGGCTCGATGAGTTCGACGACGTGGCCGTCCGGGTCCTCGATGAACGCGGTGCGCGCGCCGGCCGCGGGCTGGTCGCCCGGCTCCTTCACCACGCCGTAGTGGTCGACGGACTCGAACGTCTTGTCCACGCTCTCGACGCCGATGGCGATGTGGTCCCACGCGGTCCCCTGTTCGAACGACTCCTCCCCCTCGGTGTCGGCGAGCTGTATCTCGACGCCCTCGTCGTCGGCGACGTAGCGGTGGCGGGTGTCGCCGTCCTCGAAGCCCCACGACTCCTCGAAGCCGAACTGCTCGTAGAACTCGATTGACGCCTCCGCGTCGGCGACGTTCAGACAGGTGTGGAGTATCTCCATACCGGGGGCGCGGGCGCGGAGGGCATGAAGCCGGCGACCCCGGCCAACGCCGCCACGCGCAAGTGAACGCGGCCCGAACCGGGGGTATGCCGACCGACTGGCGGGCCGTGCTCGCGGGGGCGGGAGCCGCGCTGGCGTACCTCGCGCTGCTCGCGCTCGCGCCGGGGTTCGACGCCGTCCGGCTGGCGGGCGTGCCGCTCGTCCTCGCCACCGGGCTGGTCGCGGGCGCGGCGGCGGGCCTCGCCGCCGACCGCGGCCCCGGGCCGGGCGCGTGGCACGGGCTGCTCGCCGGGTCGCTCGGGGGCGCGGCGTTCGCCGTCACCCTCGTGTACGTCTTCTCCGCCAACGAGCCGTACGGGGTCTTCCACGGGCTGAACTACGTCGTGGCGACCTCGGCCGCCGACTTCCCGGTCGTCGCGACCCACGGGCGCGCGGTCGTGGCCGGCATCGCGGGCACGGGCTGGACGCTCATCGCCGCGCTCGGTATCTACGCCGGCCACGCCGCCCCGCGACGCGAGGGCGGCTCGCTCATCGAGGAGTGACTACAGCGGGACGACCCTGAGTCCCCACTGGAGCAACACGGGCACGAGGGTGGCGGCGGCGAGTTCGCCCGCGGTGGTCACGTCGGCCGGGTACTCGCGGGCCGTGCGCACCTGCTGGAGTTCGATGTACTTCTGCTGGAGCGTCGGGATGTCCTCGCGGTTCGGCGTGAGGTACGGGACGCCCTTCCGTTCGCCGTCGGGGTCGAGTTCGCGTATCTCCGCGTCGATGGCGCGTATCAGCCGGGCCTTCTCGCGGGCCATGTGGCGGTGCAGGAGGAACGTCGGGGCGAGATACAGGAGCAGGCCCGCGAGCCACAGCGCCGCGAAGACGACGGTGTCCGCGCCCGACACGTCGCTCGCCGTCCCGACGATGTTCGGCGCGACGAGGAACGCGGACCACGCCGTGAGGCCGACGTAGTACACCGCGGTGGCGGCGAGCAGGAGCCGCCCCGTGCCGTAGAGCCCGGCGAACCCCGTCACGTCGGAGAAGTCGAGCGTCAGCCGGGTGTTGTAGAGCCGCCACGGGAGGACCACGAGGCTCGCGACCACCAGCGCGACCACGTCCGCGACGGCGAGGTAGTAGAGCGGCGAGACGGTGAGGTACTTCGCGGCGACGACGAGCGTGCCGTGGGCGGCGACGAAGTCGGCCACCTCGGCGGGCGAGAGCGCCAGCTGGACGTACCAGACGAGCGTGATGCCGAGCCACACGGCGAGCCGCGAGCGGCCGGCGGGCACCGACCGGAGGTCCGCGGCCGACAGTTCGTCGCCCGGGAGCCCGCGTATCGCCCCGTCGTACCGACGCCGCAGGAACCGGGCGAGCAGGACGGCGACGACGAGGGCGACCGGCAGGACGAGCTGGAAGGGGCTCTCGAACCGCTCGCGCCCGACGAGGACGTAGCTTATCGCCGACAGCAGGCCGCTGTCGTACACCCACACCGCGACGACGAACAGGTAGGGCGCGAGCCTCGGGCGACCGAGCGCCGCGGCCAGCCGGTCGAAGCCGAACAGCGACCCGGCCCGCTCGACGAGCAGGCGGTGTTCCCCCGACGCCATGCTGTCGCCGACTGTGTGCCCGGGGGAGAAATCCGTTTCCCCGGTCTACACCCAGCCCTCCTCGACGAGGAGCTCCCCGTTGAGGACGGAGGCGCCGGCCGCGCCGCGGATGGTGTTGTGCGCGAGGCAGTTGTACTGGATACCGTCGCTCGTGGCGCGGAAGCCGCCCGCCGAGACGGCCATCCCGTTGCCGAGGTTGCGGTCCAGCCGCGGCTGCGGGCGGTCCGGCTCCTCGAACACGTGGATGAACTCCTCGGGCGAGGACGGGAGCGGCGCCGACGGGTAGGCGGCCATCGCGGCCGCGGCCTCGTCGGGCGTCACCGTCTCGCGCGTCTCGGCCCATACGTTCTCCAGGTGGCCGTCGAGCGTCGGGATGCGGTTACACGAGGCGGCGACGTCCATCCCGTGGAGTTCGATCTCCGCGCCGTCGAACGAGCCGAGCAGTTTCCGCGACTCCGACTCCATCTTCCGCTCCTCGCCGCCGATGTGCGGCACGGCGTTGTCGATGATCTCCATCGAAGTGACGCCGGAGTAGCCCGCACCCGAGACGGCCTGCAGGGTGGCGACGGTGACGGATTCGAGGCCGAACTCGTCGAGCGCGGCGAGCGTCGGCGTCATCGTGATGGTCGAGCAGTTGGGGTTCTTCAGCAGTGCGCCGTCCCAGCCGCGCTCGTCGCGCTGGACCTCCAGCACGTCGACGTGGTCGGGGTTCACCTCCGGGATGACGAGCGGCACGTCCGGGTCCATCCGCGCGTTCGAGGAGTTCGAGGAGACGACGTAGCCGGCCTCGGCGAGCGTCGGCTCGACCTCCGCGCCGACGGAGGAGGGGAGTGAGGAGAACAGCAGGGGAACGTCGTCCGGTATCGCCGCGGGGGCCGTCTCGACGACCTCGATGTCGGCCACGTTCGCGGGGATGGGGGAGTCGGCGCGCCACTTGGCGGCCTGCCTGTACGGTTTGCCGGCCGAGTCGGGGGAGGCCGTGAGCGCCGCTATCTCGAAGTCGGGGTGGGGGTCGAGCAGCTGGATGAGCCGCTGTCCGACGGCGCCCGTCGCGCCGAGGATGCCGATGCGTACCATTGCCCGGAGTCCGGCGGCCCGACGCAAAACGGTGTCGTCGGGGGAAGGCGTTGCCTTCGGGAGCGGGCCCGTTCGGCGGCCCTCGCGTCGCCCGGGCCGCCTAGTCGTCCCCTGTCGCCGCGTCCACGTCGTCCGTGTCGGCGCCGCGCTCGGGCGTCGGGCCGCCGCCGCGCACGTCGGCGTCGCGCCACGTGCCCTGTTTGAACCACACGAACGCGAGCGCCGCGCCGACGACGTTCGAGACGACGAAGCCCCACCAGATGCCGACGGGGCCCATCGCGGCGAGGAGGTTCGGGAGCGTGAACGAGACGCCGGCGACGGTGTACGTCCCGCCGACGCCCTGCGAGAGCGCCCACGCGACCGGGAGGCGGACGAAGCCGAGGAAGGTGATGGCGACGGCGGCGGCCACCATCGTCTTGCCCGCGCCGCGGAACGCGCCCGTGTACGAGCGCATGATGCCGATGAAGCCGAACGTGAGCGAGACGTAGCGGAGGAACTCCGCGCCCGGCCCGATGACGGCGGTGTCGTCCGTGAACACCGCGACGATGGGCTCGGGGAACAGGAAGATGACGACGCCCGCCAGCCCGAGGACGACGAACATCACGCGGGCGGCGAAGTCGGCGGCCGCCTCCGCGCGGTCGGGCTGGTCGGCCCCGATGTTCTGGCCGGCCATCGTCTCCACGCCGCGCGCGACGGCGATGGCGGGGAGGAAGATGACGGAGAAGACGCGGATACCGATGCCGTAGCCGGCGACGACGCTCGTGGAGAACGTGCCGACGACGATGAGCAACAGGTTGACCGAGAGCGAGCGCCCGGTCCCCTCGATGGAGGCCGGGACGCCGATGCTGAGCATCCGGCGGGCGTAGTCCGCGTCGGGCACCATGTCCGAGAGGCGGATGCGGACGCCGCGCGTGCCGGAGAACATGATGCCGAGGCCGACGGCCGTCGCCAGCCCGCGCGAGAAGACGGTGGCGTAGGCCGCGCCCTCGATGCCGAGTCGCGGGAACTGGAGCGGGCCGAGCGCCCAGCCGTTGATGAGGAACGGGTCGAGCGCGACGTTCAGAACCACGGTCCCGAGCATCACGAGCATCGGGGTTATCGTGTCGCCGTAGCCGCGCATCAGGGAGATGAAGATGAAGAACCCGAACATGAACGGCAGCCCCAGCGTGATGACGCGCATGTACTCGGTGGCGGCCTGCAACACCTCCGGGGACGCACCGAAGATGAGCAGGAGGTCGTCCACGACGAAGTAGCCGACGAGGCCGAGTATCCCCGAGGCGACGACGGCGAAGACGACGGTCTGGGAGGCGGCGTACTCCGCCTGTCGCTCGTCGCCCGCGCCGGTGTTCTGCGCGACGAGGACGCTGCCCGCGACGGAGACGCCCATCCCGAGCGAGATGAGCAGGAACACCATCGGGAACGCGAAGGAGATGGCCGCGAGCGCGTTCGTGGAGTACTGCCCGAGCCAGAAGGTGTCGGCGAGGTTGTAGGCGGTCTGGAGGAGGTTCGTGATGACGATGGGGAGCGCGAGGTAGAACAGCGGCTTCCCGATACCCCCCTCCGTGAGTTCGAGTTGGTCCTGCCCCTTGAACATCAGACCGGCACCTCCGGCTCCGAGCGGCGGTCGAGCGTCCGGTCGAGGTACGCCTCGACCAGCCGGCGCGCCTCGGCGGGCGACTCGTCGAGCGCCACCTCGCGGACGTGGCTCCCGTTGATGGCCGTGACGACGAACCGGGCCACGTCGTCGGGGTCGACCTCGGCGTAGCGGCCCGCCTCGATGCCGTCACGGACGGCCGCGGCGACCGTCTCCCGCATCCGGGCGTCGAGGGCGACCAGCCGGTCGCGGAACGGCTCGGAGAAGGGTGCGCGCGCCTTGATCTCGAGCAGGGCGACGGCGAAGTCGCCGTCGTCGTCCGCCTCGGCCGGCCCGAAGACCGCCTCGACGAACGTGTCCAGCCGCTCGTCGGGGTCCGCGGCCTCGCAGGCCAGCCGCGACTCGAAGTCGTCCAGCAGGTAGTCGAGGAACGCCCGGAGGAGTTCCTCCTTCGTGTCGTAGTGGTAGTGCAGCGACGCCTTCGAGCGGTCCGTCTCGTCGGCGATGCGCTGCATCGTCAGGTCGGCGAAGCCGTGCGCACACAGCGCCCGGTAGGTCGCCGACATGATGTCCTCGGTCGTCTCGCTCATTCCGTGTCGTAGTTGACTGACCGGTCAGTCAAGTAGCTTCCGGGTTCGCGCTGCTCGGCGGAAAGCGAGAACGGAGAAGACCGGATTACGCGGCGGGGGCGCGCTGCTTGCGGGTGATGTACCCCGCGATGCGGTTGCGGACGCCCTTCGACTCGACGTTCGTGAGCTCGGCGACGACCTCCTTGTTGTGCTCGAAGTCGGTGCTGAACGCCTCCTCGTAGCGCTCCAGCAGCGCCGTGGCGAGCTTCTTGATGTAGGCCGGTTTGATAGCCATCTTGGCGGATAGGAGTCGTCGCCCGCCTAAAAAGCGTTCGACTCTCACCCGTCGCGACGCCACGAGACGAGCGCCTCGAACCGCTCGAACGCGGCCCGCTCGCGTGCGCCCCCGGCCGATTCGACCACCGACGCGAAGAAGCGGATGCGCTCGCGCAGGGCCCCGTCGTCGTACCCCGGCACGCCGAGTCGCGAGGCCGCGACGGTCGCCTCCACGACGGCCGCGTGTCCCCGCGAGACGACGGGGACGGACTCTGAGACCACGGCCGACTCGAGGGGCTGAAGCGTCCAGTCCGTCCACTCGGTGTCGCCCTCGGTTCCCGACGCGCGCTCGGTCGCCTCGACCTCGGCCCACGCCGCCGCCGAGTCGAGCACCGGGTCTGCCTCCTCCCGCGTCGAACACGCCGCCTCGACGAAGTCCACGGGGTCGCGCGTGAACTGCACGTACCCGCCGCCCCGTTCGGCGAAGTTGCGCCACGTCCGGGTCCGCCCCCACGTCCGGGCCGTCACCGGGTCGTCGGGGGCGCCATCGACCGAAACGCCGCCCTCGGGGGCGTGGAGGCCGAGCGCCGCGACGTTCCACCGCTCGTTCGGGCCGAGCGTCGTCACCACCGACTCCGCGACCCCGTCCCACGCGGCGGGCCACTCCCCGGTCACACCGCCAACCCCCGTTCGAGCGCGACGTACAGCGCCGCGCAGGTGATGTCCGCCGTCGTCCCCGGATTGATACCCCGCTCGACGAACTCCCCCGCGAGCGTCTCGGGGTCCTCCTCGCCGTCGAGACAGGCCCGTGCCCGCTCGCGAGCCTCGCGGGCGGCCTCGGGACCCGACGTGGTCCGGACGAAGCCGTCCTCGCGCTCCGCGAGCAGGCGGAGAAAGGCCCGGGCCCCGCGGTCGGGCGCGGGGCCGTCGTCGTCGAGGATCCGCTCCGCCTCGCGGAACGTCCGCGGGAACCCCTCGCGCCACTCGCGGGCGTTGCCGTCGCCCTCGGAGCGGGCCATGACATCGGCGAGGGTCAGCCCCCGCGCCTCCAGTTCGGGGACGGCGTCGGCGCCCCGGCGCACGTCGAGCGCGTTCGTTCCTTCGGGAGGGTCGGCGACGGCCACGTCCACGTGCTCGAACGCGCGGTAGAAGCCCGCGGCGTCGGCCGTCGTCGTGGCGTCGCAGACCGCACGGACGCCCTCCTCCGAGAGGTCGCCCGCGGCCGCCGCGCGCACGAGCGGCACGAGCAGGAGCAGACAGCCGAACTGCGTGTTGCCGCCCCGCTGGTCGCTCATTCCGGCGACGGCCGCCTCGAACGCCTCGCCGACCGGCGCGCCCGATTCCGCGGCGCGAAGCCCCGCGGCCGACCCGACCGCGCCCGCGAGGAAGTGTTCGAACCTGAGGTCCTCGTGGTCGCGCGCGCGGTCCACGTTGCCCGGCTTGGGCGTGCCCGCGACTTCGAGCAGGAGCGCGAGTTCCGCGTTCTCCGCGTGGGTCCTCACGCCTCGACACCCCCCTCCGCGCGCAGCGCCGCGGCTACCCGCGCTAGGACGCGGAGGTCGTCGGAGGGGCGGCCGACGCTCACCGCGTCCGCGCCGTAGTCGAGGTACTCGCTCACGGAGGCGCGGTCCCGGACGCCGTTGTTGGCGACGAGGAAGAGGTCGCAGGCGTCGCGCACGTCGGCGACGACGGCCTCCGAGTCCATCGCGTCGAGGTGGAGACAGTCCGCGCCCGCGTCCTCCAGTCGGCCGGCGAGCGCCGGGAGGTCCACGCCGGTGACCTCGGCGCGCACCTTCACACTCACGTCGGCGTGGTCGCTCGCCGCGCGGACGTACTCGCACAGGCGGTCGCCGTCGCGCAGGAGGGTCTCGCCCGCGCCGGCGTCGCACATCTCCGCTTGTCGGCAGTGGGCGTTCACCTCCAGTATCGCGCCGCGCTCGCTGGCGACGCGGGCGGCCCGGGCCAGGGGTTCGACGGCCGTCGTCCGGACGTTGACGCCCGCCCGGAGGTCGGCGTCGGCGAGCGCGTCGAGCTGGGCCGCGACGAACGCGACCGGGTCGTCGGGGAGGAACTCGGTGCGGTCGCGGGCGACGAGCGCGCGGGCCGCCTCGCGCGTCGGGCCGTCGAGCGAGACGCCGCCGAGGACGGCACAGCCCGCGTACTCGCTCCCGGCGCGTGCCCACGCCGCGTCGGCCTCGCCCGACAGCGACGCGAGCGCGAGGCGGGGCGCGAACATCACGCCACCTCCCCGAGCGCGCGCTCGACGGCGCGGGCGACCCGGGCGCTGTCCTCGGGCGTGTCGAGCGTCGTGTCCGTGCGCACGACCGGCCGGTGGAGGTCCGTGGGGTCCTCGTCGTCCAGCACGAACGCGTCCGCGAAGCCGTAGGCGTCGGCGACCCCCCGAGTGGAGGGGTCGCGACCCGTCGCGGCCATCAGTTTTCCGGCCGGACCGGAGAACACCTCGTCCCCGACGAACGGGGAGACGGCGACGACGGGCGTGTCATCGAGCGCCCCCCGAAAGGCGTCCATCGCGAGCATCGGGCCGAGCGAGGTGACCGGGTTCGAGGGGCCGACGACCACCGGGTCCGCGAGCGCGTCGAGCACCTCGGGGGTGGGGTCGGCCGTATCCGCGCCGCGGAACTCCACGCGCTCGACCGCCGGCTCGCCGCCGTGTGCGACCCACCACGCCTGGAAGTGCTGGGGGCCGTCGGGCGTGTGGACGATGGTGGCGACGGGGTCGTCGCTCATCGGGAGGACCGGGCGCTCGACGCCGAGCGCCTCGCGGAGGGTGACGGTCGCCTCCGTAAGGGTGTGCCCCTCGTCGATGAGGCCCGTGCGCGTGAGGTGGACCGCGCGGTCGCGGTCCCCGATGAGCATGAACTCCGCAACGCCGGAGAAGCGCCGCCAGCGCGCGATATCGCGGCCCGCCGTCTGGGCGTCGTCGGGGAGGTACCGGGGGCCGTCGGCGAGCCCGGCACGCTCCGCGAACTCCCCGAGCGCGCCGTGGGTCGCCGTCGAGTCGTCGGCGATGCCCCACCACGTCCCGGTGTCGAGTTCGCCCGCGTCGGCGAACAGCTGGGTGTCGAGGTCCGGGCAGACGAGGTGGCCCGCTATCTCGACGTCGTCGCCCGTGTTCGCCACGACGGGCGTCTCGGCGGGCGGGAACGTCTCCGCGGCCCCGTGGAGGAGCTTCGGCGTCCCCGTTCCGCCCGCGAGGAAGGTGACCATACTCGCTTCTACGCGCCCCCCGGTTTGTGGGTTTCGTCGCCGGCGCTCAGAACGGGAAGCCGACGAACAGGAACGCGACCGCGCCGAGGCCGGCACAGACGGCGAAGCTGACGGCGAACGCGCCCGTGTCCCACTTCCGGACGGTCGCGCCGTCGAGCGGGCCGAAGGGAATCATGTTGAAGCCGGCGAGGAAGCCGTTGATGGTGACGCCGAGTTGGCCGACGGAGCCGGCGAGACCGCCGAACAGCAGCAGGGGCGCGAACGCGAACGCGAGCGCGACGTTGACGGCGGGGCCGGCCAGCGCGATGAGGCCGTGCTCGCGCGGCGTGAGGTAGCCGCGGTGGTGGACCGCGCCGGGGGCGGCGAAGATGAAGCCCGCCAGCCCGCCGAGGACGGCCAGCCCGAGCATCCCGTAGTCGGCGCGGAAGGCGGCGACCTGGCCGTAGTGGACCGCGACGACCTTGTGTGCGAGCTCGTGACAGAGGAAGCCGACCCCGACGGTGGCGACGGAGGCGCCGAACACCGTCGCGAGGAAGACGGGCGGGACGGTCGTCGGGTCGGGCAGCAGCGCGCGCCCGGAGAGCCGTATCATGAAGAAGGCGAACGCGAGCGACAGCAGGAGCCACGCGGCGGCGATGTCGCGCACCTCCTCGGGAGCGAAGGTGAGGTTCACAGCAGCCCCGCGATGATGTCGATGCTGTTGCTCGCGCCCTGCACCATGAGCCGGAGCACGTCGTTGAGGGTGTACCCCTCGAACACCTCCGGCAGCAGGACGCTGGCGAAGAACCACGAGCCGATGAACGAGCCGACGTTGGTGAGCGCGACGACGGCGATGAGCCGGAACAGCGGCACCTCCCGCAGGTCGGCGAGCAGGTCGCGGACGGGCCGCTCCTCGTCGCCGATGATATCGTTGAGCGTGCCGATGTCGGCGACGTTGACGTTCAGGTAGCGGAGCTCGACGTAGCCGGCGAACCAGCCGGGCGCGAGCAAGGGATTGACGGAGGTGAGCCACGCGACGGCGCCGCCGACGCCCGCCGACGACCAGTGCGCGCCGGCGAGCTTCGCGAGGCCGGCCGAGAAGACCGCGTTGACGATGAACCACGTGCCGAACAGCCGGAGCAGGAGGTCGCTGGATGCGCCCTCGACTCCGGTGACGGTCGCCATGACGAGCAGGCCGAAGAAGGCGAAGAAGCCGAGCGTGAACAGATAGCCGAACGCCTTGTACACGGAGAAGCCCGACGACTGCGTGCCGACGAGCGACTCCATCGGGGGGAGCGTCTCCGGCGCGTCGAGGTAGCGTTCGATGCCCTCGCGGTGGCCGGCACCGACGACGGCGACGACCCGCTGGCCGGACTCCCGGAGCGCGACCAGCCGGTGGGCGATGAAGGCGTCGCGCTCGTCGATGAGCGCCTCCGCGCCGCCGGGGGAGAACTGCCGGAACTCCTCCATCATCGCCGTTACCACGTCGGCCTCGGTGAGGTCGGACATGTCGAGCTCCTCGTACTCCTCGTCCGGGGCGGTGAGCGCGAACAGCAGGTACAGCGGCGGCGCGAGGAGGGCGGCGCCGACGGCGGCCACGGCGAGGAAGTCGATGAGGCCGAGCAGGAGCCCGAAGGCGCTCTCCGCGAGCCCGGCGGCGACCCCCGGAAGACCGAGCGCCGGCAGGGAGACGGCCGGGACGAGCACGGGACCGAGGAAGGCGACGACCGGGACCGCGAGGAACGCGGCGATGGCCCCGCCGAGCCCGACGGCGACCGCCCCCGGTTCCCCCGCGCCGAGCGCGAGCGAGCCGACCAGCTTCAGCTTCTCGACGGCCGACAGCCGCGCCCAGAACCGCTGGACCGTCGTCTGGATGTCGCGGTCGACGAGCGCCACGTCGATGCCGAGCTCCTCCGCCGTCTCGATGCCGGCGAGCATGTCGGCGCCCGGCGTGATGTCGAACTGGTCGCCGAGGCGCGCCTGCACGTACGAGAGCATCCAGTAGGCGAGGAACTGGAAGACGGTGTTGCCGCGAAGCAGGTCCGCCGCGTCGAGGTCGTCGGGCGTCTCGCCCTTCAGCTGCCGGTAGCGTCCCTCGTCGAGTTCGACGGCGACCACGTCCGGCCGCTCGGCCGCGATGACCCCCTCGACCTCGGCGACGCTGTCGGCGGAGACGTGGGCCGTGCCGACCACCCGGACCTCGCCGGCCGGCGACGACGCCTGTTCGCTCATTACCCCCACGTTCGCCGCCGGGCGTTTGTAGCTGTCGGGCCGCGTCGCCGCCCCCGCGTTTGATTGCCGGGGCGGGCGTCTCTCGGGGCGTGACCGAGGACTCCGACGACCCGTCGGTGCTGGTGGTCGACGACGAGCCGCGGGTCGCGGAGGGGTACGCGACGTGGCTCGCGGACGACTACGAGGTCCGGGTCGCGACCGACGGCGACGAGGCGCTGGCCGAGGTCGCGGGCGCGGGCGTCGTCGTCCTGGACCGGCGGATGCCCGGCCGCTCCGGCGACGAGGTGTTGCGCGCGCTGCGCGAGCGCGACGCCGACTGTCGCGTGGCGATGGCGACCGCCGTCGACCCCGAGCGCGGCGACGCGGCGCTCCCCTTCGACGCGTACCTGACGAAGCCGGTCGAGCGCGACGAACTCAGGGCGACGGTCGAGCGGCTGGCCGCGCTCTCGACGTACGCGGACCGCTTCTACGAGCTGACCTCGCTCCGCGTGCGCCGGAACGTCCTCGAAGTGGAGACGAACGGCGCGGACGAGGAGGTGGCCGAACTGAACGACCGCATCGACGAACTGGAGTCCCGGCTCGCGGCGATAGAGCGCGCCGCGGACATCGAGGGGCGGCCGTCGGTGTGACCCCCTACTTTCAAACGGTGCTCCGGCGTACTTCTGTAGTAACATGAGCGACCGGACGTGCAGACGGGGTGGACCGCCGTGAGCGACGGGGAGCGTGTCGTTCTCGTCGTGGACGACGAGGAGAGCGTCGCCGAGGGGTACGGTCTCTGGCTCTCGGACGGCTACGAGGTCCGCGTCGCCACCGGCGGCGCGGAGGCGCTCGACCTGCTCGACGACGACGTGGACGCCGTGCTCCTCGACCGGCGGATGCCCGGGCTCTCCGGCGACGAGGTGCTCGCCGAGATAGCCGAGCGCGAGGCCGACCCGCGCGTCGCGATGGTGACCGCCGTCGACCCGGACTTCGACATCATCGACATGCCGTTCGACACCTACCTCACGAAGCCGGTCGAGCGCGAGCAGCTGCTCGACACGGTGGACCAACTGCTCGCGCTCGCCGACCACGACGACACGGTCCGCGAGCGGTTCCGCGTCGCGGAGAAGAAGGCGCGGCTCGAACAGCGGAAGGCGCCGGGCGAGCTCGCCGACAGCGACGCCTACGCGGCCCTGGAGTCGCGGCTTGCCGAGCTGGAGAGCGAGACCGAGGAGACCGTCGGCGAGATGGACCACGACACCTTCGCGAAGACCGTCCGCAACCTCTGAACGAGGTACCTTTTGAGAAGTCCTCCCCGCCGGGCTCAGGCCGAGCGGAGCGACAGCGACAGCGCCTCGTCGTCGAACGCGACGCTGCCGCCGCGCCCCTCCGCGACCCACTTCACGATCCACAGCGCGAGGCCGTCGCTGTGGGCGAGCTGTGACGGCTCCGTCTCCCCGGTGATGACCGCGCGCACCTGTTCGGGAACCGCCTCGCCGTCGTCGACGAAGCGTACGTCGACGCGCCGGCGCTCCGGGTCGCGGTCGTGGGCGACCCGGATGCGGTCGGCGCCGCGGTCCGCGGCGTCCTCCATGACGTTCGAGACGGCGTGTCGCAGCCGGCTGTCCGCCTGGACGGGGAGCGTCTCCGGGAGGGCTATCTCGACGGCGACGCCGTGTTCGCGCCCGACCTCGTTCGTCACCTCGCGGACGAGCTTCGCCACGTCCGTGGTTCCGGCGCCGGGCGCCGCCTCCAGTTCGGTCTCGACGATGCGGGCCTTCTCGTCGAGCGCCGCCACGTCGAGCGCGGCCTCGTGGATGGTCTCCGCCGACTCGACGAGGTCCGGGTCGTCGACCTGCGCGGCGATGGTCTCTGCGTGTGCGGAGATGGCGTTCATCTCGTTGCGGAGCGTGTGTCGGAGCACGCGGGTGAGGACCCGCTGGTAGCGCTGACGACGCTGCTCCTCCGAGACGTCGGAGTAGACGGCGAGGACGCGCTCGCCGCCGAAGATGGGGATGGCGCTCATCTCGAAGGTGCGCGGGCCGGTGGCCGTCTCGCGCTCGACGGTCCGCCGGACGAGTTCGCCCTCGCGGAGCCGACGTATCTCGTCGGAGATGTCGGTGTCGTCGGGGGTGACGTAGTCGGCGATGGGCTTGCCGACGACCGTGGGCGCGTCGTAGCCGAACGCGTCCTCGAAGGCCACGTTCACCTCGACCACGTCGTAGGTGCCGTCGTCCCAGACGACCTCGACCGCGGCGGCCGGGATGTTCTCGAACAGGCTCCGGAAGCGGTCGCTCACCCCGTTACCGTCGTCACCGTCGCCGCCGCGCCGCTCCGTGGACATACCGTTCGGACAGAAGCGGCCTATATAAAAATCGAGGGCGCGACCGCAACGGCCTTTCCGTGGCGGGGTGTGGGTCGGCCATGTCCTCGGCACGGCTCAGCGACTCGTACACCGAGATGACGGAACTGCTCCTCCCGAACGACACGAACAACCTCGGGCGCGCGCTCGGGGGCGCGGTGCTCCACTGGATGGACATCTGTGCCGCCATCGCGGCGATGCGCTTCTCCGGCAAGCAGTGTGTCACCGCCTCGGTGGACCACGTCGACTTCCTCGCGCCTATCGACCTCGGGGAGGTGGCCGTCATCGAGGGGTACGTGTTCAACGTCGGCCGCACCAGTATCGACGTGCGCGTCGAGGTGCGCGCGGAGGACCCCAAGGCCGGCGAGTCGCGCGCGACGACCACCTCGTTTCTCACTTTCGTCGCGCTGGACGGGGACGGACGGCCGACCGAGGTGCCCGAGGTCGCCTGCGAGACGGCGAACGAGGAGGCGCTGCGCGAGCGCGCGCTGGAGGAGCGCCGCGCGCAGCTAGAGGAGTACGCCGACCGGCTATAGCAGGTCCGCGCGGCCGCCGATGCGGTCGGTCGAGACCCGGTAGGCGGCACACCGGTTCGCCAGTTCGACCGCGGGGTCGAGGTCCCATCCGCCGGACAGCGCCGCGGTCAGGCCGCCGACGAAGCAGTCGCCGCCGCCCGTGCGCGCGGTGCGCTCCACGTCCGGCGCGGGGACCTCCCGGGTTCCGTCGGCGTCCGCGACGACCGAGGCCGGGTGGGCGTGGACGACGACGGCCGCGACGCCGAGCGCGTCGCGGAGCGGTTCCGCCGGTGCCTCGGCGGCGACCCCGAGCGCGGCGGCGAACGCCTCCGTCTCGTCGGCGTTCGGGGTGACGACGACCTCCCGGCCCGCCGCGAGGTCGCGGAGGGTGGCCCCGAGCCGGCGCGCGCGGTCGGGGTCGATACCCGTTATCGGGCCGGGGTCGAAGACGACGGGGGCGTCGCCGGGGCCGAACCCGCGCAGCACGTCGCCGATGCCCGGGACCGACACCGCGTTGCTGACACAGATAGCGTCCGCCGGCGTGTCGTACGTGCCCGCGTCGCGGAGGCGGGCGGCGTCGCAGTCGGCGAGGGCCGACGAGTCGGTCGCGAGCATCAGGTCCTCGCCTTCGAAGGTGCAGACGGTAACCGCGGCCGGGTCGCCGAGCGACTCGACGCGGAAGGGGAACTCGAACAGCGGGTCGTCGCAGTGGCCGAACAGGGTCGTCGCCGCGCCGAGGCGGTCGGCCTGCCGCGCGGCCGTGACCGACTGGCCGCCGGGCGCGCGCCGCCGGGGGACGAACCGGAACGACCGCTCGCCGGCGGCGACGCGCCGGCCGAAGGCCGCCCGCGACTCCACGCGTCCGTTCACGTCGTGGACGTGGACGAAGGTATCGACGCTGCCGTCCGGGCAGGCAACGACGCGGCCGAAGTCGGGGCGGGTCACCGGACAACGAGGACCGGACACGGCGCGCGGCGGACGACGCCCTCGGCGACGGAGCCGAGGAGGATGCGCGAGGCGCCGGAGCGGCCGTGGCTCCCCATCACGACGTAGTCGGCGCCGTGCTCCTCGGCGAACCGGACGACGGTGCGTGCCGGCGGCCCGGTCTCGACGTGCGAGTGTATCTCCCCGGCGAAGTCGCGCTCCGCGGCCGTCTCGCGGGCCGCCTCGAACGACGCCTCCGCGTCCTCGCGGACCGACCGCTCCCACGAGTCGAGGTAGCCGGCCGTCCCCCCCTCGATGGGGACGCCGTAGCTGGCCTCGGCGAAGTCGATGACGCGGAGCAGGTGAACGTCGGCGTCGGGGTAGTCCGCGAGCGCCCGCTCGAACGCGCGCTCGGCCATCGGCGAATCGTCGTACGGAACGAGGACGGTCGTCATGTCACCCACGAGGACGGCCCCGAACCTAAAGACACCCGCCGGTTTATGCCCCGCGAGCGCCTTCCGGGGGTATGAGCCTCGACGTCGACCCGCCGTCCCCGCCGCGCCTCGCCGTCGGCCGGGACGCCGGCGAGTACGACGACACGGACCCCGGGAGCGACGACTACCGGCGCGAGGAGCTACAGGACCTGCTGGACGCGGGCGCGTGGGAGGAGGCGTTCGGCGAGTGGGCCGCGACCACCGACATGGACGAGGACGACTGGGCCGTCGTCGCCGACCTCGGGATGACGGAGGGGTTCGACTTCTTCTGGGACGACTTCGCGGACCGCGTCGGCTACCACGCGCCGGGCATCCCGGAGGACTGGAAGGAGCGCGACCTCCACCCCGAACTCGACTCGTGGACGACGGTCTCGACCGTCAACGCCGGGCTGACGGAGCTCGGGGGAACCGTCTGTGACGTGCTGAAGGAGGAGTACATCGAGTGGGAGTCTGCGTTCGAGGCACCCGAGGACCTCCCCGACTTCTGACGACCGACTACTCGCGGACGACGGTGATGTTGCGCACCGACCCCGCACAGTCCGGGCAGGTGCCCTGGTGGGCCTCGCTCTCGACGCGCGTGCCGCACTCGTAACACTCGTAGGTCGAGACGTCGAGGTCCGCCGGGTTGTGTTGCATGTCACTGAGTCACATTCCGAGCAAGTAAACGCCTTCCCTAATGTGATATTCCGTCGTATTAGCGCCTAGTAGGCGACTAAGGTACTCGCGACGCGGTGGACGTTCGGTCAGTTCCGTCGCGCGCCGAGGGTGAACGTCTCGCGCCGCTCGCTCGTCGGCCCGACGTCGAACCCGGCGTCGGCGAGCATCGACTCGGCCTCGGCCGCGGAGAACCGCTCCCCGAGCGGCGGGCCGTCCGCGCCCGCGCCGGCCCCGGACCAGTCCGCGACGGCGACCCGCGCGCCGGGCGCGAGGACGCGCCGGAGCTCCGCCAGCGCCCCCTCGTCCGCGAACTCGTGGAACGTGAACGTCGAGACGACCCCGTCGAGTTCGCCGTCCGCGAACGGGAGGTCCGCGGCCTCGGCGGTCACGAGGTCGACGTTGTCGGGGACGCCGTTCTCGCGGTAGCGGTCGTGCATCTCGGGCTGGACGTCGACGGCGCGGACGCGACCGACGAACGCCGCGACGCGGTCGGTGTAGAGGCCGGTGCCGCTCCCGATGTCCGCGACCGTCGCGTCCGGCGCGGGCGCGAGAAGCGCGTACAGCTCCTCGGCGGAGCAGTACGCGAAGCGGGCCGGGTCGTCGAGCACGGCCGCCCGGTCGGCGTCGAAGGTGTGAAAGCCCATACCGGGCGGTCGCGGGCGGGGAACTTAGCCGCCCCGGGAGTCACGCGTCCTCGGACGGGGTCGGCTCCCGGGTGTACGAGGCGACGACCCGCCGGGACGCGAGCGTCGCGGTTTCCAGTTCCTCCGCGAGCGCGTCGCGCGAGGCGCCGGGGTCGAGGGCTATCTCCCGACGACAGGCGTACAGCGTGAGCCAGTGGTCGTACGGCTCCCCCGGCGGCGGGCATATCGGGAGGTACCCCACGTCGCCGCGCGCGTTGGTCCCCTGTCGTGCGTCGCCGAGCGACTCGACCGTCGGGGCCGCGGGCACGTCGGCCGGTATCTCGGCCGTGTCCGGCGGGAGGTTCCACATCGTCCACAGCGTCACCTGCGAGGCCACGTCGTCGGGGAAGGTGCAGATGAGCGCCAGCGACTCCGTCGGCGGCGGCACCGCGTCGACCACCACGCGCGGCGAGACGCCCTCGCCGTCGCAGGTGTGGCGCGCCGGTACCGTCCCGTCCGCGAAGGCGGGCACCGAGTACCGCAGGGCCGCGGGCGTGGGCGACCCCTCGGTGTCGGTACACCCGGCGAGTCCCCCGGCGAGGGCGGCCCCGGCGGTCGCAAGCAGGCGTCGTCGTCCGACCATTGGCCGCGTCTACGGGGGCGGCCGGTAAAGGGCTCGCGAACGGCGACGGCTTCAAGCCGCCGTCGGTCCATCCCGAACGTATGAGCGCGACCATCGTCCCCCCGACCGAGCGCGAGTGCGAGCGATGCGGCCGGCGGGACCGCTGGGACGACGAGACGGAGAACTGGGTCATCGACGGGCGGCGCGGCTCCCCCACCTGTATCCACGAGTGGGACATCAACGGGAGCTACAACCCCGTCGCGGAGAGCACGTAACCCCCGGCGGTTTCAGTTTCACTTTCACCGCGCGCTAGGCCGACGTTAAGGGCGGTGGCGGTCGCTCCACCGAGTATGAGCGTCAGCGTGGACACCGTACGAACCGACGGGGAGGAGAGCGACGGCGTGCCGCCCGCGTCGTGGATAGTCGGCAGCGGCGCGAGCCTCGACGTGTCGGACGTGCCGCCGGCTCGCGTGGCGGCGTACGCCCGCCGGGCCGACACCGAGGTCCACTTCGAGCGGAAGGGCGGCCGGACCTACCTCGTCGCGGCGTAGCTACTCCCCGTCCTCCCAGACCTCGCCCTCCTCCATCACGGAGACGACGGGGCGCTCGGCGTCCATCAGGACGGTCTGGGCGACCGACCCGAACAGCGCCTTCCCGACCGGCGAGCGGTCGCGCCCCCCGATAACGAGGTAGTCGGCGTCGAGTTCGTGCGCCACGTCGAGGATCGTCTCGGCCACCGGGCCGACCTCGCCGCGGAAGCGCGTGTCCCCGATACCGCCGAGCGTGCCCCGGGTGACCCGCCGGGCGAGGCTCCTGGCGGTCTCCTCGGCGTTCTCCAGGTAGTAGTCGGGCGTCGAGTCCTGTCGGTCGGCGAACTCGTCGTTGCTCATCACGTGGAGCACGAGCAGCGGTTCCCCGTACGCCTTCGCGAGGTCGAACCCGGTCCTGACGACGGGGTCCTCGTCGTACTCGCCGTTGACGGCTGCGATAACTGTCATACCGGCGAGTGGCGACCCGACGTGTTAAAAGAACCGTGACATGTCAGCACAGGTGCCGCGGTCACTCGACGCGTGTCGAGGTGTCGCGGTGGCGCTCCTTCAGGCGGACGTACTCCTCGCCGGCGAAGGCCCACGGCGACTCGTCGTACTCGCGAACGGGGTCGGCCGGGACGCCGGCGACGAGCGTGTTCGGCGGTATCTCCGTCCCCTCCGTGACGAGGGCGTTCGCCGCGACCATCGCCTCGGTGCCGACGACGCTCCGGTCGAGCACGACCGCGCCCATCCCGACGAGCGCGCGTTCTCCCACCGTTGCGGCGTGAACGACGGCGTTGTGCCCGACGGTCGCGCCCGGCTTCAGGTCCGCGCCCTCGTGACACACCGCGCCGTCCTGAACGTTCGCGCCCTCGCCGACGCGGATGTGTCCGCGGTCGCCGCGCAACACCGCGTTGGGCCACACCGAGGCGTCGGCGTCGAGCGTCACGTCGCCGACGACGACCGCCGTCTCGTCGACGTACGCCGAGTCGTGTATCTCCGGTTCCGTGCCGTCGAGCGAGCGAACGACCATACCCCGCCCGCGTGACGGACGGACAAAAGCCTAGTAGTCGAGGTCGTCGGTGACGTAGTCGAGGCCGAGGACGAGGCCCGCCCCGACGGCGGCCGCGCCGACGACCAGCGCGGTCACCGGGAGGGTCCACGCCGTCACGTTCCCGCCCACTTCGAGGGCCGGCGCGCGCAGCGCCCCGACGATGAGCGCGACGAGGAAGGTGAGCGTCGCGCGCCGGTAGTTGGCCAGCGCGTACTTGACGGCGTGCGAGACGGTGAGGAGGCCCAGCAGCGCGCCGGTCACGAACGTCGCGACGACGGTGCCGGTCGGCACGACACCCGAGGGGTCGCCGCCCGCCGCGGCGACCAGCGCCGCGAGGAAGTCGCCGGGCACTCCGGTCATGTACTCGTACTGGCCGAGCAGGTAGAGGATGAACGACCCGGAAACCCCGGGCAGTATCATCGCCGAGACGGCGACGGCTCCCGAGAGGAAGATAACCGGGAGCGCGTGGCTCCCCTCGGCGCTCGCGGTCGCCCCCGACAGCAGGAAGGCGAACAGGAACCCCGCGACGGCGACGGCCGCGCCCCGCGGGTTCCGGACGGCGAGTTCGTCGCGGAGGACGACCGCGCTCGCGCCGATGAGGCCGAAGAAGAACGCGTACGTCCCGACGGGGTACTCCGTGACGGCGACGTGCATCACGCCCGACATCGCCGCGACGGCCGTGACGACGCCGAGGCCGAGCGCGAGGAGGAACGGCACGTCCATCGCCACGAGGTCGCGGGAGAGCGCCCGGCGCCCGTCGCGGGTGTGGAGCCGCGGGACGTGTTCGAGCGCCCGGGGGTCGAGCGCCGTGATGGCGCCGACCAGCCGTTCGTACACCCCGACGATGAGCGCGATAGTGCCGCCGGAGACGCCGGGGACGGCGTCGGCAGCGCCCATACAGACGCCCTTCAGGTAGACGGCGAGCGTGCCGCGGACGCCGCCTGCCTCGTCGGTGCGGGCGCTGTCGTCCATCCTACGCGGGGCGTGCGGCGAACGTCGTCGGCCCGGAGAGCGACGCCGCGGTGCCCGCGGTGTCGTCCTCCGTCGGCTCGGTCGGCGTCGTGAGCAGGCCCTGCGTGTCGTTCGTCGTGTTCGTCGTGTTCGCGCCCTCCGGCTCGTCCACGACCGTCCGGGTCAGTTCGACCGTCGTGGTCGAGTCGTCCTCGCCGAGCACCTGGCCCTCGCTCACGTCGCCCGTGGCGTTGAACACGGTCGTCGTCAGCGTGGACTCGTTGGTCTCCTGCGGGGTCGCGAACTCGTAGGGGCCGTCGGCCACGACGCTCGTGTTCGTGTAGCCCTCGTCGAGCCCCCACTCGTCGTCGCCGGTCGTGGCGTACGGGAGCGTGAACTCGGCGACGCCGTTCTCGTCCGTCCTCGCGCGCTGGCGGTAGGTGAACGTCTGGTTACGCGTCGTCATCCGCATCTGCACCGTCGCGGTGACGTTCGTGTTCGCCGGCCCCTCGACGGTGACGTTCGCGCCGGGGACGCGCTCGAACGTCTTCACCGCCGGATAGATGTTCCGCGAGGTGCGGTCGAACCGCGAGGCCTGGCTCGCGTGGACCAGCCGGTAGTGTTCGAGCGCGGGGACGTACTCGGACGGGAAGCCGTCGAGCCCGCCGATCTGTGCCGAGCCGTCCTGCTCGACGAACTCCTCGGCGGCGCTCCGGTTCTGGAAGCTCCGCACGACCGGGCCGTTCGCCGGCGTCACGTAGAACAGCCGGCCCTCGTTGACGGTCGTCTCGTAGTCGAAGACGAACGTCTGCCCGTCGTCGGGTATCTGGGCCGCGCCGTTGTACTGGAACAGCCGCACGCGGAGGCTCTCCTGGCCCCGCGGCGTGTTGATGTTGTACGCGACGCGCGCCTGTCCGTTCGAGGAGACGTTGTAGATGGTCCGGGCGATGTCGTTGTCTGCCCGCGCGTCCGTCTGCGAGAGGCCGTAGCGGTCCTCCCACGCGGTCGGCGCGGCGTACTTGCGCGTGCCGGGGACGCCGAGCTGGTAGTCCACCATCACGTAGCGGGTCTCCTCGGAGCCGCCGTTCTCCATCAGCGTCGTCGCCGTGGACTCGTTCGGGGCGAGCAGGACGTTCGCCGAGTAGTCGGCGTTCGCCTGGAACGGGTTCGCGTTCGGCACGCGGTGGCCGAGGACGGTTATCCAGTGGCCGTAGTCCCACCACGCGAGGGTCCCGTACTCCCCTTCGTCGTACTGGAAGTCGTCTGTCCGCTCGTAGGAGCCGAGGTACTCCAAGTCGGAGGGGCTCCCGTCGCCGTACGCGCCCATCTCGGGCGTGTTGTCCTCCATCCAGTCGAGGCTCCCGGTCCAGAGGCCGACCTCGCCGGGCGACGCGCTGGCGTTGGCGACGTTCGGGGCGGTTCGCGCGCCGACGGCCATCGGCGCGGCGACGAGCATCACGACCGAGAGCACCGCCATCACCTGATACCCCGAGGGCGTCTCGGCGTTCCGTAGCGCCTCGCCGAGGTCCACGAGGTCGAAGACGACGGCCGCGAGGTAGCCGTTCAGCACGGCCACCGGGATCGCGAAGTAGTACTCGAAGCGGCGCTGGGTGATGGCCGCGAGGAACAGCAGGACGGCCAACACGAGGACGAACAGCCGGTCCGCGCGCGCCTCGTCCGCGACGGCGGCCTTGTACGCCATGAACGCGCCGCCGGCGATGGCGGTGAACAGGCCGAAGCCGTAGAACGACGAGAAGAAGGCGAACACTGACTCGAGCGGCACCGGCTGGGCCTCGGCGACCGTCCGGCTGCCGGCCGTCGAGGTGTAACCGAAGATGCGCAGCACCTGGTCGGCGAAGAAGCCGAAGGTGCTCGGGAGGACGACGGCGAACAGCCCGAGGCCGACGACACCGACGCCGACGACGCCGACCGGGTACAGCGAGCGGTCGAGCCCGCGGGTGTCCCAGACGCGGGCGAACCCGGCGAGGAACACACAGCCGAGCGCGAGCGCGAAGGCGAGCGCCGGCTGGAGCAGCGAGAGCGTCGTCGCGCTGATGTCGAACGTATCGACGGTCGCGAGCGTCAGGACGCCCGCGACGGTGCCCGCGACGATTCCGGTCGCGGCGACGTGGTCGGGGCTGACGCCAGTGGCCTGGTACACCGAGGCCGCGAGCGCGAAGAACAGCCCGAGGACGCCGAGGAGGAAGACGCCCGGCGGCCACGTCCAGAGGTACAGCGCGATGCCGAGACCCGCGAGCGCCCCCCACGCGACGACGGGCCGCAGCGGCTCGAACTCGCGGGCGGTGACGAGCTCCCAGACGGGCTTCTCGGCCATCGAGACGCGCAGCGATTTCGCGACCGCGGCGACGGCCACGAGGATGAAGAACACCTCGGCGATGTGGTGGTCGGAGAAGCCCACGAGGCCGCGAGAGAGGAACTGGCCCGTGGTGAGCGTGAGGAAGAGCACGGAGACGAGCGCGCCCTCCCGGCCCACGACCTGCCGGGCGAACAGGTACGCCGGCACGAGCGCGAACGCGCCGAAGACCGCGGGCGCGAACAGGTGGGTCATCGCGACCTGCTGGGTCGTCGGCGAGCCGAGGCCCACGACGAGCGCCGCGGTCGCGATGATCTGGTCGTAGAGGGTGCCGAACTGCCCGACGAAGGTGCCGGTCGGGAACTCCGTCCACGGGTCGAACGGCATCGTGAACGGCCAGTGTTCGACGGTGTACTGTACCATCCGGTAGTGGTACCACGCGTCGTTCCCGGAGTAGAGCACGCGGCCGTCGACGACGAAGTTCCGCCAGCCGCGGGTACGCACCCACAGCGAGAAGGCGACCGCGAGCGCTAATAGCGGGACGTGGTAGCTGTCGCGGACCCGGTCGAGGACGGACCGGTCCCCGCCGTCCGCGCGTTGCTCGGAGCGGCTACTCATTGCTTTCACGTGCCCCAAAACGCGCATAAGCCTTCTGACTTCTAGTAGTTGGAATGGGGATTTCGGAGCCTTGCGGCAGATTCGTAAGTGATTTCATACCGGATTATTCAGTTGGTCGTGTGCGAATCTCTGTCGTCCTGTGTACGTACTCCCTCGATCGATATCCCGAGTTCAGTGAAGCCGCAAGGAGCGTTCTCGGACAGACGCACGACGATGTGGAGCTGGTCGTCGTGGTCGACGGGACGGACAGGGTGTACGACCGTGCACGGGACGACTTCGGCGACCACGAGGACACGACCGTCTATTGTAACGACCGGAACCGTGGCCTGTCGCACAGCCGTAACGTGGGGGCGGATCTCGCGACGGGCGACGTCGTCGCCTTCCTCGACGACGATGCAGTCGCCGCGCCGGACTGGGCGGAACACATCGTCGACGGATACCGCCGTCGGGACGCCGTGGCGGTAGGCGGGAAGATGATGCCCGACTGGCTCGCCGGCGAGCCCACGTATCTCCCCCCTGAATTCTACTTCCTCATCGGCGTCACTCACCGTGGATTCCGTGAGGACGAGGGGTACGTGAGGAACACGTTCAGTTCGAACCTCTCGTTCGACAGAGAGGTGTTCCTCGAACTCGGCGGGTTCAAGACGGAGATGGGAAAACGGGGAGAAAACGATCTTCAAGGGGGGGAGACAGAACTGTGTGTCCGCCTCGAACGGACGTACGGACGCCGGGTTCTGTATATTCCCGACGCGGTGGTCGAACACAAGATCTACGAGTACCGTACGGAACGACGATGGCTACTCGAACGCTCATTCTGGCAGGGATACTCCAAGCGCCGACTCGAGGAGACGAGTGCGGACGGGACGGAGACGGAGCGCGAGTTCGTTCGTGAGCTGTTGACGAGATATATCCCCGGACGAGTCCGGGAGGCGATCCGTCGTCCGTCGCTGGATCGTATCGACTGTCTCGTGATGTTACATCTCCTCATAGGAGCGACCGCGCTTGGATACGGCTACGCGGTCGTCAAGACCCTTACCGAGTAGTCACGACTTCCGCCGACGCCACGCCTTTCGAACATCCGCTACGGAGGGACCAAGGTTTGACAGCAGCTCCGTAAAGGGAGCGATTTCGCCGTCGAACGCTAGCTCCGGTGGCCGGGCCGAAACGGCGAGACACTCGTAGAGACTCAGCACGAACCGAGTCGCTTCGGTGTACGTGTTGGCGAGAACAGTACTCCCCACGGAGGAGCCGAAGGAGTCTCGATACCGTGACAACATATCCTCCGTCTCGACGGAGACTGCGTCCATATCCTCTGTCTTCTGCTGTTCGTGGCGTCGAAACCCGGAGAACACGTCGCGAACGTGGCGGACGTCGAACTCCTCCGAGATTCTGAGCCAGTACTCGTAATCCATGCAGAACTGCAACGACGTGTCGAGACGGTGTGTTTTCACCACTTCGTTTCGGAAGAATACCGCCGGCTGGCCGATGAGAATTCGATACGCGAGCTTCCGGCGGTCGAATTCAGGCCGGACATCGAGTTCCGTTACCCGGGACCGGTCATCCACATACGCTAGGTCGCCGTAGATGACGTCGGCCCCAGTTCTGTCGAACCACTCGCTGACGCGCTCGAAGACACTCGTATCGAAGTACACGTCGTCCGAGTTCAGCCACCCGACCACATCACCCGTCGCCCGATCGAATCCCTCGTTTATCGCGGCCGACTGCCCGCCGTCCGGCTCGGAGCGCCAATGGACATCGTAGTCGACACGTCCGGCGTAGTCGTCGATGAGTTCCGGTGACCCGTCGTTGGACCCCCCGTCAAGGACGATGTGTTGGATGTCTCCGTGACTCTGGTTCTCAACCGAAGCGAGATTGTCGGGGAGGTACTCGGCTTGATTGTAGGATGGAGTGACAACCGAGAAGGTACGGGTAGACATCGAGTCGGAATTCCAAGGGCCTTGAGTAATGATTTTCGTTCGCGTACGATACCGACGTTAGAGGTATCCCAGCCCTTTGAGCTTCTCCTCCGTCGCCACGGTAATCTCGGAGTCCGAACGCCGGGTCCGTGCTCGCTCGTGAGCGGTCTCGATGTCCTCGCCGAACAGTTCCGCTTCAAGATCGGCGATGGACGGAATATCCTCGAGAAGTTCTTGATGGGACGGAACGTCGGCGTGAATCCGATACCGCGCGACTCGCCCCTTGCTGTCCCAGTAGTCCTTGAACCCATCATGATAGACACACCGAGCCAGCCGCTCTTCGTCGGAGTTCGGTCTGTTGTTGCCAATCCGCTCGGCCGCGATCCGTTCGGCGGAGATATCCGGGATATCACCGACAGAAAGACCGGCGAGCAGCGTTCCGAAGTCCCGGTGGGAGACGTATCGGTCCGTCCGGGGGGCCGGTCCCTCGGGTGAGTCGATAATCAGGGCCGGAACGTGAAGCAGTCCCTCCGAGAGGCTACAGTCCGAGTGTTCGAAGAGGTAGTCGTCCACGGGACCGCCGAGGTTCTCCCCGTGGTCGGCCGAGACGACGAACGTCGTCGGTTCAGAGGTCGCCTTCTGGATGTCGTCTATGAGCCGACTGAGTCGCCTATCGAGGTAGTCAACGGCGGCTCGGTACAGACCCACGTATCGTTCGATCTCGTCAGATTGCTCCTTTTTCGCCTCGGCGTCCCAGTCGACGTCCTCGGACTTCCAAGTCGACGGCGTGTCGAAGTACTCATTGTCGAACCCGCGCATCGGCGTCAGCGGGCCGTGGGCGTCCATGAAGTTGGCAAAGAGGAAGAACGGCTCCCGACTCCCTCCGCCCAGTGTACGTTTTCGAATAGACCGCTCGACAGCACGACAACCCCTGTCGAAGGGCTTCTTTACCGGGAGTTGTTTGCTGAGGTCGTCGAGCGTGACGTGGACGCCGTTCAGGAAGCTTCGAACCGGGTGTTCGTGTTTGGCCGACGCGACCGCGAACGCCAAGTGCTTCCGAATCCCATTGTACTCACACTCGCGGCCGAAATTCGAGACATCGATCCCGCTAGGAAATCTCCGGTTGGAAGAGATTCCAACGAAGTCGTCGAACAGTCCGTCGAAACCGAAGTCGTCGCCCGCGAACACGTTGGCACTCACTCCGACAGTTCGGTGGTCGGGCATACGCGACAGGAACGTGTCGTCGTCGGACACGTTGGTGTAGTGGCGCGCGTACGTGTGGACGCCGTGTTCGGACGGTAGTTCGCCGGTAAAGAGGCTCGCGTGGCTGGGGACGCTCCAGGAACTCGCCGCTCGGCACTGTTCGTACTCCACGTCTGCACGCGACCGTAGTCGTACCGCGACCTCGTCGAAGACGTCCTTTCTCACCGAGTCGAGGACGAACAGAACGACGTTTCTCATTCGGTGAAAGATGGTTGCGACGACACATTAAGTCTAGTTCTCCCGCGGGATAGGAGACTGGTTCGACCGTGACAGTCGGCCATAGCTACCCGTCCCTATAGAGGTAGTCGGAGAACTCCGCCTCGTTGACGCGTAGATACGCTGGCAGTCGCTCGCCGACGTCGATGGCGTTGAACCGAAGCCCCTCACCGAACAGGTCCCGACCGTTTGCGATGGCACGCTCTATCCGCTCGCGATCCTTGAACTGCTCCTCGTTCAGTTCGGTATGTGAAAACGTCTCTATTTTGTCGATCATGTATTCCACGTCACCGATGTAACTGAAGTGCCATCCTGCGTCGGGGAGGATCGTCACTCTCCGCTGGTTTCCGACGCTCAACAGGAGTTGTAGGACGAACAGATAGGGTCGTTCGGGGACCCCACCAATGTCCTCCCGGTGTTGGGTGTAGCGGTCCCGGAAGTCCTGGGGAGACGTGAGGTCACGGTACTTCGACATCACCGGGCCGAGCCAGAGGGAGCCGCCGTCGAGGACGTAGTTGAAGTAGTAGTAGTGAAGGCTCTGAGAGAGTATCTTGATACCGGAAGTATTCACGCCGCGTTCGACCGCCCGCGGCCTCGGGACCTCGTCGGCGTCTGATATAATCAGCTCGTCTTCCGGAGAGATATTCGACTTGATCTTTAGCGCCTCGTGAATGGAGTCACGCAGATAATATTCTCTCTCCCACGCGCTCGTCAGGTTCTCGGGATACTCCACAACGTGGTGGATTATTCTATCCTCGAAGTCGGCAAACTGCTCACGGTTCTGCTCGAAGTGAAGTTCCTTGTCGTCACCCTGGAAGGTCTCTGTTGCTTCGACGAGGACGAACTTGTCCACGACGTCGTCGAGTTCGTTAAGTCGGAGCTTCAGCACCTCTACCTCGTTGTAGAAGATGAAGCAGTCGTAGATATCCGTCGAGGGGCCGCGGGCCTCCCGGAGACGATCGCGGGCGGGGAACAGGTCCGACCGGATGTGTTTCAGTAGCGAGACAGCACCGTCCTCGCGGAGCGTTCGTATCGCGGTGGAGAGTTTCGAGAGCATTCGCTGTCAGTAGCGGGGGCACGGACCGCCAAGAAGCATCCGGCCCGCACACCAGAGCCTCGTCGCGCCGTAAAGAGCCAAGAGGCAGCCGACCGGGTTCATCTGTGCTTCCTGAACCAGCCGATAGTCCGTTCGAGCCCCTCCTCGAAGTCCGTCGTCGCCTCCCACCCGAATCGCTCCTCGGCCCGCGTCGTATCGAGTTTCCGGCGGGGTTGGCCGTCCGGTTTCGAGGTATCCCACTCGACGGTGCCCTCGAATCCGGTGGCGTCGACGATTGTGTTCACCAGGTCGTGGATGCTGATCTCCCGCCCACTTCCCAGATTCACGGGATCACTACTGTCGTAGCGTTCGGTCGCGGTCAGGATGCCGTCGGCCGCGTCCTTTACGTAGAGGAACTCGCGCGTCGGTTCGCCAGTCCCCCAGGCAGTAATCGAGCTGTCACCGCGCTCCTGTGCCTCGATACATTTCCGGATAATCGCGGGGATTACGTGCGAGGTTTCGAGGTCGAAGTCGTCGCGAGGACCGTACAGGTTCACCGGCATCAGATAGATGCTGTCGAAGCCGTACTGCTGTCGATACGCCCACGACTGAGTCAGGAGCGCTTTCTTTGCGATACCGTACGGCGCGTTCGTTTCCTCCGGGTACCCGTCAAACAGATCTTCCTCGCTGAAGGGGATCTCGGTGTGGTTCGGGTACGAGCAGATGGTACCCAGGATGGTGAACTTCTCTACACCGAACCGGCGGGCCTGTTCCATCAGTTCGATTCCCATGATCGCGTTCTCGTAGAAGTACTTGCCCGGATTCCGTCGATTAGCCCCGATGCCACCTACGGTCGCCGCGAGGTGGACGACGACGTCGGGTTTACACGCCGCAAGCGCCTCGTGTATCTCCTCCTTCTCGCGGAGATCGTACTCGTCGCTCGTCGGGGCAGAGATATCAACTGTATCGCTTCGCCGTTCCAGTTCGTCCACGAGGTGGCTCCCTAGGAACCCTGTTCCGCCGGTTACCAGGACCGACTTGTCGTCCCAGAAGTCAGCCGTCTCACGATGCCAGTCTGTCATCGCCAGTCCACGCGGCCGTACCAGGCGTCGGTGTTGTTCGCGTACCAGTCGATCGTACGCTGGATGCCCTCTTCCCATGACACCTGCGGTTCCCAGCCGGTCTCCTCGTTGAGTTTCTCGTAGCCGACGAGCAGTTCCTCGACATCGCTATCGCCGGGACGGTACCGTCCCTCGTCCTGGACAATCTCGGGTCGTTCCCAGTAGCCGTGGTCCGTGCCGACGTCGAGAATCAGATTCGTCCAGTCGCGCATCGAGATGTTCTCGCCGTAACCGTAGACGTACTGTTCGCCCGAGGAGCCCGCGAGGGCCACGTGGAGGTGGCCGCGAACCCCGTCCTGTACGTAACAGAGGTCGCGCTTCGGCTCGAGATTCCCGAGTTCGACGATTTCGCGTTCCAGCGCCTGAGTGATGATTGTCCCGGTGATGTATCGCGGGTTCTGCCGCGGACCATAGTTGTTGAACATCCGGGTAGTAACCGTCGGCAATCCGTACGCGTCGTGATAGTTCATCGTGAGGAAGTCGGCCGCCAACTTCGACGTGGCGTACACGCTGGTCGGGTTCACAGGCGACCGCTCGCTAAGCAGGACACGGCCGTCTTCTCCACGGTCGTGTTTGTCCGTCATCTCCTCCTTCACGTTACCGTACTCCTCACTAGTGCCGGCGGTATCGACCTTCGTGACGTCGAGGTCCAAGTCCACGATGGACTGGAGCAGGTTGAGGGTCCCATTGACATTCGTGTCGACTGTCTCGTACGGTCGGTCCCACGACTCGCCGACGTGGGCTTGGGCGGCGAGATGGAAGACGATGATACCACTGTGGTCCCGGAGCGACGCGAGCGCCTCCCTGACGGAGTGTTGGTCCCGGAGGTCCCCGCGGTGTACCGTCAGGCTGTCCGTGAGGTGGCGGATGTTGTTCAGTTCGCCGCTAGAGGTCGCACGAACGAACACATGTACGTCCGCGCCGAGGTCGACAAGTCGCTCGGTCAGGTGTGAGCCGACGAAGCCATCGGCGCCAGTCACGAAGACGGGACGGTCCGCGAGGGCGGTGTTCAGGTCCATCTTGTTATGTATAGAGGACGTGTTTTCTCGGTAATGTAGCTTCCTTTCTCACGGCGAGAACAGGGGATTATTAACCCAACACCGGGAGTGTTCGGCATCGCGCGACATGGTTAGCATCGACGACTCGGTACGAAAACTGTTCAAGGGCGGAGGGATACTGCTCTTCGGGCTCCTCCTTCAGTTGGGTATCTCGTTCGTCGGAAAGCTCATCGTCGCCAGAGAGCTTAGCGTGGCGGATTTCGGCGGCGTCGTTCTCGGTACGACGGTGGCTATGATCGCCGCGACAGCCGCACAGCTCGGGCTTCACGAAGGAGTCGCCAGATATCTCCCCCGCTTCGATACGGCGGCCGAGAAGCGCGGGGTCGTGCTGTCCGCGGCGTCGCTCGCGGTTCCCATAAGCGTCGTCTTCGGCGTGGCGCTGTACCTCATCTCCCCCACCCTTTCGCGAGTCGCGTTCGACAGCCCGGAAGTCGCTCCGGTCTTTCGCGTGTTCTCGTTCGTCGTGCCGCTGATGGTAACACATCAGCTCATCATCGGAGTGGTCCAAGGACAACAACGAACGACCCCCAAAGTACTGATAGAGAACACGGCAAAGCCGGTCGCACGTATCGCCGCGATCGGTATTGTCGTGGCGGTCGGAGCGACGGGACTTCGCATCTCGCTCGCGTACCTGTTCGGATGGGTCGTCCCCGTGCTGTTCGGACTCGGATATCTGTACGTCTACACGAACGTTCCCGACCGGACAGTCGGGGCAGTATTTCGCCACCGTGAGCTCCTCTCGTTTTCGATGCCGCTCGTCCTTTCGGGCGTTCTAACGATCGTTTTCAATGACATAGACACGCTGTTGCTTGGGTACTTCAGCGGGGGAACGGAACAGGTCGCGCTGTACAACGCGGTGTATCCGCTCGCGACGCTCCTGAACACGGCGACAACTGCGTTCGCATTCGTATTTATGCCAGTTCTGTCGGAGATACATGCCGACGGTCGCGAGAACGAGATGGAGCGGATGTACCAGGTCGTCACCAAGTGGGTGTTCACCGCGACTCTCCCAGTGTTTCTCGTGATTTCGCTGTTTCCGGCACGGCTCATCGCGCTGACGTTCGGTGCGAAGTATACGGCCGGGGCAACCACGTTGCAGGTGCTCGCTATCGGCTTTTTCGTCCACACCGTCGCGGGATTGAACCGTGAGACAGCTGCGTCAATCGGCAGATCTAAGATGCTCCTGTACGCCGACGCCGGCGCGGCGATATTTAATATGGCGCTTAATATCGCACTGATACCCCGGTACGGTCCGCTAGGTGCAGGTGTCGCAACCGCGGCGACGTACGTCGTTCTGAACCTTGTCCTCTCGGGACAGCTGTACCGCGAAGTGGGTATCGTCCCCGTGACCAACGCGATGATTCGACCTGGAGTTGCGGGCGTTGCGACGTTTCTAATGGTCTACTTCGTCGCGGGGTGGCTGGCCGCTCCGGAGCCAGCCACGCTCGTAGCCGCATTCTTGGTCTTCGCCCTGCTCTATGCGATCTCCATTCTGCGGTTCGGAGGTATCGAGTCCGAGGAGGTGATGCTCGTGAATAGTATAGAGGAACGGTTCGGCATCGATCTGGAGCCGATAAAAAGGATCGGCCGACGGCTGATGCCCTAGCGCGATCGTAGCTAAGCGTCGAGGCGTGTGTCGAGTACTTTTAGCGAACCCGGGTCGTCGCGATTAGGGGTTCAGGCTACGACCAGTCGGGGAGGATTTCCGAAGCGTCGAGGTATGTGCGGAGGTAATGGTGGAGGGGGGTTGGAGGGTCGACGAATGCTCGGAGATTCTCGTGTTGGTCGTCGGGCTGCAGGCGACCACCGGTAGCGGCGACGACGAAGCCGTTCGCCAAGTAGTGTTTGCCGTTCACCCCGGAGACGTCGGCAGTATCGTAGATGTGTTCGAACGAACCCAGCGACTCGATTATCTCCACGTCGAGACCCAACTCCTCATCTGCGATGCGGTGTACCGCCTCGGTTCGGGTCTCGAACTTCTCGACACGACCGCCGGGGGGGAAGTAGTAGCCCCTTGCGGGCTCGTTCGTACGCTTTCCGAGGAGGAGACCATCGTCCGTAGTGACGAGTAGGTCGACTGAGACGATAGGAACGTTCGCAACGACGGTTCGCCACTGGCGAAGGGGAATCGGGTCGGTCGGCATATATCTTTGATTGGGACCCGCGGGCTTAACGGCCCGGTCGGTCGTCGCCGCGGCTGCCGATGCTCTCGTGGTCCCACACCAGCTCGAAGTACCGCTTGAACCCCGCGACGAACGAGCCGTTCTCGGTGAGCGCGGCCTGTCGCATGTGGTTCGGCACGTCCGGTTCCTCCACGAGGAAGAGCGCCTCGCCGCCATCGTAGTCCATGCTGGGGTCGACGAAGGTGCCGCGCCACGGGAGCGGACCGGTGGCGAAGCGGAAGTCGATGGCCGGCAGGTCCGTGCGGATGGTGTCCACTACGTCCGCCTGCACGCGCCGCTCCGCGTCGTCGAGCAGGTCCGGGTGGTAGAACAGCGCGTGGACGGCGACCCCGCGGTCGATGGCGTCCTCGATGGCCGGGCGGACGGCGTCGAGGTACTCGAAGCTCTTCGTGAGGACGTAGGCCTCGCGCTCGGCCTCGTGGTAGAGCCGCCGGGTCTCCGACTCCGAGGGGTCCCCCACGTCCACGACGTAGAACAGCTCCTCGGCGGGCGTCACGCCGCCGGCGGCGCTCGCGAAGGCGGGTTCGAACCGCGAGAGGAAGGCGTCGCGCTCCTCGTCGACGGCGCGCTCGAACGACTCGTACTCCTGGCGCTTGTTCTCCTTCGCGCGGGCGAGCACCGTCTCGGGGTCGTGGGGCTGGTACTCCTTCGGGCGGCCGGGAATCACCTTCAGGTAGCCGTCGTCGGCCAGCGAGTCGAGCACGCCGTAGATGCGGGCCTTCGGGATGCCGGTCGCCTCCGCGAGGTTGGGGGCCGTCGTCCGGCCGACGCGGAGCAGTTCGGCGAGCGCCGTCGCCTCGTACTCCGTCAGCCCCAGCGTCTCGAACAGCCCCACGTCGCTCATACCCCCGCTGGCTCCCGGCGACGCATAAGTGGCCGGGGAACCGTCCCCGGAAGGTATTTGTTCCTTCCAAATAGTTACTCGTATACCGAGTAACCATGTCCGACACGCCCTCCGAGACGACGCCCGACGCGCCCGCTCCCGACGAGCAAGCCGAGTCCGACGACGGGGAGGCCCTCGACGCCCACCTCGCCGACCTCGACGACGGCTGCGGCTGCGTCGAGGTGTGGAAACACACGAGCGAGTCGCGCGACGAGTAACGGGCTGTCGGAACCTTTTCACCGGCGGGCGGCGCACCGTCCGACGATGGACCGCGCCGACGTCTGCGTGCTGTTGCCGACGATGAACGAGGAGCGGACGGTCGGCGACGTGGTGCGGGACTTCCGCGACCACGGCTTCGAGCGCGTCCTCGTCGTCGACGGCGGCTCGACGGACGGGACGCGGGAGCTCGCGCGCGAGGCGGGCGCCCGCGTGGTCGAACAGCGCGGCACGGGGAAGGGACAGGCCGTCCGGCAGGCGGTCGCCGAGGAGATAGACGCCCCCGTCGTATTGATGGCCGACGCCGACGGCACCTACCGGGCCGCCGACGCCGGGCGAATGGTCGCGCCCATAGCCGAGGGGCGCGCGGACCACGTCATCGGCGACCGGTTCGCCGACATGGAGGACGGGGCGATGACCCGGCTCAACGGCGTCGGGAACCGCCTCACGAACGGCGCCTTCCGGCTCATCCACGGCCGGGACTTCGCGGACATCCTCTCGGGCTACCGGGCGTTCACCCGCGAGTCGTTCGACCGCTACTCGCTGTCGGCCGACGGCTTCGGCATCGAGACGGAGCTGGCCGTCGAAGCGGTGAAACACGGGACGCACGTCGAGGTCGTCCCCGTCACCTACGGGGCGCGTCCGGACGAGTCCGAGACGAACCTCCACCCCGTGAAGGACGGCGCGCGCATCTTCCTCACGCTGTACCGGCTGGCGAAGACGAACAACCCCCTGTTCTACTTCGGGAGCGTCGGCGTCGCCTCGTTGTTCGCGGGGCTCGCCGTCGCCGGCTACGTCGCCTACGAGTGGTTCGTGGTCGAGCCGCCCGTCTCGCACGAGGCGCTCGCCGTCGTCGCGGCCGCCGGCATCATCCTCGGGGTTCAGCTGGTGATGTTCGGCGTGCTCTCGGACATCGTGGTCGCGGTGAACCGCGAACAGACCCGCCGGCTGGAGGAGCTGGCCGAACAGCTCTCGGGGGCAGACGAGGCGGTCGCGCGCGGCGACTGGGAGACCGAGGCGAAAACGGCGGCCGTCGACCCGGACGACTCAGAACGGGAGCAGGCCGCGCAGCCGCGCGATGACGCTCAGTGACGCGCGCTCGCGGCGCTCCTCGAAGACGGGGTGGAGCTCGTCGAGCAGCCGGCGTTCGGACTCGAAGCGGCGACTCCTCGTCTCCGCGACGGCCTCCGAGAGTCGGACCTCGCTGCCCGCCGCGTCGTACGGGACTGCGGGGTCGCCGGTCCGCTCGACGAGTTCCTCCGCGGTGACGGGGAACTCGACGCCGTCGAGGTGCGGGTCGAGCGCGGCGATGCCGAACGCGAGCGTGTCGGGGTCGTCCGTGCTGTCGCCCGTCGGTGGTCGGACACCCATTACCGGCGGTTCGCGCTCCGGTGCCGAAAACGCGTCGGAGCCGTCCCGACCGACAGCCACAACCGCCCGGCCGCCCCAGGGGCGGCTATGACGGAGTACACCACCGTCTCCATCCCGAAGGACCTCGCGGAGCGCGTCGAGGGGACCATCGAGGGAACCAGTTTCTCGTCGACGTCGGACCTCGTGCGCTTCCTGCTCCGGAGCATCGTCATCCAGCACCAGAAGCGCGGCGAGCTCACGGAGGCGGAGTTCCAGGAGATAGCCGACCAGCTGGAGGACCTCGGCTACCTGCGCTAGCCCTCGAAGGCGACTTCCGGGGGCGCGGCGTCGAGGAGCGTCAGCTCCAGCCGGCGGCCGCTGCGGTCGAACGCGCGTACCGAGTCGCGCTCGTACGGCGGCACGGCGACGAACACCACCTCGTGGAGGTCGTCCTCGCGGGTGAGTTCGGCGGGCCCGGCCGGGTGGGAGACGAACCGCCCCTGCGAGCCCGGGGTTCCGAGGTCCATCCCGAACACCGCCCGCACGGAGCCGCCGGTGTCGGGGAGGTAGAAGTCCGTGTACACCTGTCGGTCCGGGTCGAGGTCGACCGCGCCGTCGAGTTCCCCCGCCGGGCGCGTCGTCAGCGCGACCGTCACCGACGACGGGTCGCGGTCGCCGGCGATGTCGAGCAGGGCGTCCACCAGTCCGGCCGTCGCGTACACCACGTCCGGTATTACGCGTCGGCCCGGATAATCCCGTCGTCGCGCGACTAAACAGCCCTTTATTGATGTGTCCCGGGTGACTGTAGTTCGATACTCCCCGCCGAACGGCTTTATTTACACCACATTTGTGACAAAAACTTTATAACAACGCGGGCCATCCGGTAGGGTGTAATGTCCGATGCAAGCTCGGTTTCGGAGTTCGTTGCCCAGCACCCGAAGATGGCCGGCGCCCTGTTCACGATGATGCTGCTGCTCACGCAGGCGGGCGGCGTCATGGCGGGGAACAGCAACCCGATCGTCGGGCCGTGAAATCGAACGCGGTCAGAAACTGAACTCGTCGCTCCACGCGAAGTCGTGGCCTATCTGGAGAGGGATGACTTCGAGCGAAAGGAAATCGCGGAGTGACTGCTTATCGACGGTGAAATCCGCAACAGGGCTACCGATGAGGTAGTGTTCGTCGTTTCCTTCGAAGTTCGGTCTGGTCATCGTGCCGACGCCTAAACGTCCGGCGTAGTACGAGCGATAGAACACGTCGTACGTGTCCTCGTCTGTCTGGTTCACCTCGAGCAGGTTCGGAATCAGACTCTCGGCGTGCGCGATATCCATGTTCCCGTCGCCGATGACGATGTACTGATTGCCGACGATGGAGCGTTCGGCCGCGATGTTCAGTCCAGCGCGCAGCGGGAACCCCCGGTTCAGGAGCCGCGACATCGCCTTCCCGACCCGGATCGCGCCGCTGTTGATGACCTCGTCGAGGGTGACGATGCCGCCGACGGCGCCCTTCTCGATGAGCGCCATCCCCTGCTCGTACGAGGTGCAGGCGTTGAGGAAGAAGGTGTCCATGGCGACGGCGTCGAGCTCGCGCACGTCGAGCATCCCGTCGGAACAGCGGAACCCCTCGCGCTCGATGTGGCCGATGTAGTGGAAGTAGTCGACCTCGGACTCGAGGACGATGGCGAGCCGGTCGGTCGTGAGGTCCTCGTAGAACGTCACCTCGAAGGGGAGTTCCTCGCGCGACCCGTAGACGCCGCGGGCGGTCTCGTGTTCGTCGAGCATCTCGTCGTCGTTGCAGACGACGACGATCTCCACGTCCCCTTCCTTCTCGCCGCGGTCGAGGCGGTTGCGGAACGCCTGCGGGAGCGCCTTCGAGGCGCCGACCGGCGCGCCGGGGCCGACCCACGCCTGTTCGATGGAGTCGGCGCTCTCGGGTTCGATGACCGGGGGCGACCACGTCTCCTCGTCGCGGGCGCGCCCGGCCCGCGAGCGCGTCGCGACCCCGCCGGCGGCCCGGGTACGCGTGAACTCCTCGATGGCGGCCAGCTGGCTCCGGTTCCGCGTCGGCTCGCGGTCGGCCGGCGTGCGCACGACGGCGAGGTCGTCCACGAGGAACGGGAGCGTCTCGACGCTGTCCGCGTCGGGCGTGACGTGGGCGGTGAGCTTCCACTGCGGGACGTACGCCGAGACCGCGTCGAACGGCACGTCGAGGTAGCGCGCCAGCCGGTCGGTCGGGTCGGCGTCGTACAGGGCGGCGAAGTCGAGGTCGAGCCCGTCCTCCACGGCGGCGCGCTCGTGGAGCGGCACGTCGTAGATGCCCTCAGTGCGCGTCAGACAGTCGAGGAGGAACGTCTGCTTGAGCACGCGCTCGACCTCCCGCTCGAAGCCGTAGCGGCTGTCGAGCACGTGTTCGAAGCCGTCGTCGCCGACCAGCCGCGGGACCGGCCCGGGTCGCACGTCGGCGCCGAGGTAGTAGGCCAGCGGTGCGACGACGAACACCGGGCCGAGTTCCGGGGGCACCTCCACGTGGAGCCCCGAGTCGGGCGTCGTCAGCATCTCGGGGACGTGGAGTTCCTCGCCGACGGCGAGTTCGGGCGGGTGGCCCCGTAGGGTGGGGAACGACCGCTCGGGCGAGAGCGTCTTCAGCGCCGAGGGGAGCGCGGAGACGGCCCGCATCAGGTCGTGCGGGTCGTCGGTCGTCGTCACCGTCGTCGCCGGCCGCTCGTGGTACGAGCGCGCGCCGACGAGCATCTCCGTGGGGTCGTCGGCCGTTATCGTCATCGTGACCGCATCGAGCGCGACGGTCATCGGTCCCGAGAGCGCCACGTAGAGCTTGACGGGGCCGGACACCTCGAAGACGTACTCGCCGGCCGGGAAGCGCCGCTCGGAGAAGTGTTCGAAGTCGGCGAGGACGTCGCCGTCGCCGTCGCGCAACAGCGCGCCCGGCACCTCCTCGACCCTGAGCCGGCCCGCGGTGACCGTCACCGCGCCGTCGAGCGGATACGCGAACTCGCGGGTCGCCGGCTCGGGGGAGACCGCCGTGTCCGTCCGGAGCCGGCACTGCCGCTGTTCGATCCGGTCCTCGATGACGAGACCGGTGTCGTCCTCGGCCGCACGGATTGATACCGTCATGCGCTCGTCGCTCCCGTCCCGCGATTTCGTACCCCGGCTTGTCGAGGTGCGCGCAAAAACCTACCGGGGCGTCAGGAGACGAGCCCCTTCAGCGCGTTGAGATAGGCGGTCGGCGCGCGCTTTCGCGAGGTGGCGACGGCCTCCCGTATCGCGTCGCTCGCGTCGTCGAGGACGCCCGCGCCGTGGCCGACGAGCACGCGCTCGGCGTCGAACTCCCGGAGCCGCTTCGGGGGGAACAGCCGCAGCATCGGGTGGACCCCGAGCCGCTCGTCGCCCGCGAGGAAGAACGGCGCCGTGCCGACCGCCTCGGGGACGAGCAGGGTTCCGGCCTCGGAATCGAACAGCGCCGCCTCCTGCCAGAAGCCGTTGTCCATCAGCCGCTCGACGGAGTAGGCCGTGTCCGCGAGCGCGTCGCCGAGCGGTTCGGTCTCCGTGTCGGCGTCGATGTCCGTCATCCACGCGGGCGCGTACACGTCCACGTCGTGGCGCTCGGCGAACGTCACGGCGTCGCGGCCGTGGCGGTCGAGGAGGAGGACGACGCCCGCCACCTCGCCGAGGTCGCCGTATATCCCCTCGACGCCGTCGGCGTCCACGGGGTCCACGAGCCACACGCCCTCGTCGGTCGCGAGCGCGTGGGAGGCCCGCTGCATCCCCTCGTCTGGGTAGGCCAGCCAGCCGACGCCCCCGTCGAAGCGGTCTATCTCGCGCGGTTCGCCGGACCCCGAGCCCTTGATCGGCATGTCTCCATGCAGGGGCGCGCGGCGCTTAAACGGTGGCTCGCCGGCAGGCCGGCAGGGCTTAACACGCTCGCGGGGAACGACGCCGTATGGACGAGCACGCGACCGAGTACGCCCACGTCGTCGTGGACGAGTTGCCCGACGCGCCGAACCCCACCCGCCACAAGAAGGAGGTGGACGAGGCGGTCGGGGCGACCGAGTTCGGCTTCAACGTCGTCACAGCCGACCCCGGCGAGAAGGTACCGTGGGGGTATCACAGTCACCCCGACCACGAGGAGCTGTTCTACGTGCTCGACGGGAGCCTGCTCGTGGAGACGCCCGAACGGGAGTACGAGGTCGCGGCGGGAGAGGCGTTCTTCGTCCCGCGGGGCAAGCCGCAGCGTGCCGTCGCGGGCGGGGACGGGTGCCGGCTGGTGGCGACGGGCGCGCCGAAGGCGACGGACGGGGCGGTCATCGAGGAGGAGTGTCCCGAGTGCGGGGAGACGACCGGGCGCGACTACCGCGCCGAGGAGGTGGACGAGACGACGGTGTACGTCCTCTCCTGTGCGGCCTGTGGCGCCGAGACGGACCGGCTCACGCCCGGCCCCTAACCCAGGAGGCCGGTGTCTATCTCGACGCCGGGCGGCGAGACGACGAGGAAGCCGCGGAAGTGCATCAGCTCGCCGCCGAGTTCCTTCACGCGGGGGGCGAACCCCTCCGCGAGTTCGGGGAGCTCCCCCTCGATGTCGAGCACGAGGGTGTTGCCCGCCTCGACGGCCGCGACCCACTCCCCCGGCGGGGTGGAGCCGTCGAGCACGCCGAGCACGATACGGTCGCCGTCGGGGAGGTCTATCTCCCCTTCCGCGGTCTGGAGGTCGAGGTCGAAGTCGCTCATGCGAGTCGCCACGACCCCCGGTAGCAAAAAGCCACGCTCGCGGGGGGCGACCGAACGTCCACCGCGGACCGCGCGCGAGCCGCGCAGGAGAATATTTCGCACTCTGAATTGCGGAAGTTTCAGTGAACCGCGTAGTTAAATCGGCGCGCGGAACCAATCACACCCCGAGAGTATTAGGACATATATCCACACACGCATGCATTGATGTCGTCCGGTTTTCCGCTGGCGCGGCGGCGACGGGGACGACTCCGTTCCGTGGCAACATCTGTCTCGACGAAACGGTTAAATATCCCGTCGGGCATCGGGACGGTTGCTATGACACAAGAGGTTTCGTCGACTGAGTCGGCGGGTCGAGTTCTTCGCCGGGACGCTAGCCAACACTAACGACACGGCGGTAGAGGACGCACGGGTTTTCGACACGACGCTGCGGGACGGCGAGCAGTCGCCACGCACGTCCTTCTCCTACGAGGACAAACGCGAGATAGCGACGGTCCTCGACGAGATGGGCACCCACGTCATCGAGGCGGGGTTCCCGGTCAACTCCGACGCGGAGTTCGAGGCCGTCCGCGACATCGCGGAGGCCTCGCACACGGACGTGTGCGGACTGGCCCGCGTCGTGGACGGGGACGTGGAGGCCGCGCTCGACAGCGGCGTCGACGTGGTCCACGTCTTCGTCTCCACCAGCGACATCCAGCTGGAGGACAGCATGCACGCCAGCCGCGAGGAGGCGGTCGAACGGGCCGTCGCCTCCGTCGAGCGCGTCAAGGAGGCGGGCGTCGAGTGCATGTTCTCCCCGATGGACGCGACCCGGACGGACGAATCGTTCCTGAGAGAGATCGTCGAGGCCGTCTCCGAGGCGGGGACGGACTGGATAAACATCCCCGACACCTGTGGCGTCGGGACGCCGACGCGGTTCGCGGACCTGGTCCGCACCGTCGGCGAACACACGGACGCGGGCATCGACGTCCACACCCACGACGACTTCGGGCTGGCGTCGGCCAACGCGCTGGCCGGCTTCGAGGCCGGCGCGGCACAGGCGCAGGTGTCGGTCAACGGCATCGGCGAGCGCGCCGGCAACGCCGCCTACGAGGAGGTCGTGATGGCCGTCGAGTCGCTGTACGGCATCGACACCGGCATCGACACGACGCGCATCACGGAGCTGTCGCGGCTCGTCGAGGAGCGCTCGGAGATGCCCGTCCCGGCGAACAAGCCGGTGGTGGGGCGCAACGCCTTCTCCCACGAGTCCGGCATCCACGCCGCGGGCGTCATCGAGAACAGCGACACCTTCGAACCCGGCGTGATGACGCCGGAGATGGTAGGCGCGACGCGCGAACTGGTGCTGGGCAAGCACACCGGCCAGCACTCCGTCCGCGAGCGGCTGACCGACGCGGGCTACGACCCGACGGACACGCAGGTCCGCGAGGTGACCCGTCGCGTCAAGGACTACGGCGCGGAGAAACAGCGCGTCACGATGGAGACGCTCGAACGGTTCGCCGAGGAGGTCGGCGTCGAGCGCCGCGAGGAGGTCCGGGCGTGAGCCGACCGGCCGCGGCCGCCGTCCGCGGACAGCCGCGCGGCAAGGCTTGCAGCGTGGGCGAGGGTTATACCCCCCGACGCCGAGGTGCCGGCAATGCGACGCGACCCGACGACCGCCGGTCGCCCGGCGACGAGCGTCGCGGCCGTCATTGTAGGGGCGTAACCGCCTCTCACCCTACTCCTCCCGACAGTCCGCGCGCACCGCCGTCGACCGACCAGTACCACCGACCGATGCACCACACACGACCCCACACGTATGAGTAGCGAACAGGCAGTCCCGACCGAGGAGTCCGGCGACGCGGAGGGGACGCCCGACCCCGTGAGCACGGGCGCGGCGTCCGTCGTCCGGGCGCTGGAGAACGCCGGCGTGGAGTACCTCTTCGGCGTGCAGGGCGGGGCCATCATGCCCGTCTACGACGCGCTGTACGACTCCGAGATGCGCCACATCACGATGGCCCACGAGCAGGGCGCGGTCCACGCGGCCGACGCCTACGGCATCGTGAGCGGCGACCCCGGCATCTGCATGGCCACGTCCGGGCCGGGGGCGACGAACCTCGTCACCGGCATCGCGGACGCGGACATGGATTCCGACCCCGTGCTCGCGCTCACCGGGCAGGTGCCGACGGACTTCGTCGGCTCCGACGCCTTCCAGGAGACGGACACGACGGGCGTCACCCGCCCCATCACGAAGGAGAACTACTTCGCCTCGGACGCGGACACCGTCGGCGACGTCGTCGGCGAGGCGTTCGCGATGGCGAAGCGCGGCCGGCAGGGCCCGACGCTCGTGGACCTGCCGAAGGACGTGACGAACGCGGAGACGGACCGCGAACCCGGCCCGGCGCGCACGCCCGACACCTACCGGCCCGCGGAGACGGCCGACGAGGCGACGGTGACCGCCGCGGCCGAGGCGTTCGCCGCGGCCGAGCGACCCGTGATTCTGGCGGGCGGCGGCGTCATCAAGGCGGAGGCGAGCGCCGCGGTGCGGGAGTTCGCTATCGACCACGAGGTGCCCGTCGTCACGACGATGCCGGGCATCGGCGCGTTCCCCGAGGACCACGACCTCTCGCTGAAGTGGGCGGGGATGCACGGCACCGGCTACGCGAACATGGCGCTCACGATGAGCGACTGTATCCTCGCCGTCGGCACGCGCTTCGACGACCGGCTGACGGGCGGCGTGGAGACGTTCGCGCCCGACGCCGAGATACTCCACGTCGATATCGACCCCGCGGAGATATCGAAGAACGTCGAGGCCGACTACGGCCTCGTCGGGGACGCCCGCGCCGTCGTCGGCCAGTTCGCCGACGCGGTCGTCGGGTCGCCCGACACCGACGCGTGGTGCGAGCAGTGCGCCGAGTGGAAGCGGGAGTACCCGCTCGACTACCACATCGACGAGGACGCGCCCGTCAAGCCGCAGTTCGTCGTCGAGGCCGTGGACGCCGCGACCGGGGACGACACCGTCGTCACCACCGGCGTCGGCCAACACCAGATGTGGGCCTGCCAGTACTGGACCTACACCGAGCCCCGGACGTGGGTCTCCTCGCACGGCCTCGGCGCGATGGGCTACGGCGTCCCCGCCGCCATCGGCGCGCGCTACGCCGCCGACGACGACCAGTCGGTCGTCTGCTTCGACGGCGACGGCTCCTTCCTGATGACGTGTCAGGAACTCACCGTCGCGGCGCGCGAGGAACTGGACATCACCGTCTTCGTCCTGAACAACGAGTTCATCGGGATGGTGCGCCAGTGGCAGGACGGCTTCTTCGAGGGCCGGCGGATGGCCTCGGAGTACGACTGGATGCCCGAGTTCGACACCCTCGCGGAGGCGTTCGGCGCGAAGGGGTTCCGCATCGACACGTACGACGACGTGGAGGACACGATAGAGGCGGCGCTCGCGTACGAGGGCCCCTCCGTCGTGGACGTCCACATCGACCCCGAGGAGGACGTGTTCCCGATGGTGCCCAGCGGCGGGGACAACGGCCTCTTCGCCCTGCGGGGTGACCACCTGTGAGCTCACAGGACGACCCGCCGGAGAACGGCCTGCTCGGCGCGGACCCGGACGACCGGCCGCGGCCGCGGGGCCGGCGCAACAGTCAGGGCATCCGTATCGACCCCGAGGTGGAGGCCGAGCGGTCGCCGCGCCGCACGACCATCACCGCGCTCGTGCAGAACGAGCCGGGGGTGCTGTCGAAGGTGTCCGGGCTGTTCAGCCGCCGGCAGTACAACATCGAGTCGCTGACCGTCGGCACGACACAGGAGACGGAGTGGTCGCGCATCACCGTCGTCGTGGAGGAGCCGGACCCCAACATCGACCAGATAGAGAAACAGCTCGACAAGCTGGTCCCGGTCATCCACACGCGCGAACTCGACGAGAACGCCGTCGCGCGCGAACTCGTCCTCGTCAAACTCGACGCCGAGGACCCCGCGAAGGTCCACGCCATCACCGAGATGTACGACGGCCGCACGCTCGACGCCGGGCCGCGCACCGTCACGGTGGAGCTGACCGGCTCGGAGCGGAAGATAGACGACGCGCTCGACGCCCTCCGGCAGTTCGGCGTCCGCGAGATAGCCCGCACGGGGCAGACGGCGCTGGCCCGTGGCGAGACGAAGACCTCCACGGTCCCCGACGACCTCAAGCCATGACAGACTTCGAGAACCCCGTGTACTACGACGACAACGCTGACGAATCGCACCTCGCGGAGAGAACCGTAGCCGTGCTCGGCTACGGCAGCCAGGGCCACGCCCACGCGCAGAACCTCGACGACTCCGGCGTCGACGTGGTGGTCGGCCTCCGCAAGGGGTCGAGTTCCCGCGACGCGGCCGAGGCCGACGGCCTCCGCGTGGCGACGCCCGTCGCCGCCGCCCGCGAGGCCGACCTCGTGAGCGTCCTCGTGCCCGACACCGTCCAGCCGGCGGTGTACGACGACATCGAGGAGGCGCTGGAGCCGGGCGACACCCTCCAGTTCGCGCACGGCTTCAACATCCACTACAACCAGATCCGGCCGCGCGAGGACGTGAACGTCCAGATGGTCGCGCCGAAGTCGCCGGGCCACCTGGTCCGTCGGAACTTCGAGAACGACGAGGGGACGCCCGGCCTGCTCGCCGTCTATCAGGACGCGACGGGCGACGCCCACGACGTGGGGCTGGCCTACGCGAAGGCCATCGGCTGCACCCGCGCGGGCGTCATCGAGACGACGTTCCGCGAGGAGACGGAGACGGACCTGTTCGGCGAGCAGGCGGTGCTGTGTGGCGGCGTCACCAGCCTCGTCAAGCAGGGGTACGAGACGCTCGTGGACGCGGGCTACTCGCGCGAGATGGCCTACTTCGAGTGTCTGAACGAACTGAAGCTCATCGTCGACCTGATGTACGAGGGCGGGCTCGGCGAGATGTGGGACTCCGTCTCCGATACGGCGGAGTACGGCGGGCTCACACGCGGCGACGCGGTCGTGGACGAGCACGCCCGCGAGAACATGGAGGAGGTGCTGGAGGCGGTGCAGGACGGCACCTTCGCCCGCGAGTGGATCTCCGAGAACCAGACCGGGCGGCCGAGCTACACCCAGCTCCGGCAGGCCGAGTCCGACCACGACATCGAGGACGTGGGCGCGGACCTCCGCGCGCTGTTCGCGTGGGGCGGCGAGGAGCGGGAGGAGGTGCCCGCCGATGACTGAGGACCGAACGCTCGGGGAGACGAGCCACACGAACCCCTACACGGACGAGACGTTCGGCGAGACGCAGACGTACGGGCGCGGGCGAGTCGTGGCCGCCGACGGCGGCGAGCGCGACTCGTCGCCGGAGCCGGACACCATGGCCGACGTGGACCACACGCCCCGCGAGAACGCGCCGAGCGCCAACGCCGCCTACGACCCGGCGGACGGGTCGGTATGAGCTCCGGCACCCTCTACGACAAGGTGTGGGAGCGTCACAAGGTGGGCGAACTCCCGAACGGCGAGGACCAGCTGTTCGTCGGCCTCCACCTGATGCACGAGGTGACGAGCCCGCAGGCGTTCGGGATGCTCCGCGAGCGCGACCTCGACGTAGCCTTCCCCGAGCGCACCTTCGCGACGACGGACCACATCATCCCCACCACCCCGGAGGAGCGCGAGCGCCCGTTCGCCGACGAACAGGCGGAGACGATGCTGCAGGCGCTCGAACGCAACACCGAGGAGGCCGGCATCGAGTTCTTCGACCTCGACTCCGGCAAACAGGGCATCGCGCACGTCGTCGGGCCGGAACTCGGCCTGACCCAGCCCGGCCAGACCATCGTCTGCGGCGACTCGCACACCTCGACGCACGGCGCGTTCGGGGCCGTCGCGATGGGCATCGGCACCTCGCAGATACGCGACGTGCTGGCCACCGGCTGTATCGCCGCCGAGAAGATGGACGTGCGCCGCGTGGAGGTGACGGGCGAACTCGGCGACGGCGTCGGGGCGAAGGACCTCATCCTCCACATCATCGGCGAACTCGGCGTGGACGGCGGCGTCGGCCACGTGTACGAGTACGCGGGCGAGGCCATCGAGCGGCTGGACATGGAGGGCCGCCTCGCGGTCTGTAACATGTCCATCGAGGGCGGCGCGCGCGCCGGCTACATCAACCCCGATCAGACCACCTACGAGTACCTCCGTGGGCGCGAGTACGCGCCCGAGGGCGAGGAGTGGGACCGGCTCATGGAGTACTGGGAGTCGGTCGCCTCCGAGCCGGACGCCAAGTACGACGACGTGGTGACCGTGGACGCGGACGACCTCGAACCGATGGTGACGTGGGGCGTCAACCCCGGGCAGGTCGTCGGCGTGACGGAGCCGGTGCCCGGCCCCGACGAGTTCGCGGGGAAGGACCGCGACAACGCCGAGAAGGCCTACGAGCACATGGGCGTCGAACCCGGCGAGACGATGGAGGGGTACGACGTGGACGTGGCGTTCCTCGGCACCTGCACGAACGGGCGCGTCTCCGACTTCCGCGAGGCCGCGGCCGTGCTGGAGGGCGAGACGGTGGACCCGGACGTGCGCGCGCTCGCCGTCCCCGGCTCCGAGACCGTCCGAAAACAGTGCGAGGCGGAGGGCATCGCCGAGGTGTTCGAGGAGGCCGGCTTCCAGTGGCGGCGGGCCGGCTGTTCGATGTGTCTCGCGATGAACGGCGACGCGCTGGAGGGCGACGAGGTGTGCGCCTCCTCGTCGAACCGGAACTTCGTCGGCCGGCAGGGGTCGAAGGACGGGCGCACGGTCCTCATGTCCCCGGCGATGGTCGCCGCGGCGGCGGTCGAGGGCGAGATAGCCGACGCCCGCGCGTTCGGGGGTGACGCCTGATGGTTCGCGCCATCCGCCGCGTGACCGGCACGGGCGTCCCCGTCCGCGGGGACGACATCGACACGGACCAGATCGTGCCGGCTCGCTTCCTGAAGGAGGTCACCTTCGACGACATGGGCGAGTACGCGTTCTACGACGCCCGGCGCGACGACGACGGGAGCCTCAACGACCACCCGTTCAACGAGTACCGCGGCGCGCGCGTGCTCGTCGTCAACGACAACTTCGGCTGCGGCTCCTCCCGTGAGCACGCCCCACAGGCGCTGCTCCGGTGGGGAATCCACGGCATCGTCGGCGAGTCGTTCGCGGAGATATTCCGCGACAACTGCACCGCGCTCGGGATTCCGACCGTGACGGCCGAGCCGGAGACGGTGACGGAGTTACAGAACTTCGTCGAGTCGGACCCGGACGCCGGCATCGAGATAGACCTCGCCAACGAGCGGGTCGTCTTCGACGACACCGAGGTCGGGGTGACCGCCGACCCGGCGATGCGCGAGTCGCTCGTCGAGGGCGAGTGGGACACGACCGCGCTGATGTACCAGAACCTCGACCGGACCCGGGAGACGGCCGCCTCGCTCCCGTACACCGACTCGTGAGCCGGGTCTGCGTCGTCGAGGGCGACGGCGTCGGGCGGGAGGTCGTCCCGGCCGCCGTCTCGGTGCTCGACGCGGTCGCCGACTTCGAGTACGTCCGCGCGGAGGCGGGCGACGCCGTCGCCGAGCGCACGGGCACGCCGCTCCCCGACGAGACGTACGACGCCGTCGCGGCCGCGGACGCGACCCTGTTCGGCGCGGCCGGCGAGACGGCCGCCGACGTGATCCTCCCCCTGCGGGAGGCCGTCGGCTCGTTCGTCAACGTCCGACCCGCCCGCGCCTACCCCGGCGTGGACGCGCTCCGGCCGGAGACGGACGTGGTCTTCCTCCGGGAGAACACCGAGGGCGTCTACGCGGGCCACGAGGACCGGCTGTCGGCCGACCTCTCGACGCTGACGCGCGTGACGACCACCTCCGCCTCCGAACGGCTGGCGGAGTACGCCTGCGACTACGTGGGCGAGGGCGGCCGCTTCCACGTCGCCCACAAGGCGAACGTGATGCGCGAGACGGACGGGCGCTTCCGCGACGCCGTCGTCCGCATCGCCGACGCCCGCGGCGTGGAGACGGAGGAGGTACTGATGGACGCGTTCGCGACGCGACTCCCGCTCGAGCCGGGGGCGTTCGACGTGGTCGTCTGTCCGAACCTCGCGGGCGACGTGCTCTCCGACCTCGCCGCGGGCCTGGTCGGGGGGCTCGGCCTCCTGCCGTCGGCGAACGTCGGGCCGGACAACGCGCTGTTCGAGCCGGTCCACGGCACCGCGCCGGACATCGCCGGCGAAGGGGTCGCCAACCCCGCGGCGGCGATACTCTCGGCCGCGATGCTGCTGGAGCATCTCGGCTACGACGACGAGGGCGCGGCCGTTCGGAGCGCGGTCGAGTCGGTCCTCGCGGAGGGGCCGCACACGCCCGACGTAGGCGGCGACGCCTCGACGGACGAGGTGGCAGCGGCGGTCGTCGCGCGGCTGTAGTCGCGGCGCTACTCCTCGGAGTCGGCCGGCGTCACCCGCCCGAAGCCGTCCGGCAGGACCCGGACGGCGAACGCGGCGACGCCGAGGGCCACGCCCGCGGCGCCGATACCCGCGGCGAAGATTCCGGGGAGCGCCGGTTCGCGGGCGACGAGGACGAGCAGGAGGGCGAACAGGAGGGCGTCGCGGGTGGTAGCGCTGTCGGACACGCTCGCGAAACGGCACCGGACGTTGCAAAAGCTTGCGGCCGGCTACTCGTCGGTTCCGTCGCGGTACGCTGCCACCACGTCCTCCCACGACCCTTTCTCCTCCAGATGGCGCTGGAGTTCGCGCGCGTACCCCTGCGTGAGTTCCTCGGCCTCGCGGACGCGCTCCTCGGTGTCGCCCGAGGAGCCGCCGTCCCCGCCCAACCCGAGGGCGGAGGTGATGTTCGAGAGGATGCCGCCCGACGACTCCTCCTGTCCCCCGGGGCCCATCGGGGTGCGTTCCTCGACCTTCTCCACCTCGGGCATGATGTCGGGGAGCCGCGAGGTGTCGGCGTACAGCCGCGGCTCGTCGCCGTCCTCGATGTCGAACTCCGTCGCGGTCATCACGAGCCCCCACTCCTGTCGGGAGAAGCCGCTCGCCTCGACCCGGTCCGCGAACTCCGTATCGACCGCCATGCGCGCGCCGACGATGCGGTCCTGCCAGTCGGTCATGGGCGGACGTGGGTCGCGGTGCCGTATCAGCGTTTCCTCGCGCGGCGGCGAAAGAAGGAGGACGAACTGCGACTCGTCGCGTTACTCGACGGTGATGTCCGCGTACATCCCCTCGTGGAGGGCGGCGTGGACGTGGCAGATCTCCTCGCCCAGTTCCGTGAGCGCCGCCTTCTGCTCGTCGTCGAGGTCGGCCTCGACCTCCAGCGTGAAGGCGACGGAGCCGTCCACGAGGTCGTCGTCCTCGTCGAGGTCGGCCTCGGCGCTCGTCTCGATGCGCCCGAGGTCGAGGTCGTGTTCGCGCTGTGCGCCCGCCCGGAAGGCGAACGTGTAACACGACGCGTAGTCGGCGAGGAGGACCTCGTTCGGCGAGGGCCCTTCCTCCTTCGTCGCGTCGATGGAGAGTTCGTAGTTGCCGACCCGGCTCGTCGCGGCGAAGCCGCCGTCGTTGACGGTGTGGGATTCGAGGTCTGCCATTGCGTCCGTCGGATGGGCCGCCGCCGTTAAAAAGGTAGTCTGGGGGTCGCTCTCAGAGAGTGAACGTCTCGTCGCCGTCGAGAACGACGACCTCGGCGTCGCTCCCGGTCGCCTTCACCTCGCGGACGAAGTCGTCCGTGTCTATCTCGACGGGCGGGAAGGTGTCGTAGTGCATCGGAATCGCGTAGTCGGCGTCCACCCAGTCGACGGCGATGGCGGCCTGTGTGGGCCCCATCGTGAAGTGGTCGCCCGCGGGGACGGCGGCCACGTCGGGTTCGAGGAACGGGCCGATGACGTCGCGCATCTCCGACATGAGCGCCGTGTCGCCGGCGTGGTAGAACGCCTCGCTCTCGGGGTCCGTCTCCTGCGTCGGCTTCGTGGTCGAGACGACGAAGCCGGCCGGCGGCCCCGCCGACTGCTCGAAGCCGGTCATGATGCCGTTCGTGTGGTCCGCGCGGACCATCGTGACGAACGCGTCGCCGCACTCGACGGTACCGCCCATGTTCATCCCCATCCCGCCGACGGCGTTCTCGAAGCCGAGCTCCTCCTCGGCGTAGGCGGCGAGTTCCGGCACCGCGACGAGCGTCGCGTCGGAGAACTCCCCGGCGTGGGCGATGTGGTCGGCGTGGCCGTGCGTGAGCAGGACGAAGTCCGGCTGGTCCACGTCCGACGGTTCGAGCGCCGTCTTGGGGTTGTCGAAGAACGGGTCGATGAGCAGCCGCGTGTCGCCCACCTCGACGGCGAACGTCGAGTGGCCGTGCCAAGTAATGTCCATGCGCGTTCGAATACTCGTGGCAGCCACATAACCGTTCAGGCGGCGGAAGGAGCCGGGGCCGCGTCCAAGTTTTTTCCCGTCGCCGCACGGACGACGGGGTATGCAGGAAGCGTACGCGCAGCTCACCTGTCCGGCCTGCGAGAAGCACTGGGAGACGGACGCCAACACCGCGCCCGACACGGACGCCGACTTCGCGTGTCCGGACTGCGGCGAGCGCCGCCCGCTCTCGGAGTTCGCGCACACGAGCCGCGACCTGGAGGTGCTGCGCGAGCTATGACGGCGACCTTCGAACTGTACGAGGACAAGGAGGGGAAGTACCGGTGGCGGCTGCGCCACGCCAACGGCAACATCATCGCGGACTCGGGCGAGGGGTACGCCTCGAAGCAGAAGGCGAAGCAGGGCATCGAGTCGGTGCGGAAGAACGCCCCCGACGCCGCCGTCGAGGAGCAGTAGCTAAACGCCTCCGGGCGCTCGCCCCGCTATGGACGTTGCCGTCTTCGACCGCGACGACCCCGACTTCGAGCCGGCGCTCGCGCTCCGAACGCGGGTGTTCGTCGAGGAGCAGGACGTGCCGATGGACCGCGAGGTGGACGGGCTGGACCCCGAGGCGACCCACTTCCTCCTCCGCGACCCGGACCCGGTCGCCGTCGCGCGGGTCCGCGACCACGAGGGCGACCTGAAGGTCGAGCGCGTGGCCGTCGCCCGCGAGCGCCGCGGCGAGGGGTACGGTGACGCCGTCATGGACGCCGTGGAGTCGTGGGCGCGCGAGAACGGATACGACCGTCTCGTCCTCGACGCGCAGGTCCCCGTCGTCGGCTTCTACGAGGGGCGCGGCTACACGGTGCAGGACGACGAGCCGTTCGACGACGCGGGCATCCCCCACCGGCGGATGGCGACGCGCCTCGGGTAGGGACCGCGGGTAGGCCTATCCGTCCGGCCCCCGACGACACGGTATGGCGACGACCGAGGGGACGTTCCGCGTCTACCGCGTGCTCGACGCGGTGGCACACCTGAACCTCCTCGACACGGCCGAGAGCCGGCTGTACACCGTCTTCGAGTCCGGCTACCCCGACGACCTGCAGGCGACCGTTGACGGCCTCGCCACGGGCGCCCTCGTCTCGGGGACCGTCGAGGGCGACCCGGACGACCCCGACGAGCCGTGGCACCTGCTCGACGCCGAGCGCGACCCGGACCGGAGCGTCCTCGTGGACTTCGCCACGGGCGTCCGGTACCCCGAGGTGGCCCGCGAGGCGTGGGATGAGGCCGGCGAGGCGGCCGGCGACGACCCCGTCCGCCCGACCGGGCGCGCGCTCGGCCACGACGGCGACCCCGCGGGCGAGGTGTGGGTCCAGCCGCGCGACGCGCTCCCGGACGGCGCGTTCACCCTGCCGGCGGTGGCGGGCCGCCTCCCGCTGGAGCCGTGGCTCCGCGAGTTACCGTACACGGAGGAACGACCCGCCGAACTGCTGGTCGTGGACGCCGGCGGGCCGGGCGAGCCGACGACGGAGCCGTACGGCGTCCTCCTCTTCTTCACGGCGGCCGGGCACGCGCTGGCCGACCGCTACCGGGAGCGATGGGACCTGCCGCGCGGCGCGGACTCGCGGCCCGACTTCGACCCCTACTGACGGTGCGCCGCGAGGTAACAAACCGCGAGCGTACACAGCGCCGGGTGGGCGACCGCGGTTCGCCGGTGTTCGGCGACGACGCCGAACGCCTCGTGGAAGCCGCGGCCCTCGGCGGCGGCGAGCGCCGTCGCGGCGACGGTCGCGCTACGCGAGACACCGGCCCGGCAGTTGACGAGGACCGGCCCCTCGCCGCGGCGCTCCCGGACGGTATCGACGGCGGCGGCGAACTCGGCCGGCGTGTTTCCGGGCCCGTCCACGAGCGGCCGGTGGTGGGTCGTGGCCGCCGACGGGTCGGCCGTGAGTGAGACGACCGCCGCGAACGACCGCGGGGGCGACTCCGCGGCCGCACGGTTCCCCACGAAGAGGTCGCGGTTCCCGACGCGGCGGACCACGGGGTCGGGGTCGGCGTACCCGAAGGGACGGACGGCGACGTTCGGGTCCGGCACGGGAACGGGACGTGCCGACCCTCCGGCAAAGCGTTACCGCTCCAGGCCGAGGTCGTGGCTCATCGAGTTCCCGGGCCGCGGCACGCCCTTCGCGGTGTACGTCTCGCCGTCCACGAACGACGCGGCGGGCGAGGCGAGGAACACGGCGAGGTCGGCTATCTCCTCGGGGTGGCCGATGCGGCGGCTGGTCTTCTCGCGCGGGGGCATGTCGGACTCGTCGATGCCGAGCGTCTCCGCGACGCCGGGCGTCTGGACGAGACCGGGCGCGATGCAGTTGACGCGGACGCCGTCAGAGTCCCACTCCGTCGCGAGCGTCTCGGTCAGCCGGATGATGGCGGCCTTCGCCGCGCCGTAGTGGCTCTCGCCGGGCGCGGCGTGCTGGCCGTTGACCGAGGCCATGTTGAGTATCGTGCCGCCGTCGCCCCCCTCGGACTCGCGGAGGTACTCGCCCGCGACCTGACAGCAGCGGTAGGTGCCGCCGAGGTTCAGGTCGGTGACGGCGTCCCAGCCGCCCTCGGAGATGTCCTCGAAGGCGGCGACGAACTCGCCGCCCGCGTTGTTGACGACGACGTCGAGGCCGCCGAGGTCGTCGGCCGCGGCGGCGAAGAACGCCTCCACGTCCTCGCGCTCGCGCACGTCGCACTCGTAGGCGACCGCGCGCCCGCCGTCGCCCTCGTTGATGCCATCGGCGACCGGGCCGACGCGGTCCATCGACCGCGAGCAAATGGCCACGTCCGCGCCCGCGGCGGCGAACGTCTCCGCGATTGCCTGACCGATACCCTGCGACGCGCCCGTGACGAGCACGTTCGCGCCCGCGACCGAGAAGTCGGGTGCCTGCATACGGTTCGACGGGGAGGGGGACCACTTCGCTCTGTCGCTCGCGCCGTCGGCTATCCGAACAGCGCCGGGAGCAGGACGACGAAGAACAGCACCACGAGCACGGCGACGAGCAGGAGGCCGCCGAGCAGGAGCGGGTCGGCCGCCCCGACGACGAACACCCGGCCGAGCGCGACGACGAGCGCGCCCGTGGCGGTGCCGGCGACGACCTGGAGCGTGGAGGGTTCGGCGAGTTCGACCACACCCCCTCTACGCCCCGGGGGGACTCAAGCTTGCGGGCGCTCGGAAACCCTTATTCGCCCGCCACGAGAGCGCCGGGTATGCGACGCATCCGCTTTCGCGACCACGCGGGCGACGTGCGCCTCGGCGAACTCGCCGACGACGAGATACACGCGTTTCCCCACGACGGGAGCCGCATCGCGGGCGCGGAGACGTTCGACCCCGCGGGCGTCGATGTCCTCCCCCCGTGCGAGCCGTCGAAGATAGTGTGCGTCGGCCTCAACTACGCCGACCACGCCGACGAGCAGGGGAAGGACGTCCCCGACCGTCCCCTGCTGTTCCTGAAGCCGCCGAACACCCTCGCCGGCCACGGCGACGACGTGACGCTCCCCGCGGGGAAGGAGCGCATCGACCACGAGGCCGAACTCGGCGTGGTCATCGGCGAGCGGGCCGCGAAGGTGTCCGCCGACGAGGCGATGGAGTACGTCGCGGGGTACACCTGCGTCAACGACCTCTCGAACCGCGACGACCAGAACGTCGAGCAGAACTGGGTGCGCGGCAAGGCGTTCGACGAGTCGGCCCCCGTCGGCCCCGTCCTCGCCACGCCCGACGAGGTGCCCGACGACGCGGCCGTGCGCTGTCGCGTCAACGGCGACCTCCGGCAGGACTCCTCGCGCGACCGCTTCATCTTCCCCGTCCCCGACCTGATCGAGGAGGTAACGACCTACCTCACCCTCGAACCCGGCGACGTGATATCGACCGGGACGCCGGAGGGCGTCGGTCCCCTCGCCGACGGCGACGAGGTCGAGGTCGAGGTCGAGGGCGTCGGGACCCTGACCAACACCGTCACGATACCCGGCGAGTAGGCTTTTTCTCGCCGCGGCCGAACCCTCCGGTATGAACGTCCGCTCCTCCGACCTCGCGGCGTACGTCCTCCTCGCGCTCCCGGTTCTGGCGGGGCTCCTCCTGTGGGGCGCGCTTCCCGACCGGATGGCCATCCACTTCGGAACGAGCGGCGCGCCGGACAACTACGTGGCGCGGCCGCTCGGCGTCGTGCTCGCGCCCGGCGTCGGCCTGTTCGCCGTCCTCGTGACCCGGTACGCGCCCGACTGGCTGAGCAGGACGTACACGGCCCCGCAGGTGGAGCGCGCGACGGTGGTGTTCGTCGCCGGCGTCGTCGCCTACGTGCAGGGGTTCGTCCTCGCGTGGAACCTCGGCTACCGCGCCGACCCGACGCTGCTCGCGGTGGCCCCGGTGCTGGTCGCCGCGGGCGCGTTCGCGGTGTACACCTACGCGCGCGGCGGCGCCTCGGCCTGATGGCGCGGCGGCTGGACGCGCTCGGTATCGGCGCGTGCCTCCTGCTCGCGGGCCTGTTCGCCGCGACGTACGCCGCGCTCCCCGACACCCTCGTCACCCACTGGAACGCCGCGAACGAGCCGGACGGCCGGCTCGCACGGCCCGTCCTCGTCGCCGTCTCGCTCGCGCTCGTCGCCGGGACGTACGGCCTGTTCCGCGCGCTCGCGTGGGCCGTGCCCGACGTCGAGGCCGACGACCCGCTGTATCTCACGGTCGCGGGGGCGACGCTCGCCTTTCTCGTAGCCGTCGACGGCTTCCTCGTCGCGTGGAACCTCGGTTACCGCCTCCCGGTCGGGACCGTCGTCCCCGTCGCCGTCGGGGCGCTGCTCGCCGTCCTCGGCGGCGCGATGGTCCGGTTCGACACGGCCGCGAGCGGCGCGACGTGGCCGACGGACCCGACGCAGCGCGCGCACGTCTCGCGCACCGTGGGCGGGAGCCTCGTGGTCGCGGGGGGCTGGTGTCTCGCCGGCCTCGTCGTGCCCGAACACGCGACCGTGCTCGTCGTCCTCGGCGCGACGGTCGTGCCGCTGGTCGGCCTCGGCTACGCCGTCGCCACGCTCCCCGCGAACGACAACGCCTAAGTTTAGGCTTGCCTAATCCCGCGGCGTGAAGCTGACGCGACGGGACGCGCTGGCCGCGCTCTCGGGGGCCGGCATCGTCGCCGCGGGCGGCGCGGCCGCGCTCGCGCGCGAGGACATCGACGCCGGGGACGGGGACGGAGAGCCGTCGCTGGACCGCGTGCTCGCCACGCTCGTCGCGGCCGCGGAGACGACGTACCCGAGCGAGGTGGAGGGGATTCCGGACTTCGTGGAGGCGTACTCGCTCGGGCGCATCGAGGGGCGCGAGGGGTATCTGGCGGGGGTGCGCGAGGCCGTCGGCCAACTGGACGAGACGGCGCGCGCGTGGGAGGGGGCACCGTTCGCTGACCTCGACGGCGCGACCCGCGACGACGTGCTCCGCTCGCTCGGCGTCCACACCGCCGAGGAGGTGCCCGACGGCACCATCCCCGAGCGCGTCCGCTACTACGTCGTGAACGAGGTGCTGTACGCGCTGTACGCGTCGCCGACCGGGGGCCGGCTGGTCGGCATCGAGAACCCGCAGGGGTACCCCGGCGGGACGGAGAGTTACCGGCGGGGGCCGCGGTGAGCCGCGTCTGTGTCGTCGGCGCGGGGCCGGCGGGCGCGCTCGTCGCGGACCGCCTCGCCGACCGCGGCCACGACGTGACCGTGCTGGAGGCCGGCCCGCGCTTCGACCCGGGCGAGGACCGCGAGCGCATGGAGCGCGCCATCCGCCCGGCCCACACGGACCCCGAGGTGTGGGAGATGGGCGGCGACCGGGACGCCTTCACCGCGTCGGGGCCGCACTACTACCCGCTGAACGTCTCCCGCGTGAAGGGCGTGGGCGGCTCCACGAACCACTGGCAGGGGATGGTGATGCGGCTCCACGAGGCGGACCTCGCCGGCGCGAACAACGGCCCTGCGTGGCCGCTCTCGTACGAGGACCTCCGCCCCTACTACCTCGCCGCGGAGCGCGCGCTCGGCGTCGCCGGGGCCTCGGACAACCCCTACGCGCCGCCCCGGGAGGAACCGCATCCGATGCCGGCGTTCCCCCCCTCCTACTCGGACTCGCTGTTCGCCGAGGCGTGCGAGGCCGTCGGCGTCGATATGCACTCGGTGCCGAACGCGCGCAACTCCGAGCCGTACGACGACCGGTCGGCCTGCGTCGGCTACGGCACCTGCAAGCCGGTCTGCGCCTCGGGCGCGAAGTACTCGGCCGACCACACGATAGCGAAGGCGGAGGCGAAGGGCGTCGAGGTGGTCGCCGAGGCCCCCGTCCAGCGACTCGTCACCGACGCGTCGGGCGAGCGCGTCGCCCGCGCCGAGTACGTGACGGAGGGCGAGACGCGCACGCTCGACGCCGACGGGTTCGTCCTCGCCGCGGGCGGCGTCGAGATTCCCCGCCTGCTCCTGCTGTCGGCCGACGACGCCCACCCCGACGGGCTGGCGAACTCCTCGGGGCTCGTCGGACGCTACTTCCACGAACACCTGTTCGCGGGGATGGGCGGGACGCTCGACGAGCCGACGAGACAGAACCACGTCGGCTTCATCACCTCGGAGTCCCACCGGTTCTACGACGACCCCGGCGCGGGGACGGACGCGATTCCCGCGTCGGACGCCGACCTCGCCCCGTTCAAACTGGAGTTCCTCAACTACGCCGGCCCCTCGCCCGTGGAGATGGCGCTCGCCGGCGACGGGTGGGGAGACGACCTGCTCGACAGGCTCCGGGACGCCTACGGCACCCACGTGGCGATGGGCGGCCTCGTCGGGCAGCCCCCGCTCGCGCGCAACCGCATCCGGCTGGACGAGTCGCGCACGGACGACCACGGCAACCCCGTCCCCGACGTGGTGTGGGAGATAGACGCGAAGACCCGGCGCACCCTCGCCCGCGCCAACGAGATACAGCGCGCCGTGCTGGAGGCGATGGGCGTCGATATCGGATGGTCCGTCGGTCCCGAGAACACCGGCCCCGCGTACCACCACATGGGGACGACGCGGATGAGCCGCGACCCCGACGCGGGCGTCGTCCGCCCCGACTGCCGCACCCACGACGTGGCCAACCTCTGGCTCCCCTCCTCCTCGGTGTTCCCCAACGGCGGGGCGGTGAACCCGACGCTCACCATCGCGGCCCTCGCCCTCCGAACCGCGGACGCCGTCGATTCGGCCTTGTGAATCTCTACCAGAGGAGGACCAACCCTTTTACCTCGCCGCCGAAGGGTCGGGTACGGATGTTCCTCCCCTCCGCGTGACTGCGCTGGTCTCCGCCGCCAGCCACGGTTGCCCGCCCGCCAACCGCCGACACTGGCACGCATGTCACGCACGATACTCGCCGCACGAACCGACAGTGGAACCGCCGACACGACCGAACTAGCCGCGCTGCTGGCGGCCGAGGGCCACGAGGTGTGTGCGACCCTCGCCGCGACCCGGCGCGAACACCCGGACACGAACCTCGGGCCCGCGCTGCTCGACCGCGTCGCGACGGCCGTTCGCGACCACGACGCGGAGACCGTCGCCGTCGACGCCGACCTCACGCCCGCACAGACGCTCGCCGTCGCCGACGAACTGCCCGACGGGGTCCGCGTCCGCGACCGCACGCGAGTCGTCCTCGACACCTTCGCCGACCGCGCCGGCACCGAGGCCGCCCGCGTCCAGGTCCGCATCGGCCGGCTGGAGTACGAGCGGGAGCTCCAGCGCGAACTGCTCTCGGCCGGCGACGTCGAGGGGTTCTGGCCGGACGACGACCACCGGAGCGTCCGGGCCATCGAGCGACGGCTGACCAAAGCCCGTGCGGAACTCCGGGACCTCCCCGACCCGCGCGAGCGCTACCGCGACCGGCGCGAGGCGGGGTTCGACCTCGTGGCCGTCGTCGGCTACACGAACGCCGGGAAGTCCACCCTCGTCCGACGGCTCGCGGACGACATGACGCTCGACCGGGCGGGGAGCGGCAGCGCGAGCGTCGAGGACCGTCCCTTCGAGACGCTCTCGACGACGACCCGGCGGGCGACGTTGAACGGAAGGCGCGTCCTGCTCACCGACACCGTCGGGTTCGTCTCCGACCTCCCGCACGACCTCGTCCGGTCGTTCGACGCCACGTTCGCGGCCGCCTACGAGGCCGACGCCGTCCTGCTCGTCGTCGACGCCGCGGACCCGCCCGAGCGCATGGCGCGCAAGGTCCGGGTCGCGCGCGAACAGCTCTCGGACGCCGACGGGACCGTGGTTCCCGTCCTCAACAAGACGGACGCCGCGAGCGACGAGCGACTCCGCGCGGCGGCCGACCGCTTCGACGGCCCCGTGACCGCGAGCGCGACGGAGGGCGACCTCGCCGACGTGCGCGAGCGCCTGCTCGACGCGCTCCCGACCGCGACGGCCACCCTCGACCTGCCGAACGACGGCGAGAGCATGTCGCTCGTCTCGTGGTGTCACGACCGCGCGGACGTGCGCTCCGTCGAGTACGGCGAGCGGGTCACGGTCGAACTGGCCGGGAACCCGGCGGTCGTCGCGGAGGCCGAACGTCGCGCTTCAGAAGGGGAGGCCGCCGGCCAGTAGCCCGGCGTCGATGAGAAGCAGGACGGCGAGCGCGGCCGCGCCGCGCAGGAACGGCTTCGCCTCGCGGGCCGGTTCGCGGAGCTTGCCGGCGTCGAGGCCCCGGCGCAGGCGCGCGCCGGCGATCTCGACGAGCGCGGTCATCGCGACCCAGAGGACGAGCATCGTGAGAACGAGGTGTCCGCGGGGCGACCCGACCAGCGACTCGAACGTGTAGAGGTTCCCGGCCTGGTGGCCCCCCGTCAGGAGGAGGACGACGGCCGAGGCGCGGGAGACGGTCGTCAGGCCCCCGGTGACGCGGGCGAACGCCTCGTTGCCGATATCGCCCGCGACCGCGGCGGGGTTGACGAACAGCGCGACGTAGAGCACGCTCCCCGTGAGCGCGGCGGCGAAGACCATGTGTAACACGTACGACACCGACAGCACCGCCTGATTGACCCCCGACTGCAGCGGGACCGCGAGGAAATCCATGTGCGGGGGTCGGACGCCGCCCCCCTCAATCTACCGCTCGCGGCGGGTCGGCCCCCGTCAGTCGTCGCCCGGTGCGCCTGCAAGCGTCGACGGCTCCGTCTCCCCCTCGACGCGCTCGACGCGGACGCTCGACACCTTGTACTCGGGGATGCCGGACTCGGGGTCCACGGTGTCGCCCTGTGTGAGCGCGTTCGCCGCGCCCTCCGCGAAGTGCATCGGGACGAAGACGACCCCCTCGCCCACGCGGTCGGTGACGAACGCACGGACGACGACGGACCCGCGCGCGGAGGCGACCCGGACGTACTCGTCGTCCGCGACGCCGAGCGACTCCGCCGTCGCCGGGTGTATCTCCACGAACGACTCGGGGACGTGGTGGGTCAGCCCCGGGGCACGTCGGGTGAGCGTCCCGGTGTGGAAGTGGTACATCACCCGCCCGGTCGTGAGGGTGAGCGGGTACGTCTCGTCGGGGAGTTCGCCGGGCCGGCCCATGTCGGCGGGGACGAAGCGGGCCTTCCCGTCCTCGAAGTTGAAGCCGTCCTCGTAGAGGTAGCGCGTCCCGGGGTCGTCTGCGTCCCGGCAGGGCCACTGGAGGCCGCCCTCGGCGTCGAGTCTGTCGTGGCTGATGCCGCCGTAGATGGGTGCCAGCGAGGCTATCTCGTCCATCGCGTCGGCGGGCGAGTCGTAGTCCCAGTCCGCGCCGAACCGCGCCGCGACCTCGGTCAGGATATCGAAGTCCGCGCGCGCCTTCCCCGGTGCGTCGCGCGCCGGGCGGACGCGCTGGACGCGCCGCTCCGTGTTCGTGAACGTGCCGTCCGTCTCCGCGAACGAGGCGGCGGGAAGTACCACGTCGGCGTGTTCGGCCGTCTCCGTGCGGAAGAGGTCCTGCACGACGAGGAACTCCAGCGCGTCGAGCGCCTCGTCGGCGTGGCCGATATCGGGCTCGGAGAGCGCGGGGTTCTCCCCCATCACGTACAGCCCCCGGACCTCGCCGTCGAGCGCGGCGTCGAACACCTCGGGCACCTTCAGCCCGTACTCCGCGGGCGGCTCCGCGCCCCACACGTCGGCGAAGTCGGCGCGCACGTCGGGGTCGGCCGGGTCCCGGTAGCCCGGGAGCTTGTTCGGGAGCGTGCCCATGTCGCCGCCCCCGCCCTGGACGTTGTTGTGGCCGCGGAACGGCGAGAGGCCGGCGTTCGGCTTGCCGACCTGCCCGAGCACGAGCGCGAGGTTCGCCACCGCGAGGACGTTGGCCGTCCCGTGGCTGTGCTGGGTCAGCCCCATCGCCCAGCCGAAGACGACGTTCTCGGCGTCGGCGAGCGTCTCCGCCGCGCTCGCGAGCTCCTCGGGCGGGACGCCCGCCAGCCGCTCGACCTCCGCGGGCGTGAACGGCTCGACCTTCTCGCGGAGTTCGTCGAAGCCGTGGACGTGTTCCTCGACGTAGTCCGCGTCGTGGAGGTCGTGTTCGATGACGTACCGGGTGAGGCCGTTGAGCCACGCCACGTCGTAGCCCGGGTCCGTCCGCGTGTACTGGTCGGCGTGTTCCGCGATGCCGGTCCTTCGGGGGTCGAAGACGACGAGGTCAGCGCCGTCGCGGACGTTCTGTTTGATGCGCGTCGCGAGGACCGGGTGCGACTCGGTGGTGTTCGACCCGGTTATCAGGTAGGCGTCCGCGCCGGCCACGTCCGCGATGGAGTTCGTCATCGCGCCGTAGCCGACGGTCTGGAGCAGCGCCGCGACCGTCGAGGAGTGACACAGGCGCGCGCAGTTGTCGATGTTCGGCGTCCGGAGTACGTCGCGCGCGAGCCGCTGCATCAGGTAGTTCTCCTCGTTCGTCGCCTTCGAGGAGGCGAACGCGGCCAGCGCCTCGGGCCCGTAGTCGTCGCGGATGCGCTCGAACCCCTCGACCACCCGGTCGAGCGCCTCGTCCCACGACGCCGGTTCGAGGTCGCCGTCGCGGCGGACGAGCGGCTTCGTGAGCCGGTCGTCGCTCCCCGCGAACTCGTAGCCGAACTTCCCCTTCACGCACGTCGAGAAGTCGTTCGCCGGCGCCCCCTCGGGGTCGGTGGCGCGCACCCCGAGCACCTCGTCGCCCTTCGTGTGGACCTCGAAGCGACAGCCGACCGCACAGTAGCCGCAGGTGGTCTCGGTGGCGTCGATGTCGCGGCCCCGGAAGCGCGCCGTCGCGTCGGCGACGTCGAACAGCCGTCCCTCGGGGAGCGTCTTGGCGGCGACGGCCTCGGCCGCGTGTTCGGCCGCGAGGAAGCCCCGCTCGCCGGCGTCGCGGGCCGACGCCCGCGCCCGCGCCATGAACCGCGCGACGCCCGACTTCCCCTCGGCGGGGTCGGGGCGGTCCTCGCCGCCGACGGTCTTCCCGATGGAGTTCTTCTGATTGAACCCCGGAATCGGGAGCGTCTGAGCGTCCGCGTAGCCCGTCTCCACGAGCGACCCGGTCGGACAGACGGTGGCGCAGTGGCCACACGAGACGCACTGGGAGTCGGCCATCGTCTCCGCGTCGCTCATGAACCCGATGCGGGTGTCCTCGCCCGTCCCTTCTATCCTGAGCACTCCCTGCACCTGCACGTCGTTGCAGGCCTCGACACAGCGGTTGCAGGTGATGCACTTGTTCCGGTCTATCTGGATGTTGGGCGAGGAGTCGTCGAGCGGTTCGTACTCGCTCCGGTCGTCGAAGACGCCGTAGCGCGGGTGCTCGACGCCCTGCTCGACGGCCGTGTCCTGGAGCTCACACCGGCCGTTCTTCCCGCAGGTCGTACACCGGAGGTTGTGGTTGGAGAGGACGAGGTCGAGGTTCACCTCGCGGGCCTCGGCGGCCTCCGCGGCGTCGGTGCGCACCTCGGTGCCGTCGCGCGCCGGCCGCGAACACGAGGCCACGAGGTCGCCGTCCGCCTCGACGGTGCAGGTCCGGCAGGTGGAGCGCGGCCCCACGAGGTCCGTGGCCTCGCTCTCGCGGTCGTAGCGACACAGCGCGGCCACGTCGTCGCCCGCGCCCGCGGCCTCGACGGCGTCGAGCAGGGTCGCGCCGGCCGGCACCGTCACCTCCGTGCCGTCGACGGTCAGGGTCGTCTCCGCCGCCGCGCCGACGGGCGGGTCGTTCGCGGTGCCCGTCTCGAAGTCCTCCGTCAGCGGCGTCTCATGGGTCGGGTTATCGACACCCGGCACCCGCGGCAGGGGGTCGTCGGCGCTCACGGGCACTCACCCGCGGGACACCGCCCCTCGGCGTGGGCACGGAATTCGGGCCCGAACTCCTCGACGGCGGTGAGGACGGGCCGGGCGGCCGCGACCCCGAACGAACACAGCGAGGTGTCGCGCACCGTCCGCCCGAGTTCCGTCAGCCTCCCCTCGTCGAACCGGCCGTCGTAGAGGTCCCGTAACATCCCGTGGAGCTGTTTCGACCCCTCGCGACAGGGGACGCAGCGCCCGCAGTTCTCCTCGCGGGCGAGCTTCGCGCGGCGGCCCGCGAGCGCGACGGCGCAGTCGTCCTCGCCGTGGAGCGCTATCGCGCCCTCGGTGCCGAGTCGCGCGGCGGCCATCGCGTCCGCGTTCGCCGGCGTGTCGAGCGAGCGCGTCAGCCCGCCGAACCGCCCGCCGACGGTCGCGAACCGGAACTCGGGCGTGCCGAGCGCGCCCGTCGCCTCGCGCAGCGGCGCGTCCGTCGGTATCTCGACCGTCGCGCGCTCGTGGTCCATCGACACCGTCACCAGCCTGGTGCCGGGGTCGGCGCGCGCGCCGACGGTACCTTCGCGGACGAGCGCGACGACCTGCGCCAGCGTCCGGGGGGTGTGTATCGCCGTCGGCCGGCCGAACAGCCCGTACTCGGCGGGGCCGGGCGGGCGGCGGCGCGCCTCGATGCGGTCCGCGCCCTCCATCGATTCGAGCGCCATCGTGGGCTCCGCGACGCGGAAGTCGTCGGGCGCGGCGACGACCTCGACCCGGTCGCCCGCGACGGCCTCGATTCTGGCCGCCGCGAGGTCCGCGTCCGCGGGCAGGAGCACGACCGTCTCCGTCGCGCCGACGATTCGCGCGACCGCGAGCGCGCCGTCGATAACCGTGGCGGGGTCGGCTTCGAGCAGGAGGCGGTCGCCCGTGATTCGGGAATCGGACTCGGCGGCGTTGACGACGACGACCGGGTCGCCCGAGGCCTCGCGGGCGAGGTCCCAGGTCTCGTGGACCGCGTCGGCGTCGACGGTCGCGCCGTCGCCCCGGCCCCGCGGCCGGAGGCCGGCCTCGCGGACCGCCGCCTCGACGGCGTCCGAGTCCGTGTGGACGCCGTCGGTCAGAGGGGCGGCATCGGCCGGGTCCGCCCACCCCGCGCGGGCGAGGACGCGACGCTCGCCCGTCGAGAGCGTCGGGTGCGAGAAGGCCGGGCGCGCCTCGTGGCCGCCGTCGGCGACTTCGAGCGCGCCGTCGGTCGGGAGCCGTCCCTCGGCGACGGCCGCGGCGAGCGGTTCGGCGTCGGCGGGCGCGACCCGTGCGTGGACCGCGGTGCGGCCGCCGACCGTGGCGAACGCGAGCGGTTCGAGCGCCGCCGCGCCCGCCGGCCCGACCTCGCGGACCGTCGCGCCGGCCGCGCGGGCGGCGGAGGCCACGGCGGCACCGCCGGTCGCCCCGCCGACGGTCACGCGGAGCGTGTCCTCGGATGACATACGCCGACCACGGCCGCGACCGTCTAAAGGGTACCCGACGGCCGGCGTCGGGGGGTCGTGCGGCCGTGTGAGCACTCTTAAGGCCGGGCCGCCGCTTCTCCCGCACATGCAACCACGGGACCTGTCCGCGCACACGCCCTACGAGGCCGGGCGCGGCATCGAGGAGACGGCCCGCGAGCTGGGGGTCGACCCCGAAGACCTCGTGAAGCTCTCCTCGAACGAGAACGCGTGGGGACCGTCGCCGAAGGCCGTCGTCGCCATCCGCGAGGCCGCCGCCGCGGTCCACGCCTACCCGAAGGCCTCCCACGCCGACCTGCAGGCCGCGCTCGCCGACCGCTTCGACGTGGCGGACGGGCAGGTGTGGCTCGCCAACGGCGGCGACGGCGCGCTCGACTACCTCGCGCGCGCCCTGCTCGCCCCCGGCGACGAGGTGCTCGTCCCCGAGCCGGGCTTCGCCTACTACGCGATGTCCGCGCGCTTCCACCACGGTCGCGTGAACGAGTACCCCCTCCGCAAGGCCGAGGACTTCGAGCAGACCGCCGAGGGCGTCCTCGACGCGTACGACGGCGAGCGCGTCGTCTACGTCACCTCGCCGCACAACCCCGCCGGCACCGAGATGCCGCCCGACGAGGTGCGCGCGCTCGCCGACCGCACGAACGACGACACCCTCGTCGTCGTGGACGAGGCGTACGGGGAGTTCTCCGAGACCCCCTCCGCCGTCTCCCTGCTGGGGGAGCGCGACGACGTGGCCGTCCTCCGCACCTTCTCGAAGGCGTACGGGCTGGCCGGCTGTCGGCTCGGCTACGCGGTCGTCCCCGACGACTGGGCCGACGCCTACGCCCGCGTGAACACGCCCTTCGCCGCCTCCGAGATAGCTTGCCGCGCGGGGCTCGCGGCGCTGGAGGACGACGACCACGTCGAGCGCACCGTCGAGGGCGCGAGGGAGTCGCGCGAGTACATGTACGAGCACCTGGACTGCCCGACGTGGGAGTCGGGCGGCAACTTCGTCCTCGCGGAGGTGGGCGACGGCACCCGCGTCTTCGAGGCCGCGAAGCGGGAGGGCGTCATCGTCCGGGACACGACCTCGTTCGGCCTCCCGGAGTGCGTCCGCATCACCTGCGGCACGCCCGAGATGACGGAGCGCGCCGTCGGGACGGTGAACGACCTGCTATGAGGGTCGCGCTCACGGGCACTCCCGGCACGGGGAAGACGACCGCCGCGGACCTCGCCGACGCGGGCCTCGACACGGTACACCTGAACGAGGTCATCCGCGAGGAGGGGTTCGACACCGGCACGGACGAGGAGCGCGGCTCCCTGCTCGCCGACACCGAGGCGCTCGCCGACTGGCTCGACGGCCGCGACGACGCTCTCGTCGAGTCGCACCTCGCGCACCTGTTCGACGCCGACCGCGTCGTCGTCCTCCGGTGTCACCCCGACGAACTCGTCGAACGGCTCACCGCACGGGGCGACTCCGAGGCGAAGGCGCGGGAGAACGCCGAGGCCGAGGCGCTCGACGTGGTGCTCTCGGAGGCCGTCGCCGAACACGGCGCGGGGAACGTGTACGAGATAGACACCACCGGACGCGACCCAGAGGCCGTCGCCGCCGACATCGAGGCCGTCGTCGCCGGCGAGCGCGAGCCCTCCGCGGGAACCGTGGACTTCCTGGGGTGGCTCGGGTGACGCTCGACCAGTACCGCGACGTGGCCGACCGCGCGCTCGCCCCGCTCGTGAACGCCGCCGTCTCGCTCGGCATCACCCCGAACGGCATCTCCGTGCTCGCCTTCGCCGTGGCGACGGCCGCCGGGGCGAGCTACTGGGTCGCGGACCCCGGCACGCTCCCGTACCTCCTCGGCGCGGTCCTCGTCTTCTGTAACGGCGTCCTCGACCTCCTCGACGGGATGGTGGCACGACGCACGGACACGGCGTCGGCGGCGGGCGACCTCCTCGACCACGTCCTCGACCGCTACGCGGATATCGTCGTCCTCGTGGGGCTGGCGGGCGGGACGGGCGAGTTCGCCATCGGGCTGGCTGCCGTGACGGGCGTGTTGATGACCTCCTACCTCGGGACGCAGGCACAGGCCGTCGGCCTCGACCGCGTGTACGGCGGGCTCGTGGGCCGTGCGGACCGTCTCGCTATCATCGGCGTCGTCACCGCCGTCGCGGCGTTCACGACCGCCGGCTACGCGGGGCTGTCGCTCGTCGGCCTCCTGCTCGTCTTCTTCGCCGTCGTGGGGCACCTGACCGCGCTCCAGCGGTTCTACTACGCGATGCGGGCGCTCTAACCCCGGACACCCTAGTCCCAGAAGGCGTTCGTCCGCGCGTACTCGCGTTCGCGCGCGAGGATGTCGCGGTAGAAGTCGTCCTCGTCCTCGCGGAGCTTGTTGATGACCCGGGCCGCGTTGCGCGGGCCGACCCCGCGGGCCGCCAGCGCGACGACCGCCTTCTTCCCGTGCCCCTGCACGAGCGACCCGGCGGTGAAGGCGCGCTCGACCATCCGCTCCTCTTCCTCGTCGCGCTCCGCCTTCGGCTTCCGGATGGCCTTCACCACCTCGTCGGCCCAGGGATTGAGCGCGGCGATGCGTGTCGACCCGCACTCCGGGCAGGTCGGCGGGTCCGAGATGCGCTTCACCTGTCGCTTCGTCTCCCAGTCGCCGCAGTGGAGACAGTAGAGCAGCATCCGGTCGTTCTCGATGCGCTCCTTCACCGTCTCGATGACGGACGCGTCGGCGTTCTCCGGCGAGAGCAGTTCCTGGCCCGAGGAACGACCGGCCAGCCCCACCGGGGTGCGCTCGCCGACCGTCTCGACCGCGACCTCGCGGCGGCGTATCGACTCCAGGACGGCGGCGGCCCGCTCGGCGTCGAGGTCGACGTGGAGGGTCTCGCGGAGCGCCTCGTCGTAAACGGGCGTGTCGCGCAGCGCCTCCAGCAGTCGGTCGCGGCCGAAGCCGCGGCCGGACTTCCACCCTTTGAGCGCGCCGAACTTGGCCGCGACCTGCGCGAGCGTGTACTTCAGCGCGTCCGAGTTCTTCAGCGAGAGTTCGATGAGCGGTTCGACGTGGCCGGGGTCGGTGTCGAACAGCAGGTCCACGACGTCGCCGATGTAGATGCCCGAGGGCACCTCCATCTCGATGCGGTAGGGGTCGGTCTCCAGCGCGACGGAGGAGCCGGTGCGCTGGCCGACGAGCGCGGAGAGCAGCCGGCCGAGCGTCTCGTTCGCCTTGTGGCCGAGCGCGGCGTTGAGGACGATCTCGCGGCCGTACCCCTCCACCAGGACGGTCTCGTCGGTGGGCATCGCGGCCTCGTGGCGGGCGACGGGGTCGAGCGCGCGCCGCGCGGTGTGCTCGTCGGTCGGGTACTCCTCGGCCATGCCGCGGGCGACACCAGCGACCGACTGCCCGGCGTCGAGCGCGGCCTTCGCCTCGCCGCGCATCTCGCCCACGCGCTGGGCCACGTCGTAGGGCACTGGGATTTCCTGGCCCGTCCACGACGGCACCTCGCCGCCGGGGTCCTCGACGGGCGTGACCTTCACCTGCTCGTCGTCCTCGTCCACGTTGGTGATGCGCCACATCTCGCCGCCCTGGATGAACACCTCGCCGGGGGCGGCGAAGTTGACGACGAACCGCTCGGCGAGCGTCCCGACGGTGCGCCCGGAAGCCATGTCCACGACCCGGAAGTTCTGCTCGTCGGGGATCATCGAGAGGTTGTTGTAGAAGTACTCCCACGTGCCGCGCGACTTCTCCAGCCGGTCGTGGTCCTCCTCCAGCCACAGCACGTGATTGGCAGAGAGCTCCCGAACCACGTCCTTGAACGTCGCCTCGTCGAGGTCGCGGTACGGGTACGCGCGCCGGACGATCTCGTAACAGCCCCGCGCCGATATCTCGCCGAAGCCCATCAGGACGCCGGCGATCTGGTTGGCGACGGTGTCGAGGCTCCCGTGGTGGATAGCCGCGTCCTCCACGACCCCCTCCTCTGCCATCCGGGTGATGGCCAGCGCCTCGAAGGTGTCGTCCGGGCGGGTCGTGATGACCGTCCCCGACGACACGGCGCCCGACTCGTGGCCGGCGCGCCCGACCCGCTGGAGCAGGCGCGCCACCTCGCGCGGGCTCTGGTACTGCACCACGTGGTCGATGGAGCCCACGTCGATGCCGAGTTCCATCGAGGAGGTACACATCAGCGCGTCTATCTCGCCGGCCTTCAGCCGGTCCTCCACGTCGATACGGGCGGACTTCGACAGCGAGCCGTGGTGGACGGCCACGTCGGTGCCGTACTCCTTCAGCCGGGAGCCGAGCCCCTCGGCCGTCGTCCGGGTGTTGACGAATATCAGGGTGGAGTCGTTCTCCGACACCACCTCGTCGATGTACCGGACCTGGCTCGCCACCGCCGCGTCCGTGACGAGTTCGGAGGCGAGCACCTCGTCCTCGCTCGTCACCTCCGGCTCGACCACGCGCACGTCGATGGCCGCGGCGTCGGTCGTCTCCACGACGGCGCAGTCGCGGTCCCCGGTGAGGAAGCGACCCACCTCCTCGGGGTCGCCAACCGTCGCTGAGAGGCCGATACGCTGGAACGCGCCCGCGTACTCGCGGAGGTGTTCGAGCCCGATAGCCAACTGTGCCCCCCGCTTCGAGGCCGCGAGTTCGTGGACCTCGTCCACGACGACGTGTTCGACGTCTTCCAGGGCGCGCCGGAGCTTCTTCCCCGTGAACATCGCCTGCAGCGTCTCGGGCGTCGTCACCAGCACGTCGGGCGGGTCGTCGGCCTGCTTCGAGCGCTGGTAGTCGGTCGTGTCGCCGTGGCGCACGTCCACCTCGATGTCGAGCGTCCCGCCCCACCAGTCTAGCCGCTCGCGCATGTCGCGGTTCAACGCGCGCAGGGGGGTGACGTACAGCGCCTGTATCCCGTGGGTCGGGTCGCGCTCGGAGATGGCCGACAGGACCGGCAGCATCGCCGTCTCCGTCTTACCGGTGCCCGTGGGCGCGACCACGAGGGCGTTGCGGCCGCTCGCGAGGGGCGGAATCGCCTTGCGCTGCGGCTCCGTCGGGCGCGTGAAGCCGCGCTCCGAGAGCGCCGCCCGCACCGGGTCGGACAGCGCCGCGAACGCGTCGAGTCCCTGCGCGTCGCTCACTGCGCGGTCGTAGGTGTGGGAGGCGATTAAGCGACACGGATGGGTCGGTTCCGCGGACGGAAGCCGACCGCGGACGGCCCGGCGGACGGCCTACCCGGCGCGCTCCGCGACCAGCACGCCGACCTGCTCGTGGACCATCTCGACGGCGGTGAGGACGAAGCCGGCGTCGGTGAGCGCGTCCGCGAGCACCCCCACGGTGGCGGGGTCGTCCACCTCGGGGGAGTAGAACGGTTCCGAGGGGTCGGCCTCGCCGAACAGCATCACGTCGCCCAGCACGAACGTGTGCGGGCCGAGGCCGGCGATGACCTCGATGGCCTCGCGCTTCTCGTCGTCGGAGAGGTGGTGCATGGCGAAGTTCGAGACGACCACGTCCGCGGGGCCGTCGTAGTCGGGGTCGCGGAACTCCCCGTAGCCGAACTCGACGTTCGTCAGGCCCGCCTCCTCTGCCTTCGCGCGGGCCTGGTTCATCATGCCCTCGCTGATGTCCCGGCCGACGACGCGGGCGGCGTCGCCCGCGAGCGCGAGGCCGATGGCGCCCGTCCCGCAGCCGAGGTCGAGCACCGTCCCGTCGGGCGAGAGCGCGTCCCGGGCGTGGTCGATGACGAGGCTCGCACAGGCCTCGTACTCGTCGCTGTTCTGTCCCTCGTCGTAGTCGCCGGCGTACTCGTCGAACCGCGCGGCGTGTTCCTCAACGGTCCGTTTCATCGTCCTCGGTTCGGACCCCCGGCTCTATGAAGGAGTCGGACGCGACCTCCCGGTTGCGCGCCGCGACCCGACCCCACTCCCGGAGGCCCTCGCGGGTCCACTCGGGGTCGAAGCCGGCCCGTTCCGCGAGCGCGACCAGTTCGCGGGGCGCGCGCAGTTCGAGGTGCGACGCGGGGTTCGCGCTCACGACGTACGGCGCGTCGTAGTAGCCGACTACCTCGCGGAGTTTCCGGAGCGCGGCGAGCGTCCGCACGCGGGAGCCGCCGTCGTCGCGGAGGACGGCCCCGAAGTCGAACTCGATGCGGACGCCGTTGCGCTTCGCGGCCTTCGCGAGCACGTGGTTGAAGCCGCCGTCGTCGCGCGTCGGGTGGGCGAGCACGTCCACGCGCTCGCTCTCGCAGGCGAAGCGGTTCGTCGCGTCGTCGCCCCCGTGGACGGCGACGAGCGTGCGCTCCTCCCGGTAGCGCTTCACGAGCGAGGCGAGCTGCGAGCGGTCGTCCGTGCGGAGCTCGATGGCGTCCACGACGTCCACGTCGTACTCGTCGGCGACGGCCGCGCGGTCGTAGTCGGCCTGCCGGTCGCCGTGGTTGCGGACGACGACGCCCTCGTAGCCGTACTCGGCGGCGGTCAGGGCGTGGCGGGCGACGGTCGCGTCGCCGTCGGGGTGCGCGTGGACGCCCTCGTACATACCCGGCCGTCGCCGCGCGGGGACAAAGGGCTTTCAGTACACCGAGGCGAGGAACTCCCGCAGGGCCTCGTTCGTCGCTTCGGGGTTCTCCAGGTTCGAGGAGTGGCCCGCCTCGGGAATCCGTGCGAGGTCGGCGCCGAGCGCGTCGGCCGTGGCCTCGGCCTTCTCCATCGCGATGCTCACGTCCTCCGTGCCGTGGGTGACGAGCGCCGGGCAGTCGAGGTCCGCGGCCCGGTCCGTGAAGTCGTCCCGGTGGAGCCACGACGCGATCTCGTTGTGGATGGCGAGGCCCGGGTACGTGTCCCACTTGCGCGCCCACGCCTCGACGAGGCCGGGGTGCTCGGTGCGGGTCGTCTCGCCGAACAGCTGGTGTTTGGCTACCTCGACCGCCGACTCGGTGGGGTGGCCCGTCTCCTTCATCTGCTCGATGAGCGCGCCGTACTGCTCGCGGTCGGCCTCCGAGTGGGTGCCGGCGTCCGAGTCCACGAGCACGATGGCCTCGACCCGGTCGGGGTGGTGCTCGGCGGCGCGCAGCGCCGTGAACCCGCCCATCGACATCCCGACGAGGACGGCCGACTCGATGCCGAGGCCGTCGAGCAGGGCCGCGTAGTCGTCCGCGAGGTCGTCGAGGTCGTACTCGTCGGCGTAGCGGTCGGTGCGCGCCCGGAGGTCGTAGGCGACACACCGGTAGTCGCCCGCGAGCGCGTCGAGTTGCGGGTCGAACATCGTGCGGTCCATCAGGGTCCCGTGGGCGAAGACGACCGCCGGGCCGTCGCCGACGTCCGTGGCGACGGTCGCCGGTCGCTCCGTGTAGCGGGCCGCGCCGCGGTCCTCGTTGTCGCGTGACATGAACCGGAGGTGGCGGGGTCGGAGCATAAGCGTGTGGTCGGGAGGGCCGACGGCCGACCGACAGCCCACAACCCTTTTTCCGGCCGGCCGTGAGGGGGGTACAATGAGCGACCTCCGCGACCTGTTGGGCGGAATCGTCGACGACGTCGACGCGATACTGCTGTTCTCGCCCAGCGGCACCTACCACGAGTCGTTCGCGGACGCGGAGGTCCCCGTAATCGTCGTCGCGGGGGAGGACACGGTCGACGCCGAGCGGTTCGTGGAACTCCCGCTGGCGTTCGCCGACGTGCGCGACCGCATCCGGTTCGGGATGGAGGGCGCGCTCGACGCCGGCTTCGTGGAGGAGGAACACGTCGTCGCCTGCGCGACCAACGTCTTCGAGGGGGCCATCGACACCGTCACGCGGGTGAACGCCGACTCCTTCTCGCGCTCGGGCGTCTACGACCTGTTCGTCGAGTCGCGTGCCGACCCGTCGGTCATCCGCGACGTGTTCGAGGTCGCCGTCGAACTGGGCAAGAAGGGGCAGAAGGGCAAGCAGGTCGGCGCGCTGTTCGTCGTCGGCGACGCCGGGAAGGTGATGAACAAGTCCCGACCGCTCTCGTACAACCCCTTCGAGAAGAGCCACGTCCACGTCGGCGACCCCATCGTGAACGTGATGCTCAAGGAGTTCTCCCGGCTGGACGGCGCGTTCGTCGTCTCCGACTCCGGGAAGATCGTGAGCGCGTACCGCTACCTCGAACCCAGCGCCGAGGGGACGGACATCCCGAAGGGGCTCGGCGCGCGCCACATGGCCGCGGCGGGCATCACCCGGGAGACGAACGCGGTCTGTATCGTGCTCTCGGAGTCCGACGGCCTCGTTCGGGCGTTCCAGGGCGGCGACCTCATCCTCGAACTCGACCCGGAGGAGTACTGACCGTGCCCCACGACGCCGGCGGAACGGGCCTCGACGCGACGCTTCACCGGCTGCTCGCCGACCGCTTCGAGCTGTTCGTCGGCATCGTCGTGTTCCTGCTCGCGCTCGTCGCGGGGGTACTCACGCGCCGGTACGTCCGGCGCCTGCTCCGGGGACTCGACGTCCCGACGGCCGTGGAGGGAACGCCGTTCGAGCGGACGGCACAGCGGCTCGGCACCTCGACCGTCGGCCTGCTCGCGAACCTCTGTGGGCTGTTCGTCCTCGTCGTCGGCGGACTGGTCGCGCTCCGGCTCGTCAACGCCCTCCCGCAGGACCTGCTCACGACCCGGCTGACGGACTTCTTCCGGCAGCTGTTCATCGCGGTCATCGTCCTCATCGTCGGCGTCATCACGGGCGACAAGCTCGACCTCTACGTCCGCGAGCGGCTCCGGAGCGTGAAGGTGCCCGAGGCGGGTATCGTCCCGACGCTGGCGAAGTACAGCGTCTTCTACGTCGCGGCGCTCGTCGCGCTCTCACAGCTCGGCGTCGCCACGCTCCCCCTGCTCGTGTTGCTCGCCGCCTACGCGTTCGGCCTCGTCCTCCTCGGCGGGCTGGCGACGAAGGACCTGCTCGCGTCGGCGGCCGCGGGCGTCTATCTCCTGCTGACGGAGCCGTACGCCATCGGCGACGAGGTGGAGGTGGACGGCCGCCGCGGCATCGTCCAGGAGGTGGACACGTTCGTCACGCGCGTCGAGGCCGAGGGCGAGGAATACGTCGTCCCGAACCACCGCGTGTTCCGGCGCGGCATCGTCGTCGTCCGGAGCTAGAGCCGCCCGCTCCCGACGAGCGAGAGCGCCAGCGCCCCGAGGACGACCAGCGCCGCCGCGGCCGCCTCGGGAACCGCCGAGGAGACGTCCGCGGCGAAGCCCGCAACGAGCAACAGCGCCGCGCCCGCCGCCCGGAACGGCGTCCGGGCCAGTTGTCGCGCGAACGCCCGCACCGACCAGTAGCCGAGCGTCAGCGCGCCGGACACCGAGCGCCGCGGCGCCGGCGGGTCGGTGCGCTCGAAGCCGGCGAGGGCCGGGCGGGAAACGGCTACGAGGCGACCCGAGTGGACGCGCCGCCCCTCGGCGTCGCCGACGAGCAACAGGGTGGCCCGCCCGTCGGGCAGGCCGACGAGACGGTACACCCCCTCGGGGACGGCGGCGTCCGTGGGGGACAGGTACGCCGACACCGCCGCCGTCTCGGGGTCCATGGCCGCCCTATCGCCGGCGGCGGCATAACGGTGTCCGCCCTACGCGTCGCGCTCGACCGGCTCCGCGGGGACGCCCGCGACCGTCACGCCCGGCGGCACGTCGTCGGCCACGAGCGACCCGGCGGCGACCTGCGCGTCCGCGCCGATCTCGACGCCGGGGAGGACGACGGCCTTCGCGCCCACCATCGCCCGCTCGCCCACGACCACGTCGCCGAGGCGGTACTCGTCCTGCAGGAACTCGTGGCACAGCAGCACGGAGTCGTAGCCGACGATGCAGTCGTCGCGCAGGGTGACGCGCTCGGGCCAGAACACGTCCGGGGTCGCCTCCAGCCCCCACGAGACGCCCTCGCCGACGGTCGCCCCGAGCCGACGAAGCGCCCAGTTCTTCAGCCGGAGCGAGGGAGCCAGCCGCGCGACCAGCACGAACAGGTAGTTGTAGACGACCCGGAGGACGCTCTTCTCGTCGGTCCACGACCACAGGGAGTTTCGCGGCCCCTCGGTCGGGTGTCGCTCCAGCCGGTCGTACCGGGTGCCGGTGTCGTCGCTCACGGGCGGCCTTGGACGCCGGGGGGTTTCACTCTGTCCGGTCGTCGCCCGTGCGGTCGCCGGGGTCCAGCGTCTCGGCCTCGCGCTCCCGCACCCTGATGCCCTTCCCCTGCAGGTGTCGGGTACGCGACCGCGCGAAGTCCTCCTCCTCCGTGCCGCGCGTGGCGAGGACGTACATCCGCGCCTTGCCGACGGGGCGCATCGTCCGGCCCGCGCGCTGGGCGCCCTGCCGGCGGCTTCCGCCGAGGCCCGACGCGGCGACGGCTATCTCGGCGTTCGGCAGGTCGATACCCTCGTCGCCGACCCGCGAGACGACGAGCGCGTCGCGCGGCCCGTTGCGGAACTCGTCGAACAGTTTGCGCCGGCGCGCGTGGGGCATCTCCCCGGAGACGAACGGTATCGACAGCGCCTCCGCGAACGCCTCGCCCTGCGCGATGTACTCGACGAATATCAGCGCCTTCGCGCCCGGGTGGTCGCGGAGTATCGCCCGCGTCTCGCGTATCTTCGCGGGGTTCTCCGCCGCGGCCTGTCGCCGCTCGTGGCCCGCGGCGTCGGCGTACGCGTTCGCCGACTCGTCGTCGGCCCACGGCACCGTGCGTATCTCGATTTCGGGTTCGGCGACGTAGCCGGCGTCGAACAGCGCCGCCCAGTTCGTCCCGATGGGCGGCCCGACGAGGGTGAATATCTCCTTCTGCTTGTCGTCCTCGCGGATGGGGGTCGCCGACAGCCCGAGGCGGTGTTTCGCCTGCAGGTCGGCCGAGCGGCGGTGGATGGGCGACGGGATGTGGTGGACCTCGTCGTAGACGATGAGCCCCCACTTCCGGTCGTCGAACAGGTGGCGGTGGCGGTCCATCCCCGCGGTCTGATAGGTAGCGACCGTGACCGGCCGTATCTCCTTTTTGCCGCCGTGGTACTCGCCGACCTGCTCGTCGGCGAGCGAGGTGTGTTCGAGGATGGTCTCCTTCCACTGGGCGGCGAGTTCCCGGCCGGGCACGAGAATCAGGGTCTCGCCCTCGATGGCGCTCATCACGCCCATCGCGGCGACGGTCTTGCCCGAGCCGGGGGGTCCGACGAGGATGCCCGAGCGCTTCTCGACGAAGCGGTTCACCCACTCGTGTTGGTAGTCGCGGAGGTCGACGCGGAGGTCGAGGGGGAGCGCCTCGCCCGTGTCGAGGTGGCGGGTGTCGAGGACGGGGTAGCCCGCCTCGTAGAGCGCGCGCTTCACCGCGGCGACCGACTCCTCCGCCACCCACGCCTCGGTGTCGGAGATGCGGGCGCGGAGTTGGCCCTCGTCCAGCTCGCGCTCGGCGATGTTGCCGAGCAGGTCCGCGTTCCGGGCTTCGAGCACGGTGTAGCCGTCCTCGTGCGAGCGGAGCCGGAACTTCCGCGCGCGCTCCCACTGGGACTTCACCCACTCCTCCAGCGCCTCGTTGCGCTCGCCGAGCGCCTGCCGCATCGTGCGTTCGAGGCCCGCGAAGTCGTCGTACGGCGCGGCCCACACGTCCTCCTCGCGCACCTCGTACACGTAGCCGTGTTCGCGGTTGGCGTCCTCCAGGTGGGCGAACTGCGAGAGCTGTGCGCGGGTGAACTGCGAGGGGGCGTCGACGACGACCTGTCTGCGCCCGGGAAAGACGACGATACGCTCGCGGTCGGCCGTCTCCTTGTAGTCGGTCGGGAACCAGACGGTCGGGTCGGCCTCCACGTCGGCGGACTCGACGCGGCCCGACCCGGCGAGGGCTTCGAGCGCGGCCAGCGCCTCGGTCTGCGTGCAGTCGAGCAGGCGCGAGAGTTCGGTCGCCGTCAGCAGCGGGCGGCCCGCCGATTCCAGCGCGTCGTAGAAGGCGTCGAGGGTGAGGTCGGGCGCGTCCCCGTCGCGGGTGTCCGGGGCCGCGTCGGCGTCGGGGGCGGCCCCCTCGTCGGGGCCGCCGTCGGAGTCGGTCACTACCGCTCGTAGCGCGGCGACGGACAAAAGCGGCGCGCGTCGCGGCGACTACTCGCCGCGGAGTTCGGCCATGTGCTCGACGCGCCGGGCCACGAGGTCCGCCTTCCCGATGTCGTGGCGCGCGCGCAGGCCCTCCTCGCCGGCGGCGGCGAGCGCGTCCTCGGCTATCGTCTCGGCTTCGGCGATACTGTCGGCGACGCCGACGACCGCGAACGACCGGGAGGTGGTCGTGTAGACGCCGTCCTCGCGGGCGTCCACGCTGGCGTAGTAGAGCAGCGCGTCGCCGGCGCTCTCCTCGTCGATGCGGACCTTCGCGCCGGCCTTCGGGTCAGTCGGGTACCCCTCGGGGACGGCGTACTTGCAGACCGTCGCGCGCCGGTCGAAGACGAGTTCCGGGAGCGGCCGGCCGTCGCGCGCGGCGGTCACCACGTCCATGAACGGCGTGTCGAGGACCGGGAGGGTGTTCATCGCCTCCGGGTCGCCGAAGCGGGCGTTGAACTCCACGATCTTCGGGCCCTCGGCGGTGAGCATGAACTGCCCGTACAGAATCCCCTTGTACTCGGGCATCGCGTCGACCACGGCGCGGACGATATCGACGGCCGCGGCGTAGTCGCCCCGGGTCATGAAGGGGAGTTCCGGGGTCGCGTCGGAGTAACTGCCCATCCCGCCCGTGTTCGGCCCCTCGTCGCCCTCGTAGGCGCGCTTGTGGTCCTGCACGGCCGGGGCGGGCCGCACGTCGCCGTTGGCGACGAACGCCTGCACGGTGAACTCCTCGCCGACCAGCCGCTCCTCCAGGACGACGCGGTCGTACGACTCCTCGCGGAGGTACGCCTTCGCCTCCGCCGGCGTACACTGGTCCCCGATGACGCGGACGCCCTTGCCCCCGGTGAGGCCGGCGGGCTTGACCGCGAGGTCGCCGTCGTAGCCGTCGATGAAGTCGCAGGCGGCGTCGGTGTCGTCGAACACCTCGAAGGCGGGGTTGCCGGGGATTCCGTGCTCGTCGAGGAACTCCCGCTGGAAGCTCTTGTCCGTCTCGATGCGCGCCTCCGTCGAGTTCGGCGCGAACGCGTACACGCCGGCCTCGTCCAGCGCGTCGCTCACGCCCGCGGCGAGGGGTGCTTCCGGGCCGACGACGGCCACCGTCGCGTCCACCTCGTCGGCGTAGGCGACGACCGCGTCGGGGTCCGTCTCGTCGAGCGTCTCGACCCCGGCCGCGAGCGACGCGATGCCGGGGTTGCGGTTCGACGCGCAGGCGTACAGCGTCGCGTCCGACTCGGCCACCGCGCGGGCGACCGCGTGTTCGCGGCCGCCGCCGCCGACCAAGAGGACGCGCTCGTCTCCGTACATACGCGAGGGAGGACGGCACGGGAGTGTAAAGGTTGTCTCTCAACGCGGCGAGCATATACAGAAACGTGCCTACTCGTTGGAATCCTCGGGCTTCGATGGTCTTCCGAGACCGTGCTGAATAGAGGGCGCGAGGGTATCAGCACCCCTCTCGCTAGTTCGGTTCAGGGAGGTCGAACGAGACCCCCGTGAGGTCTTCGGAGACGTCCCAGAGACGGCGGGCGAGTGTCTCATCGTATGACCGGTCGCTCGACGGCTGGACGACCGGGTCGCCGTACATGTTCATGAAACCGTCGGGGCCGACGTACTCGCCGCCGTCGATACTCGGGTCGAGGGCGGCGTAGAGCATCGACTCTGCGCCACGTTCGGCGCTCCGTACGATCACTGCGTTCAGGAGTCTCATCAGCAGGAGGTCGGGTCGGAATCCGCCCTGTGTGGCGCTGTGGTCCAGGAGGTTCGTCTTGGACCCACCCGGGTGGCAGCCGAGGCTCTTCACGCTCGCCTTCGCCATGCGGAGTCGACGGTCGAGTTCGTATGCAAAGAGGAGGTTCGCGAGTTTCGACTGCCCGTACGCCCCCCACGCACTGTACGACTCCTCGCCCTGAAGGTCCTCGAAGTCGATATCGGCTTTCCTGTGCCCGGCACTACTCTGCACAACGACACGGGACTCCCCCGTGGTCTGCTGTAAGACGGGGAGGAGGTGGGCGGTGAGTGCGAAGTGTCCGAGGTGGTTGACGCCGAACTGGTACTCGAATCCCTGTTCGGTCTCCGTGCGTGGGATAGCCATCACACCCGCGTTGTTACAGAGTACGTCGAGCGCGTCGTACGTCGACGTGAACCACTCGGCGAACGCCGAGACCGACTCGAGGTCCGCGAGGTCGAGCTCGTTCACTGTCAGTGACGCTCCCGGGACCTCGGCTTCGATTCGCCGTTTCGCGTCCTCGCCGCGCTCGATGCTCCGGCACGCCATCACGACGTGTGTACCCTTCTCGGCGAGCCCCTTCGTCACCTCGAAGCCGAGTCCGCTGTTCGCCCCTGTCACCACGGCTGTCCCGACAGCAGGCAGTTCGCCAGCTACGTCGTCGACTGAATCGGTAGAATCGCGTCGTTCAGACATTGGTGATAGGTGCGCGGAGAGACGAAACGAGGTGCAAGCTCATATCAGCGACCATTTCGTCGGATAGCTCACGCCCGCCCGTGCTGGTGATGACTGAGGTTCATCTGGAGGATACAATAGCGTTTGCCAGCAACTAGTTCGTCGATAGACTCGCCCTCTATATTCAGCACGCGGTATCCGTCAGGCACGGAGGGCTTCGAAAGAGCTGAACGTGCCTACTCGTCGGTCAGCGACGCGCGCCTGACCTTCCCGGTCGCGGTCGTCGGCAGGCTCTCCCGGAACGCGATGTCGCGGGGGTACTCGTACTTGGCGAGGCGCTCGCGGACGTGCTCCCGGAGCGCCTCGCGGGTCGCCTCGGTCGGCTCCCACCCCTCGGCGAGGACGACGAACGCCTTCGGCACCTCGCCGCGCTCGTCGTCCGGGACGCCGACGACGGCGGCGTCGGCGACCGCGGGGTGGCCGGCGAGCGACTCCTCTATCTCGACGGGGCCGATGCGGTAGCCCGCGGAGATGATGACGTCGTCCTTGCGCGCCTCGAACGCGAGGTAGCCGTCGGCGTCCATCCGGCCGAGGTCCTCGGTGAGCAGCCAGCCGTTGCGCACCTTCGCCGCGGTCTTCTCCGGTTCGTTCCAGTACTCGACGAAGCACACCGGGTCGCCCTCGTAGCGGACGGCTATCTCCCCGACCTCGCCGGGCGGAACGGTCGTCTCGGCCGTGTCGGGGTCCACGATGGCGAGGTCGTGGCCCGGCCCCGCGAGGCCGATGTACCCCTCGCGCGACTCGGCGAGCGCGGTGCAGTCGCCCGCGACCATGTTCGCCTCCGTCTGCCCGTACCCCTCGTGGACGACCGCGCCGCCGAACGCGTCCGCGGCCCACGTCGCGACCGACGGGCCGAGCGACTCGCCGCCCGAGGCGACGACCCGGACGCGCTCGGCCTCTGCCTCCAGGGTCATCATCACGCGGAGCGCGGTCGGCGGCGCGAAGAAGTGGGTCACGCCGTGGCGGTCCAGCAGGTCGAAGGTCCGGCCCGCGTCGAAGGGGCCGCCGGCCTCGTCCACGACGAGCGTCCGCCCGTAGTAGAGCGCGGGGACGACCACGTCGAACAGCGAGGCGATCCACGCCCACTCCGACGGCGTGTGGAAGGTGTCGCCGTCGCGCAGGTCGAGGTTACAGAACGTCGTGAGGAAGAGCGGCAGGTGGCCGAGCAGCATCCGGTGGGCGTGGCGCACCCCCTTCGGGTTCCCCGTCGTCCCGGAGGTGTAGATGAGCAGCGCGTCGTCCTCCGCGGCGGTATCGACGGCGTCGAGGCTCTTCTCCTCCCCCGCGACCGCCTCGTCGTAGGCCGTCTCGTCGCCGCGCGGGTCGCCGTCCACGAGGACGACGCTCTCGACGCACGCGGGTCGCGCCTCGCGGAAGGCCTCGGCGGCCGACCCCTCCACGACGGCCGCGACCGCCCCGGCGTCGGCCAGCCGGTACTCGACTGCGTCCGGCCCGAACAGCGTCGAGAGCGGGACCGATACCGCGCCCAGTTTCCAGCAGGCGACGTGCGCGACGGCCGTCTCGACGCGCTGGGGGGCGTTCACGCCGACGCGGTCGCCACGCTCGACGCCCTCGGCGCGGAGATGGCGGGCCAGCGCGCTCGCCGCCGCGTCGAGGTCAGCGTACGTCAGGGTTCGGGTTCCGTCCCCGTCGTCGGCGACGAGTGCCAGGGCCTCGGGCGTCTCGGCCGCCCAGCGGTCACAGACGTACGCGGCCATGTTGAACCGGTCCGGTAGCTCCCACTCGAAGGCCTCCCGTAGCTCCCCGTAGCTCCCCCACTCGCGCTCGTGGAAGCGGTAGGCGTCGAGCCGTTCGGTCGGTGCCATACCGCCCGTCCACGCGACACGGTAACAAACCTTGCTCCCTGCGAGCGCGGGGGCCTTTACGCCTCCCCGCCGAACGCGGGGTATGACCGCAGACCCGCTGGCGCGCAACCGCCTCGACGAGGAGGCGTCGCCGTACCTCCGGCAGCACGCCGACAACCCCGTGCACTGGCAGCCGTGGGACGACGCGGCGCTCGACGCGGCGCGCGAGCGCGACCGGCCGATATTCCTCTCGGTCGGCTACTCGTCGTGCCACTGGTGTCACGTGATGGCCGAGGAGAGCTTCGAGGACGAGGGTATCGCCGCGACGCTCAACGAGTCGTTCGTCCCCGTGAAGGTGGACCGCGAGGAGCGCCCGGACCTCGATTCCCTCTACATCACCGTCTGCCGGCTGGTCCGCGGGCAGGCCGGATGGCCCCTCACGGTGTTCTGTACGCCCGAGGGGAAGCCGTTCTTCGTCGGGACCTACTTCCCGCCGGAGGCGAAGCGGAACCAGCCCGGCTTCCGACAGCTGGTCGAACACGTCGCCGCGGCGTGGGACGACCCGGAGGAGCGCGAGGAGATAGAGGCCCGCGCCGAGCAGTGGACCGCGGCGGCGCGCGGGGAGTTGGAGGACGTGCCCGACGCGCCGGGTGAGGCCCCGGACGCGGAGTTCCTCGACGGCGCGGCCGCGTCGGCGGTGCGGGGGGCCGACCGCGACCACGGCGGGTTCGGCCGCGGCCAGAAGTTCCCGAACCCGCCGCGGGTGGACCTCCTCCTGCGCGCGGCCGACCGCACCGGGACCGAGGTGTACGCGGACGTGGCCCGCGAGACGCTGGACGCGATGGCCGCGGGCGGCCTCCACGACCACCTCGGCGGCGGCTTCCACCGCTACTGCACGGACCCGGAGTGGGTCGTCCCTCACTTCGAGAAGATGCTGTACGACCAGGCCGGCCTCGTGCGGACGTTCCTCGCCGGCCACCAGCTACTCGGGGAGGAGCGGTACGCCGACGCGGCCCGCGGGGCGCTGGCGTTCGTGGAGCGCGATCTGACCCACGAGGACGGCGGCTTCTTCTCGACGCTCGACGCGCGCTCCCCCTACGAGGGCCAGCGCGTCGAGGGGGCCTACTACGTCTGGACGCCCGAGGACGTGCGCGCCGCCGTCGGGGACGACACGGACGCCGACCTGTTCGCCGCGCGCTACGGCGTCACGGAAGCGGGCAACTTCGAGCCGGAACAGGACGTGACGGGCTCGACCGAGTCGTGGACCGTCCTCACCGAATCCGCGAGCGTCGCTTCCCTCGCCGCGGAGTTCGACCTCCCCGAGGACGAGGTCGAGGAGCGACTCGACCGCGCGACGGACCGAGCGCGCGACTACCGCGCCGAGCGCCCGGCCCCGAACCGCGACGAGAAGGTGCTCGCAGGCTGGAACGGCCTCATGGTTTCGGCGTTCGCGGAGGCCGGCATCGCGCTGGACGAGCGGTACGCCGAGGTCGCGGCCGACGCGCTCGGCTTCGTCCGCGAGCGCCTGTGGGACGGCGAGCGGCTCTCGCGCCGGTGGAAGGATAGCGACGTGAAGGGCGACGGCTACCTGGAGGACTACGCGTTCCTCGCGCGCGGCGCGCTCAACACCTACGAGGCGACCGGCGACGCGGACCACCTCGCGTTCGCGCTGGACCTCGCCCGCGCGCTCGTCCGCGACTTCTACGACGACGCGGCGGGGACGCTCTACTTCACGCCCGCGGGCGGCGAGTCGCTCGTCGCTCGCCCGCAGGAACTCGGCGACTCCTCGACGCCGTCGAGCACGGGCGTCGCCGTCGAGACGCTGGACGCGCTCTCGCACTTCACGACGGACGACACGTTCGCGGAAGTGGCGGAGACCGTGGTCGAAACCCACGCGAGCACGCTCGAATCCGACCCGCTCCAGCACGCGGCGTTCGTCCTCGCGGCGGACGCGCTCGCGGTCGGGCGGACGGAACTCACCGTCGCGGCCGACGGCCTCCCCGACGCGTGGCGCGCGACGCTCGCGGAACGGTACCTCCCGCTGCGGCTCCTCTCCGTTCGCCCGCCGACGGACGAGGAGATGGAGTCGTGGCTCGACCGGCTTGGACTCGACGAGGCGCCGCCGATATGGAACGCGCGCGGCGCGAGGGACGGCCCGACGGTGTACGCCTGCCGGAACCGCGCCTGCTCGCCGCCGCGGGACGACCTCGCGGCCGCGCTCGACTGGCAGGTCTAGACCGGGACGCGCGCCAGCCACTTCGCCGGGTCGTCCAGTTCCTCGTCCGTCGGGAGGTTCGCCTCCGAGTCCCAGACGGCGCTCGCGCCCTCGACGCCGCGCTCGTCGGCGACGGCGTCGAAGAACGCCTTGCCGCGCTCGTACTGCTCGCGCTTCATGCCCAACCCGAGCAAGCGACGGACGAGCTTTCCGATGGGCCCCTTCCCGCCGCGCCGCTCGTCGAGTTTTCTGCGGAGGTCGTCGTACTCCTCGTCGAACGCGCGGTCCATCACGAGTTCGGCGTACCCCTCGACGGCGGTCATGGCGACGTTCACCTCCGTCAGGGCCGCGCGGTCGAACTGCCCCTCGGTGAGCCCCGCGACGCCCTCCCGCATCCGCTCCTCGAGGAGTTCGGAGAGCCACGGCGCGGCCCCGAACTCGGCGGCGTGGGCAACCTCGTGGAAGGCTATCCAGCGGCGGAAGCGCGGCTCCGGCACGTCGAGCAGGCCGGCGACCTTCCCGATGTTCGGGTGGACGAAGTAGAGCGCGTGGTCGTCCCCCTCGGCGAGCAGGAGCGGGTCGTACTGGCCGAGGACGTTGTTGGCGAGGAAGCCGAGGGTCACGCCCATCGTGCCGGTGTTGACGGAGCGCGCGAGGCCGGGGACCGGGCCGACGGCCTCCTCCGCGAGCGGCTCCATCACCCGGCGGAAGGTGGCGACGTTCGCGTCGATCCAGTGGTGGCGGTGTTGCACCTCGACGGTGTCGGGGAGGTCGAAGTCGACGGCGGCGACCTCGCGAACCCGGTCGCGGGCGTCGCGCACGTCGCGGGCGTACCCCTCGCGCTCGGCGTCGGTGAGCGTCAGGTCGCCCGGCTCGACCGCGGCCTTCGCGGCCGCCGCGGCGGCGTCCCAGTCCACGGGACCGTCGCCCTCGCTCTCCGCGACGGCGCGCACGGCGCGAAACAGTGTCATGGGTTCCCGTTCGTCGCGCCGGCTATAGGCCTTCTCCACGCGGCGCGGCCGCCGCGCGCCGGTCACTCGGCGCGGTCCCGGAGCGCCAGCCCCGCGACCGCGGCGAGGAGCGCCCCCGTGCCCGCCGCGAGCCCGACGCCGAGGGCGCCGATTCCGGGGGCCGCCGCGGCCGTCGCCCCGCCGACCGCGCCGCCGATGCCGGCTCCGGCCGCCCCGTACCGCTCGTCGTCGGTCGTGTCGGTCACGGTCGCCCGTCGCGCCGCGGGACGGAAAAACACGGCGGCGGAACGGATTTACAGCCGCCCCCGCTCGCCCGGATATGAACGGGGCCGCCGACCGCTTCGCCGGCACCGAGGGGTACTACGCCGCCTACCGGCCGGACTACCCCGACGCGCTCGTCGCGGACCTCGCGGACGGGTTCGCGCTCGGCGCCGACGCGCGCGTCCTCGACTTGGGCTGTGGCACCGGGCGGTTGGCCGTGCCGCTCGCCCGACACGCGAGCGTCGTCGGGATGGACCCGAACCCGACGATGCTCGACCGCGCGCGGGGGCGCGCCGACGCGGCCGGCGTCGCGGTCGAGTGGGTCGAGGGGTCGGACGCGGACCTCCCGCCGCCGGGCGGGTCGCTCCGGCTGACGACGATGGGCCGGTCGTTCCACTGGATGGAGGCGACGCGGACCCTCCGGCGGCTGGACCGGGCGACCGAACCGGGCGGCGGCGTGGCGCTCGTCGGCGACCCCGAGTGGCTCGTGCGCGGGACGGAGCCGTGGCAGGAAGCGGTGTACGAGGTCGTGACGGAGTTCGTCGAGGACGTGCCCGAGCGCACCGGGCCGGTGACGTACGACCGGACGTGGGCCGACGTGCTCGCCGGGTCCGCGTTCGCCGACACGCGGGTCCGCGAGTACACGGTCGAACGGGAGTGGACCGTCGAGGAGGCGGCGGGGTACGTACAGTCGCTGTCGTACTGTGCGGGAATCGAGGACAGGGCGGCGTTCGAGGCGGCCGTGCGCGACCGCCTCGGCGAGGGACCGTACGCGGAGACGGCCGAGTACCGGGCGACGGTCGGCGTCAGGCGATGAGGCTCTCCTCGTCGGGGTCGAGCCAGTCCTCCGCCCACTCCTCGATGGCCTCGAAGACGGGGCCGAGCGACTCGCCCTTCGCGGTCAGGGAGTAGAAGGTGGCGACGGGCGCGTCCTCCTCCAGCCGCCGGTCGACGAACCCCATCTCGCCGAGGTCGTCGAGCACCCGCGAGAGGGTGCGCGACGAGGCGTCGGTCGACCGCTTCAGTTCGTTGAATCGCTTCTCGCCCTCCTGCAGGTCGTGCAGGACGATGAGCCGCCACTGCGACCCGATCTGCTCGAGCGAATCGATGACGACGCAGGCCTCCTCGCTGTATCGGTCCTCGGATGACATCGCTGTTACCTGCTTGCACGAATGTCCGCGAGCGTATAAGTAGTTTCCCCGCACTACCAAGTAACACCATGAAATCGCAGACGCGACGCGAGGTGCGCGACTGATGGTCCACGAGAACACGCCGGCCCGCGCGGGCGCCGACCCGAGCGAGGCGAACGCCGCGGTCGTGATGACGCACGGCCGCGGCGCGACCGCCCGGTCCATCCTCGCCATGCACCGTGAGTTCCCCCGCGACGACGTGGCCTACGCCGCGCCGCAGGCGACGAACAACACGTGGTACCCCCACTCGTTCCTCGAACCCGTGGAGAAGAACGAACCCGGACGCACCGGCGGCCTCGACGCCATCGACCGCATCGTCGAGGGCTTCGTCGACGACGGCATCGAGCGGGAGAACGTCCTGCTGATGGGCTTCTCGCAGGGCGCGTGCCTGACGAGCGAGTACGCCGCGACCCGGCCCGAGCGCTACGGCGGCGTCGCGGCGCTGTCGGGCGGCGTCATCGGTGACGAGGTCGGCGAGTACGAGGGCGACATGGCCGGCACCGAGGTGTTCCTCGGCTGTTCGGACGTGGACCCGCATATCCCCGTCGAGCGCGTCCACGACACCCGCGACGTGTTCGAGTCGCTGGGCGCAGACGTGGAGGAGCGAATCTACGAGGGGATGGGTCACGGCGTCAACGAGGACGAACTCGACTACCTGCGCGGCGTCGTCGCCGACCTGTAATCGGCCGCCGACGCGCGGTCAGTCGCCGAAGCCGGCCGCCTCGGGGTCGGTGTACTCCTCGTCGTCGCCCCCGAGTTTCTTCCTCGCCAGCAGGGCGATAGCCGCGAGGAACAGGAGGCCGACGAGCGCCGCGAGCCACGGCTTCCCCGTCGAGTCGGGGGCGTCGTCCGCAGTGTCGTCGGTCTCGACCTCGACGCCCGGGAGGCCGCTGCCCGGGGCGTTCGCCGTGAACTGTGCGCCGTCCAGATGCAGTTCGAGGAGGGTGAACTTCGCCATACCGTCCGTTCACCGTCCCCGGCCTTATCCGTTCGGGAGAACCGGGAGGTTTTCGGGCGAACGGGCCGGGCCGCGAGTATGGACGACGACCGCCGCGCGTTCCTCGACGACCTGCTCGCCACCGCGACCCCCAGCGGCTTCGAGACGGCCGGCCAGCGGGTGTTCCTCGACCGCGTCGAACCGCTCGCCGACGAGACACACACGGACGCGTACGGCAACGCCGTCGCCGTCCACGAGGGCGACCCGGACACGGACGTGTCGGTCGTGCTCGCCGGCCACGGCGACGAGATCGGGCTGATGGTGCGGGACGTAACCGACGACGGCTTCCTGAAGCTGACGCGCGTCGGCGGCGCGGACAAGACCGTCACGCGGGGCCAGTACGTCACGGTCCACGGGAGCGACGGCCCCGTCTCCGGCGTCGTCGGGCAGGTCGCCATCCACCTCCGCGACCGCGGCGACGAGGACACCAGCGAGATAAACGAGATGCACGTCGATATCGGCGCCGCGGACGGCGACGAGGCGCGAGAGCTGGTGGAGGTCGGCGACCCCATCACCTTCGAGACCGAGGTCCGCGACCTCGAAGGGTCGCTCGTCGCCGCCCGCGGGATGGACAACCGCACGGGCGTGTGGACCGCCGCCGAGGGGTTCCGGCGCGCGGTCGAGCGTGACGCCGACGCCACGGTGTACGCCGTCTCCACCGTGCAGGAGGAGATCGGTCGCAAGGGCGCGCGGATGGTCGGCTACGACCTCGACCCGGACGTGGTGGTCGCCGCGGACGTGACCCACGCGACCGACACGCCCGAGGCCCCCGGGACCAAGGGGTCGGGCATCGAACTCGGGGGCGGCCCCGCCGTCGGGCGCGGCTCGGGCAACCACCCGGTCGTCGTCGAGGCGATACGGGAGACCGCCGACGACGAGGACCTCGACCTCCAGCTGTCCGCGGCGGGCTCCGACACCGGCACCGACGTGGAGAGCTTCTACACCGCGCGCTCGGGCGTCGCCGCGGTGAACGTCTCCATCCCGAACCGCTACATGCACACTCCGGTCGAGGTCATCGACACCGGGGACCTCGCCGAAGTGGGCGACCTGATGGGCGCGTTCGCGGCCGCCGCGGAGCAGTACGCGCCGTTCGCGGTCGAGGTGTAGGCCGCGCCGCTTTTGACACGGAGGCCCGCAGTCGGCCCGTGCGCAGACTCGTCCGCTTCCTCGTCGGCGTCGCGCTCGGCGGGGGTGCGCTCGCCGCCTACGTCGTGTTCGTGGGCGTCGAGGACGTGCTCGCCCGGGCCGCGACGGTCACGGCCGGCGCGCTCGCCGCGGTGGTCCTCCTCGTCGTCGCCGAGTCGGTCGTCGACGGCGTCGGCGTCTGGGCCTCCGTCCGGCCGCTGAACGGCGGGCTCTCCCCGGCCCGGAGCGTCCAGTTCGCGCTCGCGGGCGACTTCTTCGACACGCTCTCGCCGGCCGGCCCGGTCACCTCCGAGCCGGTGATGGCGCGGTTCATCGGCGTCGCCACCGACACCGGCTACAGCGACGCGCTCGGCGTGCGCTCCGTCGCGAAGTACGTGAAGTCGGGCGCGCAACTGCTCCTCTCGGGCGTGCTCGCCGTCGCACTGCTCGCCGGCGGCTCGGCCCCGAGCGAGGTGCTCGCCCTGCTGGGGGCGGCCCTCGTCGGCCTCGCCGTGTTGGGTCTCGCGCTGGTGCGGGCCCGCGCCGTCGTCACGGCCGTCGTCGTGGCCGCCGTCTCGCCGGTCGTCCGGCGCGTCTCGGGGCTCTACCGCGACGACCCGCACGGGCGGGACTTCGTCGCCGCGGCCGCGGAACGGTTCTGGGCGCGGGCGCTCCGCTTCCGAGAGTCGCCGGGGCTGGTCGCGCTCATCGCGCTCGGCGGCCTGCTCGAACAGGTCCTGACCGCGGGGGCGCTGTGGGTCGCGCTCGCCGGGACGGGGACGATCGTCGCCCTCGTGCCGCTCGTCGCCGTCGTCCCCGTCCCGCAGGCCGCGAGCGTCGTGCCCGTGCCCGCGAGCCTCGGGGCCTACGACGTGCTGCTCGCCGGGGTGCTGGTCGCGATGACCGGCGCGCCCGGCGTCGCGGCGGCGACGGCGGTGCTCGTCGTGCGGGCCGTCGCGCTCCCGGTCGCCATCGGGGGTGGCGGCCTCGCGGTCGCGTTCCTTCGCGGGTGGACGCCGTAACCCCACTCCGCCATCCCGGTGTATTTAAGCCCGCCCGCCATTCGTTCGTGGTATGGCCGACCGACCGCTCGACGTGCTCGAAGCCACGCTCGACGAGGACGTGACGGTGACGCTGAAGGGCGGCGACACCGTCGAGGGCACCCTCACCGGATACGACCAGCACATGAACCTCGTGCTGGAGGGCGAGAACACAACGATTATCCGCGGCGACAACGTCGTTTCGATTCAACCATGACCGGCGCAGGTACGCCATCTCAGGGGAAGAAGAACAAGACGACGCACGTCAAGTGTCGACGCTGCGGCGAGAAGTCCTACCACAGTCGCAAGAAGGTCTGTGCCTCCTGCGGCTTCGGCAAGACCGCGAAACGGCGCGGCTACGAGTGGCAGGGCAAGACGGGCGACAACTGAACGGCTTTCTCTCTCGTCTCGCGAGCGTCCGAGCGGCAGCGCCGCCCGTCATCGGCGCGAGATAATCCACGAACGTGTATAGGCAGCCCCGTGCATCGGGTGACCTGCGCACAACCACGGTGTTTTTGGTTCGCCGGCGAACACCTCCGCGTACATGACGCGGGAGCTCTCCGGGCCGCGCGAGAAGTGCGGCGTCGTCGGCGTGTCGCTCGACGACCGGGCCGCGGCCCGCCCCCTCTACTACGCGCTGTACGCGCTCCAGCACCGCGGCCAGGAGTCGGCGGGCATCGTCACCCACGACGGCTTCCAGCAGCACGACCACGTCGAGATGGGACTGGTCGGCGACGCGTTCACGGAGGCGGACCTCGACGGCCTGGCCGGCGGCGTCGGCATCGGGCACGTCCGCTACCCGACCGCGGGGAGCGTCGATACCTCCTGTGCCCAGCCCTTCTCCGTCTCGTTCAAGTCCGGGTCGCTCGGGCTCTCGCACAACGGCAACCTCGTCAACGCCGGGGAGATACGCGACGAACTCGCCGGCCACGGCCACGCCTTCACCAGCGACGGCGACACCGAGGTCATCGCCCACGACCTCGCGCGCAATCTGCTGGAGGCCGACCTCGTGCGCGCGGTGAAGCGCACGATGGGGCGCATCCACGGCTCCTACTCGCTCACCATCATGCACGACGACACCGTCCTCGGCGTGCGCGACCCGGAGGGGAACCGCCCCCTCTGTATCGGGGAACTGGAGGACGGCTACATCCTCGCCTCGGAGTCGGCGGCCATCGACGTGCTCGACGGCGAACTCGTCCGCGACGTCCGTCCCGGCGAACTCGTCGTCCTCGACGACGACGGGCAGGGGTTCGAGTCGTACCAGCTGGTGGAGTCCGAACGCTCCGCGCACTGCTTCTTCGAGCACGTCTACTTCGCGCGGCCGGACTCGCGCATCGACGGCAACCTCGTCTACGACGTGCGCCGCGAGCTCGGCCGACAGCTGTGGGAGGAGTCGGGCGTCGACTCCGACGTGGTGATGCCCGTCCCCGACTCGGGGCGCGCGTTCGCCTCCGGCTACGCCGAGGCCGCACAGGACGAGGGCGCGAGCGTCGAGTTCGCGGAGGGGCTGATGAAGAACCGCTACGTCGGCCGCACGTTCATCATGCCGACGCAGGACGCCCGCGAGCGCGCCGTCCGCCTGAAGCTCAACCCCATCCGCGACGTGGTGGAGGGGAAGACCGTCACCGTCATCGACGACTCGATCGTCCGCGGGACGACCTCCCGCCAACTGGTGGAGCTACTGCGGGACGTGGGCGCCGAGGCGGTCCACTTCCGGGTCGGCGCGCCCGCCATCGTCGCGCCCTGCTACATGGGCATCGACATGGCGACCCGCGAGGAACTCATCGCCGCCGACGCGACGACCGAGGAGATACGCGCCGAGATAGGTGCCGACTCGCTGTCGTACCTCTCGGTCGGCGCGGTGGCGACGGCGCTGGAGGAGGCGGAGGCCGACCTCTGTCTCGGCTGTGTCACCGGGGAGTACCCCTACGACATCGACGGCGAGACGACCGACCGCGACGTCGAGCGACCCGTCGTGGGCGACGCCGCGCCGGCCGACGACTAGTACACCACGTACAACAGCAGATAGACGACGTTCCCCAGGACGAACGAGACGAGCCACAGCGACGCGGCCGCGCGACCCACGCGCTTGTGGCGCGTCCCGAACACCTCGGCGATGGGGCGGGTCGCGGCGAGCAGGAGGACGTAGTAGAGGAGCGGGATACAGACGATAGCGAGCAGGACGTGGACGGCGAGCAGCGGCAGGTAGAGGTACGTCTCCACGCCGGCCGGGCCGGGGAACGGCGCGGGCCCCTGTATCGTCACCTTGTAGAGGTACAACACGAGGAAGGCGACGAACAGCCCGAGCGAGGCCACCATCGCGGCGCGGTGGCGCTCGTACTCGCCGCGGCGCGCGAACCGGACGCCCGCGAGGATGGTCACGACGGCGACCGCCGAGACGGCGGCGTTGACGTGCGGGATGGCGTCGAACACCGCGTCGGAGGCCACGGGGAGCAGCGACTCGGGGATGACGCGGAGCGCCGCCCCGAACACCAGCGCGAGCGAGACGACCGAGAGGACGGCGGTGAGTTCGGGTATCCGCCGGCGGACGGCCTGTTGCATACGCCGCGGTAGGGCCGCCGGGGCCAAAACCCCTCGTGTCAGCGGGGCTGTACGGGACTTTATTCGGCGCTGCGTGTTAAGCCGTGTATGCCCAACAGGGGGGAACTCCTCCAGCAGTTGGCGACCGAGTCCGGGGTGAACCTGCGGACGTGTCTGGAGTACCGCGACGGCGAGATGCGCTACCTCTACCGCCGCGACGACATCGAGAGCGAGGGGGCCCGCGACATCGCCCGTCAGCTCCGGGAGCTGTACGCGGCAGAGGACCGGCTGGCGGACTCCGGGCAACTCCCCGGCATCGGGGAGCTTCGCGGGTCGGCCCACTACTTCGACGAGGTGTTGATACTCACGCTCCCGGACGCGGAGGACCCGACGTTCGGCTTCTCGGTGAGCGTGGACATCGGCAGCGACCTGACCGCCTTCCTCGACGACTGTCGCGAGACGCTGTTCGACGAGGCGGCGTAGCCGTCGCTCCCCGACTTGCTTCGGTAGGATGATGCGTGGGTGCTGTCCTTCGGACGAGCACCCGCACTGTTGTTCCGGTGACCGTAGGTCACCCGAGCAGTGCGTGGGACCGGATTTGAACCGGCGGACCTCTACAGGACAGCGCCCTCAACGCTGCGCCGTTGGCCTGGCTTGGCTACCCACGCACGCCGTGTCGTGTGCATCCCATCGTACTGTGGTGGGATATAAAAGACGAACGGTTCGGCGGCGGGCGCTTTCCTCGGCGCGCCCGCCCGGAGGACGGCCGCGAACGCGGGCTTGAAGTAGGTTCCGCGAGCTACTGGTACCCATGGCGAAGTACTCCACGGGCGGGGTCGGCTCCGACGACGCCGACAGCTGCGAGCTGTGCGGCAAGGAGGGGGTGAGCCTCTCGGAGCAGAGCGTGGCGGGCGCGACGCTACAGGTCTGCGCCGAGTGTGCCCGGCACGGCGAGGGCGGGAAGCGGAGCTCCGGCGGCTCGGGCGGCTCCGGCGGCGACGGGAGCGGCCGCGGCGACGAACAGGACCGCCGGCGGAAGGCCGCACGGAACACCGCCCGGCTCGCGGACGCGAACACGGGCGACGCGACCCGGTGGGAGAAGGAGGGGACCGACTACCAGGACGACCCGCTCCCCTACCTCCTGCGCGACTACGGCGAGAAGATGGCAGAGGCGCGGCAGTCCGCGGGCCTCCAGCCCGACGAACTCGCGGGCGAACTCGGCGTCACGGAGGCCGACGTGCTCGCCGTCGAGCAGGGGCGCGCGAACCGCGCGAACATCCCCGGCTCGCTCATCACGGCCATCGAGGAGCGGCTGAACGTCCAGCTCTCCGAGGACGCCTGATTTTTGACGGACGGGCGCGACCCCCGACCCATGACCGGTAGCCGTGCCCCCGTCGACCCGGGGACGCTGTCGTTCGAGGCGACCGTCGAGTCCGGCGGCCGCGAGGTGACGCTCTCCGAGACGTACTTCTACCCCGAGGGCGGCGGCCAGCCCGCCGACCGCGGCACCCTCGACGGGCACCGCGTCGCGGACGTCCAGACACGCGACGGCCGGGTCGTCCACACGCTCGCGGATGGCGAACTGGCCGCCGGCGCGAGCGTAACGGGCAGCATCGACCCCGAGTTCCGGCGCTACTGTGCCCGCGCACACACCGCCAGCCACGCGCTGTACGGCGCGGGCCGCCGCCTGCTCGACGACCTCGGCTACGGCGGCTTCGGCATCACCGAGGAGCGCGTCCGCGTCGACTTCACGACGAGCACGGACATCACGGACGGGACGCTCGCCGAACTCGAACGCCTCGTCAACCGCGCCGTCTGGGAGTCGCGCAACGTGACGTGGGAGGAGCGGCCGCGCGCCGACGCGCTGAACGACGACGCCGTCGCGTTCAACACCAAGACGGAGGAGGGGCTGGCCGGCGACACCGTCCGCGTCGTCAGCATCGACGGCTGGGACGAGGCCGCGTGCGGCGGCACCCACGTGACGAACACGAGTGAAATCGGCCCCGTGACGGTGCTCTCGCGGTCGAACCCCGGCGAGGGGCTGACGCGCGTCGAGTTCGCCGTCGGCCCGACGGGCATCGACCGCCGCGCGACCGAGAAGCGCGCGGCCCTCGACGCGGCGGCCGCGCTCGGGACGAACGTCGAGAGCCTCGCCGACCGGGTCGCCGCCCTCCGCGCGGAGCGCGACGACCTCAAAGCCGAGCGCGACGACCTCGCGGCGGAACTCACAGCCCGCGAGGTCGCCGACCTCCCCACGGTCGAGCGCGACGGCCGGACGTGGCTCGTGGGCGAACTCGACCGGGACGCGAACACGCTCGCCGAGACGGCCCGCCCGCTGGCCGGCGACCGCGCGGCCGTCGTCGCGCTCGTCGCCCCGGACGGCTCGCTGGCGGTGGCGACGGACGGCGAGGTCGGTGCGGACGAGGTGGTCGGCGAGGTGACCGAGACGTTCGGCGGCGGCGGGGGCGGCTCCCCGACCGTCGCGCAGGCCGGGGGGCTGGACGCCGACGCGGACGCCGTGGTCGCGTTCCTGCGCGGCGAGTAGCGGAACGGGCGATTTTTGCGCCCCGCGTCGTAGGGTGTGGTATGGACCTGAACGCGGAACAGCGGGCGATACGCGACACCGTCCGCGAGTTCGCCGCCGAGGAGGTGCGCCCCACCGCCCGCGAGGCCGACGAGACGGAGACGTTCCCCGAGGACGTGTGGGACGGCCTCGCCGACATCGGCGTCACGGCGATGACGACGCCCGAGGCGTACGGCGGCCTCGACGTGGACGGGCTGACGTACGCGCTCGTCAACGAGGAGCTCGCCTACGGCCAGCTCGCCGTCGCCACCGCCCTCTCCGTCCACTGTCTCGCCACCTCCTGTATCGCGGAGTTCGGCGACGAGGCGCAGAAGGAGGAGTTCCTCCCCGAGATGGTGGACGGCCGCCCGGTCGGCTGTTTCGCGCTCTCGGAGCCGCAGGCCGGGTCGAACCCGGCGGACATGACGACGCAGGCGCGCCGCGAGGGCGACGAGTACGTCATCGACGGGACGAAGCAGTGGATAACGAACGGCGAGCGCGGCGACGTGGTCGTGCTGTTCGCCAAGACCGACCGCGAGGACCCCTCGACGGTGACGCAGTTCGTCGTCCCGAAGGACACCCCGGGCGTCGAGGTGGGGCGGAAGGAGGAGAAGCTCGGGCTGCGAGCCTCCGACACGACGACGCTCACGTTCGACGGCGCGCGCATCCCCGCGGAGTACCGGCTCACGGAGGAGGGCCGGGGGCTGGCCGCCGCCCTCTCGATTCTGACCGGCGGGCGCGTCGGCATCGCCGCGCAGGCCGTCGGCCTCGCGCAGTCCGCGGTGGACGAAGCGAAGCAGTACGCACAGGACCGCGAGCAGTTCGACAAACCCATCGCCGACATCCAGACCATCCGGCACAAGCTGGCGCAGATGGAGACGGACACGCAGGCCGCCCGCCTGCTCACCTACGACGCGGCCGAACAGTTGCACTCGGGCGACCCGCCCGCCAAGGCCGCCTCGATGGCGAAACTGCGCGCCTCGGAGACGGCGATGGACGTGACGAACGAGGCCGTCCAGATACACGGCGGCTACGGCTACACGACGGACTTCCCCGTCGAGCGGATGTACCGCGACGCGAAGATAACGACCATCTACGAGGGGACGACCCAGATACAGCGGACGGTCGTCGCCCGCGAGATGCTGGACTGATGGGCGGGAGAGCGGTCGTCTACGACCTCGACGACACGCTCGTCCGGCTCTCGGTGGCGTGGGACGCCGTGACCGACGAGTGCGTCGCCGCGCTCGAACGCCGGGGCGTCGACCGCGAGTACGGCGACCTCTGGGACGCCTACCGGACCGCGCGCGAGACGGGCCACCTCCCGCTCGTGGACGGCATCATCGCGCGTCACGAGCGGGCAGGCGCGCGCACGAGCGAGCGGCTGCCGTGTGCCGACCTGCTCGCCCGGGACGCGCCCGCGGCCGTCTGCTCGCTCAATAGCGTCGGCGCGTGCCACATCGCGCTCGGCGTCCACGGCCTGCGCGACCACGCGCCGGTCGTCGTCGGCCGCGACTCCGTCGAGGCCGAGAAGCCGGACCCGGAGCCGCTGCTCGCGGCGATAGACCGGCTGGGCGTCGAGCGAGAGGACGCCGTCTTCGTCGGCGACGGCGCGCGCGACGAGCGGACCGCGGAGCGCGCGGGCGTGGAGTTCGCCTACGTCGAGGAGTGGCTCGACCGGGTGGGCTGACACCCCCTCCTTTTTCGCGGCGGCCGGGCGAACCTGACGACCATGTCATCCGACGGGCGGACGAGAGGTGCCGATGAACGACGCCGGACGGACCCCGCGCGAGTGGGCCGCGCTGTTCCTGTTGGTGGTCGGCGGGGCGGCGCTGGTCCTCGCCGTTCCGGGCCGGCACGAGTCGCTCGCGGTCGAGTTCGGCTACCGAGGGGCCGAGCCGTATCTCTACACGACGGCGGTCGCGGGCATCGTCGGGTCGCTCGCGGCACACCCCGAGCGGTCGGTACTCGGCGGATTCGGGGGCGACTAGTCGGCCTCGCGGTCGGCGGCGCGGCGGCGCGCGAGGAGGTAGACGACGACGGCGGTGAGGAACCAGACGACGGCGCCGACGCGGACGGCGAACAGCGCCTTGTCGCCCCACGTCGGGAGCGCGACGCCCGTCGAGGCGACGGCGACGACGGGGGCGCCGACGACGATGGTGGCGACGAAGGTGACCTGCATCACCCACGCGAAGTCCACCCCGTCGGGGTCGCTCGTCTCGACGCGCTCGGGCATGGTCGGCCTCGGGACGCGCGGCGGTAAGCGGTTACGGTCCGGGGCCAGCGGGGGCGATGCCGGGGCTTTATCGCGCCGCGCGGCCGACCCGGGAGTATGCGAGCGAAGGACATCCGCGCGAAGGCAGGCGTGGAGCCCGTCACGATGCTCACCGCCTACGACGCCCCCACCGCCGAGGTGGTCGACGAGGCCGGGGTCGATATGATCCTCGTCGGCGACTCCGTCGGCAACACCCAGCTCGGCTACGACTCCACGCTCCCCGTGACGCTCGACGAGACGGCGAGCCACACGGCCGCCGTCGCCCGCGCGACGGAGAACGCGCTCGTCGTCGCGGACATGCCGTTCCTCTCGTACGGCGCGAGCCTCGAGACGGGCGTCGAGAACTGCGGCCGGATGCTGAAGGAGGCCGGCGCGGACGCTGTGAAACTGGAGTGCGGTCCCCACACGGTGGAACTCACCGACCGGCTGACGGACCTCGGCGTCCCCGTGCAGGCCCACCTCGGGCTCACGCCCCAGCACGAGAACGAGACGGGGCTGTTCCGCCAGGGGACCGACGGCGAGGCGGCCCGCGAGATAGCCGACCTCGCCGCGGCCCACGAGGAGGCGGGCGCGTTCTCGCTCGTCCTCGAACACGTGCCCGCGAACCTCGCCGCGGCCGTGACCGACGACCTCGAGATACCGACCATCGGCATCGGGGCCGGCCCGGACTGCGACGGGCAGGTGCTCGTCGTGGACGAGGTGCTCGGCCGGTCGACCGGCACGGCGCCGTTCTCGAAGTCGTGGGGCGACGTGCGCGGCGAGATGGAGCGGGCCGTCGCCGGCTACAAGGACGACGTGGAGTCGGGGGACTTCCCCGCCGCGGAGCACTCCCACTACGAGGAGCGGCTGGACGACGTTTACTGAGCGAGGAAGGCCGCGACGCGGTCGTTCCACGCGCCGGGCCGCTCCAGCATCGACAGGTGCGCGCAGTCGTCGAGCAGCGCGACCTCGCAGTCCGGCAGTTCCGCGCCGAGGTACTCCGTGAACGAGGGCGGCGTCATCCCGTCGTGTTCGCCCGTTATCGCGAGCGAGCGCGTCCCGACCTCGTCCAGTCGGTCGCGGGCGTCGAACGCGTCGCAGGTGCGGAAGTCCCGCTCCGTGACCGCCGCCCCCGCGTCGCGCATCGCGGCGGCCGCGCGCTCGACGGGCGCGCTCGCGGGGTCGTGAAAGAGCAGGTCGGGCGCCGACAGCGCCTCGACGGCCGCGTCGAAGTCGCTCCCGATGAGGCCGAGCAGGTCGTCGCCGACGCCGAGTTTCGCGCCCGTGCCACACAGCACGAGCGCGTCGGGGGAGAGGCCGTGTTCGAGGACGGCCCACAGCGCGACGGCCCCGCCCATCGAGTTCCCGACGACGGCCCGCGCCCCCGTCTCGTCGGCGACGGCGACGACGTCCCGGGCGTACGTATCGAGCGTCTCCTCGCCCGGCGCGAGGTCCGCGTCGTCGCTCTCCCCGTGCCCGGTCAGGTCCACCGCGACCGCGGGCGGCAGTCGCTCGTCCTCCTGTTCCACCCACAGGCGGCCGTCGCCGCCCGCGCCGTGGACGTAGAGGACGGGGTCGTCGCCGTTCCCTCGATACGCGAGCGTCCGCCCGTCGCGCGTCAGCGTCTCCATGGCCGGGCGACGAACCGGCGGGGCTTGAAGCCGCCGACGCGCTCTTGTCCGCCGAACCGCAAACAAAGGACGAGCCCGCTGTTTATTACAAACCACCCATGGCTGGCAAAGGTTTATATACTAAGACAACTAACTTGGAGTTAGCATGAACGAGTTTCAGGAGCGGTCCGCCCGCCGCGAGAACGTCGTCGGTACCCGCTACGAGGAGGACGGCAGCACCGTTCTCGTCGCCGACCTCGGCCCCGACGTCGAGGGGAGCGTGGACGTGGTCGACGGCACCGCGATGGTCGTCGTCGGGGACGACCAGTACGAGTTCGACGTGCCCGACGGTCGCGCGACCGCGCGGCTCAACAACGGCGTCGTCACCGTGGAGGTGACCCGCGAATGAGCGCCGACCTCGTCGTCAAGCCGATGAAGCAGAGCGAGGCCGGCCGCGGCCTCGCCGCCGTCGACCGCGAGGCGATGGAGGAGCTCGGCCTGGAGAACGGCGACTACGTCGTCATCGCCGGCAAGGACGGGCGCGCCGTCGCGCGCGTCTGGCCCGGCTACCCCGAGGACACCGGCACGGGTATCGTCCGCATCGACGGGCGGCTCCGCTCGGAGGCCGGCGTCGGCATCGACGACCGCGTCGAGCTGGAGAAGGCCGACGTGAAGCCCGCGAAGGCCATCACCGTCGCGCTCCCCTCCAACCTCCGTATCCGCGGCAACATCGGCGGCCCCATCCGCGACAAGCTCTCGGGGCAGGCCGTCACCCGCGGCCAGCAGGTGCCCTTCAGCTTCGGCTTCGGCGCCTTCTCGTCGATGGGCGGCCAGCAGATACCGATGCGCATCGCCGACACCGACCCCGCCGGGACGGTCGTCGTGACCGACTCGACGGAGGTCGAGGTGTCGGAGAAGCCGGCCGAGCAGATCGTCGGCGAGAGCGGCGACCGCTCCGGCGGCGACGGCGGCACGCCCTCCGTCACCTACGAGGACATCGGCGGGCTCGACGACGAGCTCGAACAGGTCCGCGAGATGATAGAGCTCCCGATGCGCCACCCCGAGCTGTTCCAGCAGCTCGGCATCGAGCCGCCGAAGGGCGTCCTCCTCCACGGCCCGCCGGGCACGGGGAAGACCCTCATCGCCAAGGCCGTCGCCAACGAGATAGACGCCTACTTCACCGACATCTCCGGGCCGGAGATCATGTCGAAGTACTACGGCGAGTCCGAGGAACAGCTCCGCGAGGTGTTCGAGGAGGCCGAGGAGAACCAGCCGGCCATCGTCTTCATCGACGAGCTCGACTCCATCGCGCCCAAGCGCGGCGAGACCTCCGGCGACGTGGAGCGTCGCGTCGTCGCCCAGCTACTCTCGATGATGGACGGGCTGGACGAGCGCGGGCAGGTCACCGTCATCGGCGCGACGAACCGCGTCGACGCCATCGACCCCGCCCTGCGCCGCGGCGGCCGGTTCGACCGCGAGATAGAGGTCGGCGTCCCGGACAAGCAGGGCCGCAAGGAGATCATGCAGGTCCACACGCGGGGGATGCCGCTGGCCGACGACGTGGACCTCGACCAGTACGCCGACTCCACGCACGGCTTCGTCGGCGCGGACCTCGAATCGCTGGCGAAGGAGGGCGCGATGAACGCGCTCCGGCGCGTCCGCCCGCAGCTCGACCTCGAATCCGACGAGATAGACGCCGAGGTGCTCGACGCCATCGAGGTGACCGAGGCGGACTTCAAGGACGCGATGAAGGGCATCACGCCCTCCGCGATGCGCGAGGTGTTCGTCGAGGTGCCCGACGTGACGTGGAACGACGTCGGCGGGCTCGACGACACGAAGGAACGGCTCCGCGAGACGGTCCAGTGGCCGCTCGACTACCCCGAGGTGTTCGAGCAGATGGACCTCGAAGCCGCCAAGGGCGTGCTGATGTACGGCCCGCCGGGCACGGGGAAGACCCTGCTCGCGAAGGCCGTCGCCAACGAGGCGGAGTCGAACTTCATCTCCATCAAGGGGCCGGAGCTGCTCAACAAGTACGTCGGCGAGTCCGAGAAGGGCGTCCGCGAGGTGTTCGAGAAGGCGCGGTCGAACGCCCCGACCGTCGTCTTCTTCGACGAGATAGACGCCATCGCGGGCCAGCGCGGCCGCAACATGAGCGACTCGGGCGTCGGCGAGCGCGTCGTCTCCCAGCTGCTCACCGAGCTCGACGGGCTGGAGGAGCTGGAGGACGTGGTCGTCGTCGCGACGACGAACCGCCCGGACCTCATCGACTCGGCGCTGCTGCGGCCGGGCCGGCTCGACCGCCACGTCCACGTCCCCGTCCCGGACGAGGACGGTCGCCGGAAGATATTCGAGGTCCACACGCGCTCGAAGCCGCTGGCCGACGACGTGGACCTCGACGCGCTCGCCCGGCGCACGGAGGGGTACGTCGGCGCGGACATCGAGGCCGTCTGCCGCGAGGCGTCGATGGCTGCGACCCGCGAGTTCATCAACTCCGTCGCGCCCGAGGACGCCGAGACCTCCGTCGGCAACGTCCGGGTCACGATGGACCACTTCGAGCACGCGCTCGGCGAGGTGCGGGCCTCGGTGGACGAGGACATGCGTCGCCGCTACGACGAGATGGAGGAGGACTTCGGCAAGGACACCCGCGAGGCCGAAACCGAGGTCTCCCGGACGTTCCAGTAGCGCCGCCGACTTCCCGACCTTTTTCGCCGTCCGAACGCCCGCGACGGGCGAGCCGCCCGACGTAGCCGCGAACCGTTTCGCGCGCGCCCGTCCCGGCGTCACCGTTTTGGTCTCCCGGCCGAACGTACACTCATGAGCTCAGCCGAGACCGCGCCGCCGGTCGACATCACCGAACCCGCCGCCGAGCAGGCGCTCGACCTGCTCACCGGCGAGGGGATGGATACGGACGAGGCGGGACTGCGGCTGTTCGTCCAGCAGGGGGGCTGTGCGGGGCTTTCGTACGGGATGCGCTTCGACAACGAGCCGGAGGAGGACGACACCATCGTGGAGGGGAACGGCCTGCGCGTCTTCGTCGACCCCGCGAGCCTGAAGTACATCGGCGGCTCCGTCCTCGACTTCGAGGGCGGCCTCCAGGGGAAGGGGTTCTCCGTCGAGAACCCGAACGCCGAGAGCGAGTGCGGCTGCGGCGAGAGCTTCCGAACGTAACGGCCGCTGGCGGGCTCTCGAAAGCGAAAGGAGGCGGTCCCGTCGGGACCGCCGGTCGTCGGCGCGGCGCGTTCTTCTCCTGAAGCGACTACTCCAACTCGAACGCGACTTCCACTTCCGCCTGGTACTCGCGGCCCTCGACCGAGCCGACCTCGACGCCCATCTCCGCGACCTCGACCCACTGGACGTTGTCCAGGGTCTCCTCCGCGCGGTCGACGGCGTCGTCCACCGCGTGGTCGAAGCTCTCGGTACTGCGTCCGACCAGCGTGATCTTCTTGAACACCATGGCGTCCGGACGGTCCCGGCGCTCGGTCGTAAAGCTATGCCCCGTCCTCGCGCCGCTCCAGCCGGTCGGCGAGCGCGCCGACCACGTCCGAGAGGTGGGCGGTGCCCCAGACGGCGACGACCACCGCGCCGACGGAGTCGAACACGAGGTCGAGCAGCGTGTCGTCGAGGCCGTACTGGGTGAGTATCGTCCCCTCGCTGCCGGCGAGCGCGGCGACCTCGCCGATGGTGAACTCAAGTACCTCCCAGAAGACGCCGAAGGCGAGCGTGACGAGCAGGATGAAGACGAACATGAACTGCGGGGGCAGGCGCACGTCGGGGCTGTGGACGTCGACCGCGCGCGCGACGGAGTAGCCGGCGGCGGCGACGACGCTGGCCGACAGCGCGTGGGTCATGTGGTCCCACCACCACGTCTCCTTGTAGAAACTGCCGTCCGTGACCGGGATACCGACGGCGTTGAGTCCCCCGACGACGGGCGCGGGCAGGCCGACGGTGCCGAGCGCGTGGAGGAACACCGCAGCCGTTATCCACAGCGTCAGGCCGGCGTCCATCGGGATGCCGTAGTCGCGTTCGAGCAGGCCGGGCGCGCGGGTGACGGCGATGCCGACGAGGCTGTTGACGACGATGCCGGTGTTGCCGCGGTCCAGCCCGATGAAGAACATCCCGAGCAGCCCGACCTCCATCGCGCGGACGAGCAGGCGCTGGTTCGACTCCGAGAGGCCGATGCGGTCGCGGACGTTCACGGCGCCACCTCCTCCATGGCGTCCATCACGGCTTCCCCGCGGTGTCGCCGCCGGAAGTAGAACTCGAACAGCGCGCCCGCGCCGACGCCGGCGAGGAAGGAGGCGACGAACTCAAGCATGAGGTCGCGCTCGGCCGCGGCGAGCGCCGCCTCGGACGCGCCGGCGCCGCCCGGCGGGAGCAACAGCGTCGTCCCGAGCAGGATGTCGGAGCCGTAGCGGAGGACGGCCCACAGCCCCGCGGCGGCCATCGTGGTGACGACGACGAAGCCGACGGCGAACCGCTCGTTCATCTCGACGGGGGTGAGTAGGTGGAGTTCGACGGCGACGACGAGCGCGACGGCCGCCACCGCGACGTAGGTGACGACGTCGCCGCGCAGCGCCGCGAGTTCAACCATGACGCGCGCGACGAGCGGCAGCGTCGCGAGCGCCAACACCTCCCACGGCAACATCGCCGTCGGGTCGCGGTACTTCAGCGGCGGGACCAGCGCGAGCGCCACGACGGCGAGCGCGAAGCCGGCCCACAGCGGCGCGACGGCCAGCCCGTTGGCGACGGCCGCGACGAGGGCGATGCCCACGAGCGCCCACGCGACGGCCGCGTTGGAGCGCGCCTCCTCCAGCACGGTGCCGATTCCCGATTCGCTCATGCCCCCCGTAGCGGCGCCCCCGTCTTATCTCCGGTGGCTACAGCAGGAGGTACGTCCCGGTGTAGGCGACGGCGCCGAGCGTCACCGCGGCGAGGCCGGTCGCCACGACGGCGAGCGGGCGCTCGCGCAGGTCGCCGAGCGACGTGGCCTCGACGAGGGGGAGCGGCGCGGCCGCGACGACGCCGACGCCGACGAGCGGGAACACGAAGTGGTAGGAGACGCCGAGCGTCGGCGGCGGCGCGACGACGGCGAGGCCCGCGAAGCCGAGGCCGAGCGCCGCCCGCCAGCGGAGGTGGGTCCCGAGCGCCGGCAGGCCGTCGGCGACCCACAGGTAGGCGACGAGGGCGAGCCAGAACGTCGCGAGTTCGAGGTACAGCGGCGCGAGGAGGTTCAGGGTCGCGTCGGCGAACGGCTCCGGGCGCGCGCCCACGAGCGTCGCGTCGAGCGGGTAGAGGAAGGCGGGCGGCTCCCCGGTGAGGAGGTCGCCCGGCGGGTGGGTGAGCAGGCCGACGGCGGCCGCGGCGGCGACGGCGCGCGGGCCGAAGCCGAGACGGACGCCGAGGGCGGCTATCGCGGCGACGGCGAGGACGAACAGCGCGGTCACGCCGACGGCGAGCGCACCGGTGGCGAGGCCCGCGGCGGCGACGAGGCCGCAGAGCACGAGCGCGCCGGCGAGGCGGACGGGGCCGCGCGCGGCGAGCGCGCCGGCCGCGAGCGCGGCGACCCCCCCGACGAGGAAGGAGTGGGTGACCGCGCGGTGGACGCGCGTGCTGGCGCTCCAGAAGCCGGCCGCGGCGTCCATCGCGCCCTCGGCGCCGACGAGGCCGACGAGCGCGTAGGCCATGTCCACGTCGGGGGCGAGCCCGAACAGGCCGGCGACGACCCCGACGGAGAGCGACCGCTCGCGCGACCACCCGAGCGAGCGGGCGGCCGCCGCGGCGAGCGCGAACGCGACGAGGCCGTGGCCGACGAACACGGCCGAGCTACCACTCGTGAGGATAAAAGTCGCGCGGCGGCCGTGGTAGCCCGTCTCAGTCCGCGGCGTCCTTCTTCGTCCACTTCTTCTCGATCTCGGCGTTGGCACGGACGACGGTGTCGCCCTCGACGTCGAGGCGGGTCTTCCGGAGCTCGATGGCTTTCACCTCGCCGACGGTGCCGCCCACGTCCACGGTGTCGCCGGGCATGAAGTCCGGGTCACGGAGCAGATAGACCCCGGCGACCGCGTCGGCTATCATCCCCGACAGCGCGTAGGAGACGCCGAGCGCGATGAAGCCGGTGGCGGTGCCGAGCGACGCCGCGATGCCGTCGAGGCCGACGAGCGAGAGGAACGACAGCCCCGCGCCGAACACGAGGAAGACGAACACGATGGTGGCGAGGAACTGCCGGTACACCTGGGACTCCTCGGGGAACGCGCGCGCCAGCGCCGCGCGGACGAGGAGCATGACGACGCGAACGACGACGGCCGCGACGACGAGGAAGGCGACCCCGGCGACGAGGTCGGGGAGCGCGCGGACGAGGCCGGCGGCGAACTCCCGGAGCGCGTACTCCACGACGGCGACGAGGTCGCCGGTCGGCGGCGCCCCCGACGATGCCTGTGCGAGTGTCATACCGTCGCTGGGACCGCCGGCCCCGAAAAGCTACCTGCCCGCTACGGCGCGCGGAGCGTCCCCGCGTCGGGGTGGAGCACGTCGTAGCCGTCCTCGCCCACGGCGACGACGGCCCAGTCGTAGGGGTGGTCGGCGCGACACAGTTCGTCGCGCACGTCGGTCGCGCGGTCGGCGCGCGCGACGAAACACCGGAACTCCCCGTGGTCGGGGGCCTCGTCGGGCGCGGCGGTCGTCACGTACACGGTTCGCCACCTGCGCGTGGCCCGGAGTTCGCCCCCGTGGTGCTCGACGTCATAGCCGAGGTCACGGAATATCGATTCCGCCTCCGTCCCGAGCGGGGTCGTAACGGCACCCATTCGTCCGACGTTTAGTGCGGGGTGTGTTAACGGTTTGCACTTGCTAGCTCGCCGATAGGAGCCGCGAGGCGCCGTTACTCGTGGGCCGCGTCCCACTCGTCGGGTCGCTTGAAGTTCTCACACTCGTTGCACTGCACCCGGCCCATCGCGTCCATCGCGTTCGAGAAGGACTCGCAGTTGCCGCAGAAGTACCCCCAGCGGCGCTCGCGCTCCGGGTCGCGGAAGGCGGCGAAGAACGGGGCCTTCGACCCCTTCTCGGCGTCGTCGCGGGCCACGTAGAGGACCTCCCCGTCCGCCCGCTCGCGGCGTTCCAGCGCGCTCGTGTCGCTCATACCGGGTGTCGGAGGCGCGCGGCCAAAACCCTGTGGGCGCGCCGGCGGCGAGTCGGTGTGGTTTTGCCCCCGTCACTCCTCCCCCCGACAGTGACCGTCCGGTTCCTCCACTACTCCGACATCGAGAACGCCTACGACGACCCCGAACGCCTCGGTCGCCTCGCGGGCACCATCGCCGCGCGGCGCGACGACGACACGCTCGTCTTCGGCACCGGCGACAACACCTCACCCGGCATCCTCCCGCTCGTCACGAAGGGCGAGCAGGCGCTCGACTTCTTCGACGCCGTGCGGCCGGACGCCGACACCTTCGGCAACCACGACTTCGACTACGGGCCCGACCGCGCGCTCGAACTGATAGCGCGCGCGCCCCAGCCGTGGATCTGCGCCAACGTCGAGCGCGGCGGCGAGCCGTTCGGCCGCGACGCGGGCGTGCGGCCGTGGCGGGTCTTCGAGGTCGCCGGGACGCGGGTCGGCGTCTTCGGCCTCGTCACCCCGCGCACCGCGAGCATCAACCCCGCCACCGAGGACGTCGAGTTCACGGACCCGTACGCCGCCGCCGAGGAGGCCGTCGCGGCCCTCCGCGCCGAGGGCGTCGACTACGTCGTCGCGCTCTCGCACCTGGGCACGGGCGACGAGACGCTGGCCGCGGAGGTCGACGTGGACGTGGTGCTCGGCGGCCACAACCACGCGGAGCGCGTCGAACGGCTGAACGGCACGCTGCTCACCCGGCCCGGCGTGAACGGCGAGGTGCTGCTGGAAGTGACCCTGCCCGACCGCGAGGTGACGAGACACGTCGTCGCGGACGGCCCGCTCGACGAGTCGGTGCGGGACGCGATGGCCGGCCGAATGGCCGACGCCGGCGTGGACGAGGTGGTCGCGACCGTCGCCGACCCCGTCGAGCGCACCGAGGTGGACTGCTTCCACGGGGAGTCGCGGGTCGGGAACTTCGTCGCGGACGCCTACCTGTGGTACACGGACGCCGACGTCGCACTCCAGAACTCCGGCGGCATCCGCTCGGGGCCGCCGCTGTCGGGCGAGGTGACCGTCGGCGACCTCATCTCGCTCATCCCGTTCGACGAGCCGCTGGTGGTCGCGAAACTCACGGGCGCGGAACTCGCCGCGGTGTTCGAGGAGGGCGAGGGCGCCCGGCTGGGGTTCGGCGAGCCCGACTGGTGGCACGCGCACGTCGCCGGCGCGGAGATCGTCGTGGACCGGAGTTCGGGCGACCTGGTGGAGGCGACCGTCGCCGGCGAGCCGCTCGACCCCGAGCGCACCTACCGGCTGGCGGTCGCGGACTACCTCGTCCACTCGGACGACGAGTTCCCGACGCTGGGCGAGCGCCACCGCGTCGAGACGGTCGAGGTACAGTACCGTGTCCTCGAGGCGTACGCCCGCGAGGTCGGCATCGACCCGCGCGTCGAGGGGCGGGTGCGCCACGTCTGACGGAAGGGAAAGACACACCACCGGCGACCGCGACGTCCCTCCAATGACGCTGGTGATCGTGCCCGTCCGCTACCCCCTCTCGGAGCACTCCCGGAACACCCTCGCGGAGGCGCTCGACATCGCCCGCGAGCACGACGCGGACCTCACCGTCCTCCACGTGAACCTCTATCAGAACGACGGGCGCGTCAGCCGCCGGGAACTGCGCCGCGCCGTCGAGGGCGAGTTCGGCGCGCTCGAACGCGCCCGCTACGTCGTCAGGCAGGGGTTCCTCGTCGAGGAGACCATCCTCGACGAGGTGGTCGGCGAGGGGGCCGACTTCGTCGTCATCGGGCGCAAGCAGGCCAGCCGCTGGCGGCGGATGGTCCGCTCCCTCGTGGACGACCCCGACGTGGAGTCGTTCCTCCGCGGCGAACTCGACGCGAAGGTCGTCACGGTCGGCTAGTCGCGCTCCGGCCCGGCGTCGCCCTCCCGGCCCTCGCGGCCCCGCTTCGTGGCGCGCCCGAGGTCCTCGTCGACGTCGCGCTCGCGCATCCCGACCTGCAACTCGCCGCTCGTCTCGTCGAAGACGAGGTGCGAGTGCGGGTAGGCTATCTCCACGTCCGCGTCGCCGAACAGTTCCCAGATGTTCGTCTGGACGTTCGAGCGGAGCGTGAGCAGTTTGTACGGCTCCGTCGCCCAGTAGCGCAGGCGGAGGTTCACGCCGTGGTCGGCGTAGTTCTCGATGTAGCAGGTCGGCGCGGCGGGATAGCGCGCGCCGCCGATGCGGATGGCCGGGCCGCCCTCGATGACGTTCTCCGTCCGGCGGGCGGCCTCCTCGATGAGGTCGCGCGCCGCCTGGATGTCGGACTCGTAGGTGACCATCACGTCGAGTTTGAGGCGGGTCCGGGCGTCCTCGGCGGAGAAGTTGATGACGTCGCGGTCGCGCATCGACCCGTTCGGGACGATGAGGAAGGTGTTGTCGAGGGTGAATATCTTCGTGTACCGCAGGGTGATGTCCTCGACGAAGCCGTACACGTCGCGGTCGGAGAGGTGTATCATGTCGCCGATCTCGTACGGCTGTTCGGAGAGGACGAACAGCCCGTTGACGACGCTCCCGATGATGGGCGCGAGGACGAAGCCGACCACCGCCGAGAACACCGACAGCGAGATGGCGAGGTCGCCGATACCGACCCCGAGGACGGCGAGCGCGGCGAAGGCCGTGACGAGCAGCACCGCGCCCTGTATCGTCCGGAGGACGGTGCGGGTGACGCTCGGGCGGCGGAACCGCCGCGCGACCCGGCGGCCGAGGAACTGCCGGGTGAGCTTCGCCGCGTAGTAGCCGACCACGAGGATGGCGAGCGAGACCGCCACCTGGAACAGCCACTCCGGGACGAACGTCGGGAGCCACGCGGGCGTCTCCAACCCCGTGTCGGTGGGGGTCGGCGAGGCCGTCGGCGTGGCCGTCGCGGTTCCCCCGTCCTGTGCCATACCGGGCGGTCGCCGGGGCCTCGAAAAAGCGTTGCCCTCCCCGTCCGACACGGAGCGCGGCGACGGCCCGCGGCTCCGGCGACTGGCCCCGTGTCCTAGCCGCGTGTTGACACGCCTGCGACCAACGCTTTATCCGTCGAGCACGTACGTCTCGCCAATGAGCCCCGCCGGTCCCCCTCTCCCCGACTCGGACGACGAACCCCCCTCGACGGCCGCGAAGATGTCGCTGTTCTGTGCGGAGTGCGGTCACCGGAGCGAACTCGGGGGCGACTGGCTGGTCCGGGAGGGCGAGGCGGGCTACCGCATCGTCTGTCCGGAGTGTGCGACGGTCATCGTCGCCCAGCCGGTGTTCGGGATGCTCGCCTGAGGCTCGCTCAGGGGGTCCGCACGCCGGCGTCCGTTATCACCGTGTCCACGAGGTGGAGCGGCGTCTCGTCGTAGGCCGGGTTCACGACGGTGAACCCCTCCGCCGGCTCGCGCATCACCTCGATTGGCGAGCGCGTCTCGTTCTCGAAGGAGAACCCGCCGGACTCGATTATCTTCGACGAGGAGCCGACGACCCACACCGGGACGGCGAGTTCGTTCGCCGTCGCCGAGATGGGGAAGGTGCCGATGCGGTTGTAGTAGCGCTCGCCGACGATACAGGTCATCCCGAACGCGGCCACGTCGCAGTCGTCGAGGACGTGGCCCGCCGCCGAGTCCACGAGCAGGTGCGGGTCCACGCGGTCAATGCCCGCGAGCGTCCGCGCCGTCTTCCGCCCGAGGTAGCGCGGCCGTCCCTCGGTGACGTACACGTCGAGGTGGGCGCCGTCGCGGGCGGCCATCTCGATGGCCTCCAGCAGCGTCGAGGAGTAGTCGTGGGTGAGGACCGTCATGCCGTCCTCCAGTCGCTCGGCGGCGGCCGCCGCGGCGCGTTCCTTCCCGGTCTCGACCTCCGCGACGACGGCCGCGATGACCTCCTCGGTGCGCTCCTTCGCCGCCGCGACGTCCGTGCCGCCCGTCTCGCCGACGGCCTCGACGATCTCGCGCTGGGTCGTGTGGAGGGTCGCGTGGGAGGGGTTCGCCCGCCGGAGGGCGTTGGAGTTCCGTTCGAGGTCGCGGACGTACTCCTCGACGGTCGGGTAGTCGCGGTCGAACAGTTCGCGGAGCGCCTCGGCGGCCTTCACGGCAACCACCGAGGAGGAGTGGGTCTGCATCCCCTCTATCTCCGCGACGGTCTCGTCTATCATACCGGGCGGTCGCCCGGGCCGGGCAAAGTCCTTCCGGGCCGGTCCGCTCAAGCGTCCGCGCCCCGTACCGGGGGTATGGTCGGTGTCACCTACTACTGCCCGCGGTGTGAGACCGTCGCGGAACTCGAACGCGACGCCTACCTCGCGGACAAGTGCGTCACCCCCCACCCGCTGGAGGGGTGGGAGTACGTCCCCGCCTACGAACTCGACGGCGAGACGGACCCGGGCGACCTCGCCGACGGCGTCGAACTCGTCTGCGGCGCGGCCGAGACTGACGGCGAAGGGTGTGGCGAACCGTACTACCTCTCGTTCGTGAAGTTCGCCGACGGCGAGGAACTCGACCCCCGAACGCCGACGGCGGACGCGAACTTCGATTTCCTCCGGCGGTAACCCTCACGGTTCTGCCCTGAAACCGCATCACGCGGCCGGGGCGAGTGAGAAGCTACTTAAGCGGCAAGGAGAACGCCACGGACATGGCTAACTGTCTCAACTGCGACTCCTACGTCTCCGAACAGTACGTGAAGGTGTTCGCCCCCGACGGCTTCGACAGCGTGCGCGTCTGCCCCCACTGCGAGGACAAGATGCGCGACGGCAACGACGTGCGCGAGGCGCGCGCCCCCCGCCAGCAGTAACCCCTCTCAGTTCCGCCCGCGGCCGACTACCCCTTGATGTTGCAGACGGGGAAGGTGCGCGCCACCTTGTCCCCGATGCCGAGCGCGTCCGAGACGCGAACCACCTCGTCCACGTCCTTGTAGACGCCGGGCGCCTCCTCCGCGATGGTCGCGCCCGAGGAGGCCTTCACGTACACCTTCTGACCCTCGCGCAGGCCGTCCTGCACGTCGCCGCCCCAGAACTCCTGTTTCGCCTGCGTCCGGGACATGAGCCGCCCCGCGCCGTGGGCCGTCGAGCCGAACGTCTCGGAGAGCGACGCCTCGCCGCCCGACAGCACGTACGACCCCGCGCCCATCGAGCCGGGGATGATGACCGGCTGGCCCGTGTCGCGGTACGCGGCCGGCACCTCGGGGTGGCCCGCCGGGAACGCCCGCGTCGCGCCCTTCCGGTGGACGTACAGCTCACGCTCGCCCGCGCTCGTCTCGTGGACCTCCTTCTTGGCGATGTTGTGCGCCACGTCGTACAACAGCTCCATCCCCATCTCCTCCCACGGGCGGTCGAACACGTCGGCGAACACCTCCCGCGTCCGGTGCATGATGAGCTGGCGGTTCACCCACGCGAAGTTGATGCAGGCGCACATCGCGCCGTAGTACCGCTCGGCGAGTTCGGAGCCGGCGGGGGCCGCGGCGAGTTCGCGGTCGGGGAGGTCCGCGAGCAGGTCAGCGTGCTCCTGCTCGATACGCCGGAGGTAGTCGTTACACGTCTGGTGGCCGAGCCCGCGCGACCCGCAGTGGATGAGGACGACCACCTGGTCTTCCGCGAGGCCGTACGCCTCGGCCGTCGCCGCGTCGAAGGTGTCCGTCACGCGCTGGACTTCGAGGAAGTGGTTCCCGGAGCCGAGGCTGCCGAGCTGGTTCCGCCCGCGGTCCTTCGCCTTCTGCGAGACGGCGTCGGGGTCGGCGTCGGGCCGGCGCCCCTCGTCCTCGCAGTGCGTGAGGTCGTCCTCGACGGCCCACCCCTCCTCCAGCGCCCACTCGACGCCGCGTTCGAGGACGGCCTCGACGGTCGGCGCGTCCCCCTGCACGACGCCGCCGCCGCCCAAGCCGGTCGGCACGGCGTCGAACAGCGCCTCCACGAGTTCCTCCTCGCGGCCGCGCACGTCGTCGTAGGTGAGGTCCGTCCGCATCATCCGGACGCCGCAGTTGATGTCGTACCCCACCGCGCCGGGCGAGATACAGCCGTTCTCCGCGTCGATGCCGGCGACGCCGCCGACGGGGAAGCCGTACCCCTGGTGGCCGTCGGGCATGCACAGCGCGTAGTCGGTCACGCCGGGGAGGTGGGTCGTGTTGCGGAGCTGTTCGAGCGTGCGGTCGTCGGCGATCTGCTCGAGCAGGGGGCGGGAGGCGAGGACGCGCGCCGGGACGCGCATGTCGCCCTCGGGGGGTATCTCCCAGACGAACTCGCGGACGCGCCGGAGCGTGACGTCGCCCGCCTCGAAGGTCTCGGTCATGCCTCGGAGTCCGCCGGCGCCGCCGGAATAGCTTTCGCTCGCTCCCGTCAGTCCCCGGTCGCGGCGGGGTCGCCTTCCGCGCGCCCCGCGTCCCCGCGGCTCGCGAGGCGGTCGGCGAGCAGGCGGTCCAGCGAGAGCGGGCCGGCCCCGAGGGTGAACACCGCGGAGGCGAGCCCGAACACGGAGACGTGGGCCAACACGGGGTCGTCGGGCAAGCCGAACAGCGTCGTCGTGAGGACGACGAAGGCGAGCGCCGCGCCGCCGCGGGTGAACAGCCCCGCGAGCAACAGCAGGCCGAGGCCGGCCTCCGTCAGCCCCGCCCCGACGACCCACATGCCCGGCTCGACGGGGACGACACCCGTCAGGCCGTACTTCTCGACCACGAGCGCGGCCCGCGCCGGGTCGAGCAGTTTCTGGGTGACGCCGAGGAAGACGAACGCCCCGCCGAGGCCAACGCGGAGCAGCGTCGGCAGGTAGCGGCGGGCAGGTATCAGCGCCGTCCGCACCCGGCGGGGCCACTCGCCGAGCGGGTCGATGCGGCGGTAGTAGGTCCCCTCCGCCTGCGCGACGCGGGCGAACATCTCGTCGGCGCTCGGGCGGCCGCCGCCGGTGAGGACGAGCGCCCCGAACAGCACGGGGTACTCCATCGCGAGCAGGAGGTCCGGCGCGACCGGGACGACCGTGAGCCACAACAGCGCCCCGACCGCGGCCGTCGCGCGGGTGAGAAAGCCCGTGAGGAGGGCGAACCCGACGCCGATGAGCAGGAGCCTGACGACCGGCGGGGCGACGAGCGGGGCGAGAACGTCGGGATAGGCGGCGGTCAGCGCCTCGCTGACGCTCCCAGTCGGGACCGCGGGCGAGAGGTAGTAGCCGGCGAAGCCGGCCCCGAGGGTGGGGAGTCCCACCGAGAGCCGGAGCATCCACGGCACGAGGTCGCGGTAGCCGTCGAGGGTGTCGGCGAGCACCGCGAGGTCCGGCACGCGGCCGCGGGCGTACGTCGCCCCGGCGAGCGCGAGCAGGGCCGCGAGCGTCCCCCCCGCGAGCAGCAGGGCGTTCGCCGGGTCGGACACGACCCCGAGGACGTACTCCAGGGCGTCGGCGGCCTCGGACGGCGGCGGCACGACGTAGTCGACGTGTGCCGGCTCGAAGGCGGACATACACGGGGCTACACCGCCCCGATTGGAAAACCCAGCGGCGCTACACGTCGAGAACGACGTAGGCGCGCCACCCCGACCCGACCCGCTCGACGGCCATCTCGGAGTAGGTGACGGCCTTCACCTCGCGGGCCGCGACGGCGTCGAGCGGGAGGCCGCGCGCGCTCGCCTCGACGACCCAGCGGTCGCCCGTCCCGGTCACCGCGGCCTCGTTGTCGCAGGGGAGGACGCCGCGCACGTCCCGCTCGTAGATCAGTTCGTCGAGGTACTCGAACAGCGCGGCCTCGCGGGACTCCGCCGCGACCCGGAGGTCGAAACGGTCGCCGCCGGCCGGGAGGTCGTCGGTCTGGGCGGCGGTCAGGCCGTCCGCGACCGCGGCGAACAGCGCCCCGAGGTCGGGGCCGGTCGCCTCGACGGCCACGTCGGCGGTGTGCTCGCGCAGGGCGAACGTCGTGTCACTCGTCATCGCGGCCCGACCGTTCGGCGGGGGTCCCGTCGGTCGGTTCGCGGGTCGCCTCGTCGCGGCCCGACGCCTCCGCTGGCGTCTCCTCGGTCGTCTCGCGCCGCTCGGAGTCGCGCCCGGCCTGTTCGGCGGGCACCGTCTCCGTCGCGTCGCGCCCGCCGTCGCGCTCGCGCTCGGCTATCTTCCCCGGCGTGTCGGAGTGCTCGGGCGAGACGGAGGCGTCGTACTCCTCGGTGTGGTCCTCGAAGCCGCTGTCGTCGTGGCGCACGTCGGGGGACTCCCGCTCGGGGGTCGTCTGCTGGTCGATGCGCTCGATGTGGCCGAGTTCGCGCATCTCCGACTCGCTGAGGCCGCGGAGTTCGGGAGTCTCCTCGCCGCCGATGGCGACCCCCGAGGTGACGATGGAACGGATACCCTGTTCGACGGTGAGGTCCACGTCGACGACGCGGTCCGTCGAGACGTGGATGACGAACCCGCCCATCACGGGGTTCGGAGCCATCGGCATGAACAGCGTCACCATGTCCTCGTGGCCGGTGTCGGTCTCGATGACGCCGGGCGTGTCCGCCGTCTTGAACGCGACCGTGTACGACCCCTTGCCCGGGTACTCGACCAGCTTCACCTCCTGGAAGCTGTCCGTGTCGGAGTCGAGCATTATCTCGGACATCTCGTTGAAGGAGGTGTAGACGGAGCCGATACCGGGGATGGCGGCCATCAGGTCGTCGAAGACGTCGCCCAGCTGTTCGCCGCGCTGGGAGTACTCGACGGCGAAGCCGATGACGAGGATGACGACGAGCAGCGCCGCCACCGTGACGGCCTCGATGAGCAGCGCCTGCGTGTCGGGGGCGACGAACGTGCTGTCCTGGATGGCGTTCGTCAGAGGGTTGAGCTGGTCGGAGATGGAGCCGAGAACGAAGTTGAGGATGAGCAGCGTCACCGCGAGCGGGAGGACGATGGCCGTGCCGGTGATGAGCGACCGGCGCACCGCCTGCCGCGGGCTGACGTCGGGGACCGGCCGCTCCTCGCCGTTCGACCCCTCGTCGGGCGAAGCGGGTGGCATGGTCGTCCCACTCCGCGCCGCGCCGAAAGCGTTCCGGCCGTGGCGTTGGAGTTATACTCGCCGGCCGAGTACCGCCCGTCAGTGAGTGCCACGATAGAACTGCGCGTCTTCGAGCGGGGGGACGACTCGCTCGTCGAGGACGCGTGGGCACTGAAGGAGCGCATCCGCCGCGAGGAGGGCGTGTTGCGCCAGCGCCGCGGCTTCTTCACCGACGCCTACCGGCGCTCGACCACCTACGCGCTCGTGGAGCGCGACCTGGACGGCGAGAACCTCGTCGGCTTCGCCTCGGTCCGCCGGGACGGGTACATCCTCTTTCTCGCCGTCGCCCCCGAACACCGCGGCGAGGGGTACGGCAAACACCTCGTCGCGGAGGTCGCGGACGACTACGGCGCCGTCACCTGCCACGCCCGGACGACGAACCGCAGCGCCGTCGCCTTCTACGAGGGCATCGGCTTCGAGATAGTCCGGCGCGTGGACGACTACTACGAGGACCGCGGCGACGCCTACTACCTGAAGCTGGGCGAGGAGTCGCTGTCGGAGAAGCTCTCCCGGTTCATCCGTCGGTGAGACCGAAGCGTTTTCGCCCGGGGGCGACCCCCGACTAGGCATGCAAGGCGGTTCCGCGGACATGACGCTCGCGTTCGAGCTGGAGGCGCTCAAACGGCTCGCGGACCCCGAGGCCGTCTTCGCCGACGCCCGGACGTGGAGCGAGTACGTCGGCGTGGTGAGCGACAAGCCCACCTACGTCGTGACCAACTTCACCCGGAAGAACCGCATCCGGCAGGACTTCTTCTCCGGCCCCCGCGGCAAGGCGGAGTCGCTGGAGAACGTCAAGCGCCAGTTCGAGACGGACCGCCACGTCCTCATCGGGACGACGGACGGCGACGACGAGGCCGTCGCCGAGGAGGTCGGCTGGGAGTTCCTCCCCGTCGAGCGAGCCGCCGAGGCCGCCGAGTGGGACCTCGGCGACCCGGAGACGACGCGCGCCGAGCGCGAGGGCGACGACGAACGCGACGACTGGCCGTAGATGGACGGCGCGACCGCCCTCGTCGAGGCCCTGCGCGAGCTCCGCGGCCGGGTCGGCGCGGCGCTCGCCGCGCTGTTCCTCGCCGTCGGCGTCGCCACGGTGGTCGCCCGCGAGACGCTGCTCGCGGCCGCCGTCGGGGACGCGACCCTCCGGCCCGCCCTCGTCGAGCAGTACCGCGCGCTCGGCGTCGACCCGGCGACCATCGAGGCGAACCTCGCGACGATGGGCGACACGCCGCTGGCGCTCGGGCTCTCGTACGGCGGCTCGCTCCTCCTCTTCCTCGCCGTCGCGCTCGTCGCCGAGTACGCCGCCGTCGTCGCGCTCCGGGCCGTGACCGGGGACGGTCTCCGCGCGGCCGCGACCCGGCGGGTCGGGCGGGCCGTCGCGGTCGGCTTCCTCGTCGGAGTCCTCGTGCGCGGGCTGGTCGCCGTCGGCCTCGCCGCGTTCGTCCTCCCCGGCGTGTTCCTCGCCGTCTCGCTGCTGTTCGCGCACGCGGCGATCGCGGTGGACGACGCCGGTCCCGTCGAGGCGCTCTCGACGGCGTGGGGGCTCGCCGCCGGTCGGCGGTTCGAGGTGCTCGGCGTCGTCTCGCTGCTGCTCGCGCTGTACCTCTCGCCGCGGCTGCTCGCCGCCACGGTCCCCGGCACGCCGGGGCTCCTGCTCGGCGGCGTCGCCATCGGCCTCGGGAACCTCCTGTCCGCCGGCGTCGTCGGCCGCGCCTACGTCGCCGCCCGCGACGGCATCGAGGGGGAGGGGAACGAGGACGGGGCCGACGACGCGGACCCCTACGACGCGCCGCTGGGGGCCGACGACCTGCCGGAGCCGGAGTGAGGTCCGAGAGCGGGTAGACGACCTTTTACGTCGCGCGCGACGATGGCGGGTATGGCGGAGCCACGCGTGCCGGGCGGCCGCGGCGAGGTCCTCGACCTGCCCTGCGGCGAGGAGAAGCGGGTCTACGACCTCGACATGGGACTGCGGGAGTTCGGCTGCGACTGCGGCGAGGACCACGCCGTCGTCGTCGACGTCCATCCCCTGTCGCGGTTCGTCCCCGAGTTCCTCGTCGATACCCTCCGGGCGACGGTGGAGACGACCGGCGAGCGGGAGTTCTCCATGACCCACCTCATGGGCATCGTGCTGGAGGAGTTCCCCGAGGCCGTCGTCTCCGCGGACGTGAGCGACGACGGCGAGGTCGGGTACGCGATGGTGTGGGTGACGGACTTCGACTCCCGGCGGCTCCACGAGATAGCGGTCGAACTGCTCGTCGAGCTGATGGAACACGCGGTGAGCCACGCCGAGGACGACGGGGCGGTCTCGGAGTTCGAGGAGCAGATGCTCCAGTTCGACGTGGCCGAGTTCGTCGAGCAGTACCGCCGCGAGCGCGACTTCGCGAGCGAGCACGACACGCCCGCGTGAGCGAACGCGTGTGACACGTTCTGTCGGACGGACGGCACGGGGCACGGCCGCGCGCCGCCCCCCGTTTTCGCCCGCCCGAGCGTCCGACGCCTGTCTGACGGGTAGCTAAGGGTTCGGGGGTGGTGTGTATGCACATGCGCATACGCCGTGGCGAGTTCGAGCGCATCCGCTCCGTCCTCACG